>DATDRF010000255.1:0-54885 GCA_035291905.1 Bacteroidota bacterium
ATGGCCTCGACCGGACCAAGACCCTCGTATTCGAGGGGTCCGAGCCGATCGGTCTGGAAGTGCAGAAGACCGTTTGGGGTTACAAGCGGACGGATGCTCTTGGCAACGTGTATTTCACACGTTACCGTTTGATCAACAAGGGTGGCATAGACATCGGCGGAGGCACGAAAGGGACATTCTATCTTGACAGTATGTTCCTGTGCGAGTGGTCTGATATCGACCTTGGCAATGCCGGTGACGACCTTGTCGGTTCGGACAGCGTGTTGAGCATGGGTTATGTGTTCAACGGAAATGCGACGGACCTCTCGTATCAACGGTTTAACCTCCCGCCACCTTCTTCCGGTTATGACTTCCTCGGAGGCCCGACGGTCAGTGCGCCGGGTGATTCAGCCATTTTTAACTTCAAGAGGGTCTATGGGAAGAAGAATCAGGCGATGTCCTCCTTTGCCTTCTTCTCGGCAGGAAGTCCGTTCTCCGATCCGCCGTTCGGAGATTACGATCGCGGATCAGGCCGTTGGTGGGCAATGCTTCGCGGATTTGCGCCTGTAGGAACGATGCAGGATGCTCCGACACCGTATCCGCATCCGCCCGGTATGGCAATTTCCAGGTTCCCGTATTCAGGGAACCCGTCTTTGCCCGAAGGGACACCGCCGGATAACTTCATCGATGGTCTGGGAACAACGTATTCGTTTTCTCCCGGAGACCGTCGTATCCTCGTGAATACCGGTCCTTTCCAAATGGCCCCGAACGACACGCAGGACATTTACATGGGCTTTGTGGTCGGAATTGGCGGCGATCGCCTTTCCAGTGTTGCGGTGATGAAAGCCTATGACCTGGCATGTCAGGAGACCTTTAATCTGGTCTTCAAAGTAGCAAAACCACCGAAGAATCCGACTGTGAAGGTGACGGAGCTTGACGGTGAGATCCTCCTTGACTGGAGCTATGACCAGGCAACGATCAAGGATACAGAAGTCAGGGTGGTCCAGCCCGGTGCTTACACATTTGAAGGATACAACCTTTATCAGTTCCCCTCGGTCGGCGCCGACGTTTCGGCAGCGGTTCGAATCGCGACCTACGACGTGGTGAACAACGTGAAGACGGTCAGCGACCTGGTCTTCGACCCTCTCGTCGGTCAGTTTGTGTTGAAACCGGTCCAGTTTGGCAATGATAACGGCGTGAGCCGCTTCGTGAGCATCAAGAACGACTTCGTTCGTGACATTCCGAAGATGTACAACGGACAGGAATACTACTTTGCCGTTACGGCCTACTCACGTGCAACCTTGACCGGTTACACGGCGGCCTTGGAATCTGCCCCGAACATTATCACTGTTCGGCCGAAGGTTCCGTTCGGCAAAGAGCTGGTCTCGGCGACAGGAGACACTGTAACTGTGGCGAGGACCGGCGGCGCGAGCGATGGTAGCGTTCAGGCTTTCATTGCGGATCCCCTTGCAATTACTGGCGATACGTACGAAGTGCGATTTACGGCCAGTCAAAAGTGGGGTGTATTCAATGTGACCAAGAACACCTGGGCAGTTGACACATCGCTCACCAACCAGAGCGGTGATGCCAATTACCCTGTGATCGATGGAATGACGATTAAAGCTGTTGGACCCCCGAATGACGTGAAGGACTTCCAGCACACCGCAGGTCCGAGCGGCGCCATCAGTCCGGCGACTTATGCTGCTTATGCATTCAATTCGAGCGGCTTCCCGACGCCGACCGGTGCAGACCGTCCTGCAGCAGACTGGGGCGGTGGTCAATGGGGCGTCCATACCAATCCCAGTGCATCCGACATTAGCTTCACGTATTTCAAGAGCCGGATGTTCCGCGGGTCCAACTTCAGTCGGTTCATACCGTACGACTTCGAGATGCGGTTTACGGCAGGTCCTAACAGAGGCATCCTGTACTATACGAACGACAAATTCGTCGACATTCCGTTTGAGTTGTGGAACATCGGCATCGGCACGCCAACCAACACAGCGGATGACTACCGGATGATCCCCTGGATTCTCGATGAGGACGGTGATGATGCTTGGGGCCTTTCGGGCGCAGACCATTCCATCTCCGGTGGAGACAACGATCCATACACAGACTGGATCTATTGGATGGATGCAAATCCTAAGACTCCCGGGCAGTCAGCGTATGATGCATTTGCCGCGGATTCGGCGAACTATGCCACTGGCGGTTACGTTACCGGAACGGGCGGTGAAGTGATGGCTCGTTTTGTGCTGGTGACGTTCAATTCAGGCAGTGTGGCTGATGTGACCTTCCCGGCGAACGTGGTAGGCGGAACACAGCCTGCAACGGGCAACGTCATCCGTATTATTTCAACAAAACCGAACACTCCGTCGGATCTGTTCAGCATTAACACTGCAGCATATGCTCCGACGGCCAATGCGACACTGGCCAAAGCAAGTGCCAACAAGGTCGGTGTATTTCCGAATCCATACTACACGCAGAATGGCGCGGAGGTTGACCGATACGACAAGTTCGTGACCTTCAACAATTTGCCGCAGAAGGCCACGATCAAGATCTTCAACCTGGCGGGCCATCTCGTGAGGACGCTCGAGAAAGATGATGCATCACAGTTCGTGGCGTGGGATCTTGTGAACGAGAAGAACTTCCCGGTTGCCAGCGGTATCTACATCTGCCGCGTTGACATGCCGGAGGTCGGCGTCACGAAGATCGTGAAGCTGGCTGTGATCATGGAGCAGGAAATTCTCGATATCTTCTAAGTCAAGAGCCCTATGGACAGAAATTTAACCGATCAAGGAGATTCTCCTATGAAAAGCAGGTTTGCAGTATGGGTGACTGTCTGCTGCTTGGCGCTCTTGGTAGTGTCGAGCGGTGTGATGGCCCAAAATCAAAGGGTGGGGACCACGGCCGCACCGTGGATCCTCATTCCCACGGGAGCGCGTGATTTGGCGCTCGGCGGTTCAAGTATTGCCACAACATCGGGACTGGAATCAGTGCACTGGAACCCGGCAGGCGTTGGTCGCCTGTCGTCCAGCGCGGAAGGCATGTTTTCGAGCCTGACCTATATTGCCGACGTCACCTTGACGTATGCTGGTGTAGCCGGCAGCTTTGGCGAGTTCGGAAACATTGCGTTCTCACTGAAATCACTCAATATCGGCGAGATTCCGATCACCACGGGAACCGATCCTGAGGGTCTCGTGGGACGCTCCTTCAGCCCCACCTTTGTTTCGGTGGGATTGACCTATGCTCGTAGCATCACGGATGCTATTAGTTTCGGCATCACTGCCAAAGTGATCAGCGAAACGATTGACCGTGTCTCGGCCAGCGCAGCTGCATTCGACGTTGGTATTCAATACCGGTCACTGGTGGGAATTCAGGGCTTCAACTTCGGGCTCGCCATCAAGAACATCGGTACCGAGATGAGGTACGACGGATCCGGATTGTACCGCTTCGCGCAGACGACCACCGGTGGTTTGCCGGCTCAGTTCTATAAGACCCAGGCAGCGGGTGCGGAACTTCCTGCGACGGTCGAGCTGGGATTGAGCTATGAAGGCCGTCCGACCGAGAACATTCAATACGAGGTTGGTGGAACCTATGCCAACGATAACCTCTTCTATGACGAATACCGTCTTGGTGGAGAAATTGGCTACAGTATGCCTTCTTCGCTGAAGCTCTTCGGGCGTTTCGGTTTCCATACACTCGGACAGCAGACGGAAGATGACATCTTTGGAGCAAGCTATGGCTTCGGTGTTGGCTACAACTTCACCGGGATTGCCATGACAGTCGACTTTGCACTGCGTTCTGTCGATCTGTTTGATGACAATCAGGTCATCTCGATAAAGCTTGGCTTCTAAGCCGCCGCATTAGTAAGAGCTAGTGGAAGGGCTGTCTCGTTCACGCGAGTCAGCCCTTTCTTTTCCCCCCGGAATCAGCATGCTGCGTGGCAGTTCCCAATCGATTTTCACAATTCATGCCGCAGGAGAAACACGATTCATGAGGTTGACTCTCATTGCACTTGTATTGCTCATTTGCTTCCCGGTTCAATCCTCTGCAAATGGTCCCGAGGATTACCGAATCGAAGTGTATGCAAGGGGATTGGTTGCTCAAAGCCGCATGACGGTGTTGTCTCTCGCCCTTCAACCGGGATTCGAGGACTTGGCGGCTCTGTCGTACCTTCGATTCGGCAGGGGGGCAAAGATTGTCAATGCGTTTGTCACAAACGGAGAATCCGGTGATAACGACCTGATGGTCCAAGGTCCCGGAGAGATCGCTTTTCAAAGAAGGGGAGAGGCCTTCAAGGCCACGGCGGCTCTTTATGGAGTCGAATATTTCTTCAATTTTCCCGATTTCGGGTCGGCCAGAGATACGGCTTTTGTGAACGAGTATTGGCCACCCGACACCCTCGAAGCAAAGCTTCGCGAACTCATTGAGGCAATACGCCCGGACCTGATTCTGCTGGCCCCGGACAGACAGGAAGAGGGTACGGAAGCCCCCAGATGGGTCGCTCTTCGCTCTGCGCTGGGAAAAGCTGTGCGGGCGGCTGCTCAAAAGAAGACTGCAAGCGGATTTGTGCGTCCCCGCTACTGGGAAGTCGGGAGGGTACTCACAGCCTCCTCGAGAGGCTCTCTCTTATTTCCGCTTGATCGAAAACCGGAATTCGATTCCCGCACGTACCGAACCATCGGTGTCGGGATCGGAACAAGTTACGAGAGCATGAAGAGGAGCATTCTCCAGCGGCAACAGGGGGCCCTTTCTTATTCGATCGACTCTCCATCAACGGCGAATTCGCCGAAGACTCCCGATGCCGGAATACCAGGACGGCTCGGCAAGAGTCTCCAGGGCCTGGGAAGGGAAATGGATGGATTATGGAACCAAGTTCTGACAGCTGCGAGAAAGGGCGCTGTTGAGCGCACAAAGCCGGCAACGCTGAAACGACTGGTGAGAATAATGGATTCCATCGATGTGAGGCTCTCTGGATGGAATTTCTTTGCGAATCATGACCGTAAGACTCTCCTTCACTGGAAGGAGGGGCTGGAGGAACTCAGGAATGCTGTTGTTGGAGTCTCTGTCCGATACACCATGAGAGACACGGTGCTGCTGGCGCGCCAACTCACAACCATCAGGGTCGATTCCGTTATCGGACTTCCTTCGGACGGGATCACGGAAATCTTCTTTCCCGATGTAGGTCCCACCCGGTGGTTTCTCAATGAAGGCACAGAGCCAAAGGTGCCGCTTGCCGTAGGCTCTGAATACCGCCTCATTTCCCCCGGACAGGTTGATTTGGATCTTCCGGCCTCCTATGGAGGGAGAATGAAGAACAGGCATGGATACTCGCTTGAGTTCTTCATACTTCACCAGAAGAAGTCAAGGGTCGAGAGTTTCTTCAAGAAGGTAAGCCAACGGATTCTGTTCGCTCCGAAGCTGACTGTCGAGCCGCTCACGCCCATCGTACGTATTGCGCCTCGGGAGCGGCTTGTATGCAAAATCACAAACCACTCCAACGACGGATTGCTTGACAGGCTCATGGTGCGGGATTCGCTTGGAACTGCCGATGGCGGGGAATTCAGATTGAACAAGAAGGAGGCATCGGTTGTCGACACTCTCTCCTTGAACTGGAATGAAGCGATTCCTGTTGGTACATACAGAGTTCCTATTCATATAGGCGAAAGCGTGGTTGGATACTTTGGTGCCCGAAAGTTTGATGTCTCTGTTGACTCCGTCCGGCCCATCGGGGTGCTTTCTTCCGGAAAGGCAAGTGTCATGGTCCAGACCCTTCGAAGGTTGGGTGTGAACCACAGGATATTGAATCCCGATGGAAGATTCCTGGGAGATCCCGGCGGCCTCAGGACGATTATCATCGACGAACGGGTCTTGGGACTCGGAGCGGTTGACTCTCTGCATTCTTTTAAGGAATTTGTTGAGCGAGGCGGGACACTCCTCATCCTTTCGCAGGATGCGGATGTCTGGAACAGGGAACCTCTCATTGAAGGCGTCAACCTCTCAGCAACGGCGTCGCTCGATGCGCAAACAGACGTGCTGGCTGACACTTTGCACCGCATTTGGCTCGAGCCGAACCGATTGGAGGAGACAGACTGGGAGGAATGGTTGTTCTCTCGCGCCCCGAACAAAATCACAATTGGATCCGGGCACAACGTAATGACGCCGCTCATGTTATCCGGGGGAACACAGATTCCGGGAATCGTTGTCGTCCCCCGAGGTGAGGGTAAGTGGATCTATGTGAACCTGAATCTTGGTAAACAGCTTGAAAATATCCATCCGGGAGCATTTCGATTTCTGGCCAATCTTCTGGCCTATTGAATAGTAGAGGACCACGATGAAAAGACTGATGATCTTCTCGCTGATTGTGTTGCTGCCTGCCGGTATTTTGGCGCAGGATCGAATTGTGCCGCGATCCACCCTTGCGGTCAGCTTTGACCTGGCGCGATTTGGGCATACCGATTCCTCGAGTTATTTCGAATTGTATTTTGCCTGTTTTCCGCCTCTGGTCACCCTTGAACGTAGGATCGATGGCTATCAGGGATATCTGGAGATCCAGACCCAAATAAAGAACAAACAGACGGGTGAATATGCACTCCAGAACAGGTCCCTTCTCACCGTGTCCGTCAAAGACACGATTGATCCGTCGTATCATAACACCCTTGTGACTCAGATGGGATATATCCTGCCAAAGGGTGAGTATGAACTGTATGTCACAGGAATTGACACTTTGGATCAACGGCGCCGCGACTCGTTGGTGATTCCCCTTGTGAGCGGGCCCGATAACGGCTCGGGCGTAGCGATCAGTGATGTGGAGCTGTGCTCGAAGATCGAGCAATCTGATAACACGACAGGCATGTTCTTCAAGAACGCCCACGAAGTCATTCCCAATCCGACACTCTTGTTCGGTACTGCCAATTATCCGGTTGTTTTTCACTATGCAGAGTTGTATGGCCTCAATCCTGCGGATACGTACGTGGTCAAGGTCGTACTGGCGGACGCGGGCGGGAGGCCTCTCCAGGAGTACACAAGAAAGAAGAAATACGGCGTTCGGAATGCCGTTGAAGTGGGTACTACGAACGTCGTAAAGCTTTCATCGGGAAAATACCGATATCAGCTCTATGTCCTGAGCGAATCATCCGAGCCGCTCGCAAGGGTTGAAAAGAACTTCTTCGTGTACAATCCTCAAGTGAAGTCCGCGCAGGTAACCAACGCGCGAATGAAGGAAACTGAACTAAGCGGATTGACGGGTGAAGAATTGGATCAGGAGTTCGCTTATCTCCGATACCATGCGACGGAGCCCGAGATCAAGCTCTATTCGCAGGTGACTTCTGTTGATGGAAAGAGGGAATTCCTGGCGGCATTCTGGACCATTGTCGAACAGGGGAAGATGGGTCGCGATCCCATCACACGGCAAGAGTATTTGACCAGGATCAAGAAAGCCAGCGATAGATTCAGAGCCTTCAACAGAGAGGGCTGGCGTACTGACCGTGGAAGGGTCTTCATCCTGTATAACGAACCGGACGAAATCGAGCGGATGCCAAGCACGGAAAGCGGCAAACCCTACGAAATCTGGCACTTCTATCAAATCGAGAATGGCATCGAATTCGTTTTCGTCGACCGGACCGGATTCGGGGAGTATCTCATTGTACACTCGACAAAACGGGGCGAACTGAGGGATGATGGGTGGCGGCGATTGTTGCAGTAGGACTTAGCGCTTTTATCTCCATACTACCGGGCCCTGCGGGGATCGACACCCTCTTTGCGGAGCAGGGTTTCTTCGGCGTTTTTGGAAATGCCTCGAGGATCAGCATTGATGTCTCGGGGCAGATTTATGTTCTTGACGGTGATCGTCATACGGTTTCGCGCTTTGGAGACACACGGGCGAAAACGCAAACCATAGGCGGATTCGGTTGGGATGTGACGACATTCGATCGTCCGACAGCGGTGGCAACCGACGGGCTGAATGTGTACGTGTCTGACTATGGAAACCACCGTGTCGTTCGGTATGACAGAAATCTGGTATTCCTTTCCTCTCTGGCAACCCGCGATACCTCATTCGTACCCGCCCAATTCGGTTACCCCCTTGGCCTGGCGCTTTCACGTCAGGGTGATCTGTTTGTTCTCGACGGGGAAAACCTCAAGATCGTCCAATTTGACAGCCGCTCCGGGTTCGTTCGTTCTTTTGGGACTCTCGAATCACAAGAAGGGAGACTCCACCAACCGATCGAGATTGCGGTAACACAGGACGACAGGGTGTTGGTGCTTGAGGCCGACAGGGTCGTTGAGTTTG
Source organism: Bacteroidota bacterium (assembly GCA_035291905.1). Lineage (GTDB taxonomy): Bacteria > Bacteroidota > Ignavibacteria > UBA10030 > UBA10030 > JACPLA01. The sequence goes on from DATDRF010000255.1 coordinate 8,267, forward strand.
ATTTTACGGGAACATACCTGCGGTCCATCGGCGAAGGAGTCATCCGCAATTCAGCGGGCTTATGCGCGATGGAAAAAGGATTTCTGGTCGCGGCGAATGACACGCTGCTATGGTTCAATGACGACAGATCCATCAGAATGAGAATCGCGGCTTCGACGATCATCGCCGAATTTCCTCTCTCTCCGTTACGCGACGTCGCCGTCTGGAAGGACCAGCTTTTTCTTCTGACACCTTCCCGCATCGGAGTTTTCCGCATGGAGGCGGCTGCGCGCTGAGGCGATTGTCTTGACATTCAAGTCCTTTTAATTTAAATTTTTCGAGAAGTTTCTGCCCCCCGCTTTCCATTCTTTAACTTAAGGAGGTTTTATGGCACGCAGCGTCAACAAGGTCATTTTGGTTGGGAATCTGGGCAAGGACCCGGAGCTGCGATATACCAACAGCGGCGTGGCAGTGGCAACATTCAGCATCGCCACGAATGAATCCTGGAAAGACCCTGAAGGAAATCTGCAGGAGCGCACACAGTGGCACAACATTGTGGCCTGGAGGAAATTGGCGGAAATATGCGGCGAATACCTGAAAAAAGGGGGCAAAATATACGCCGAGGGGAGGCTCCAGCATCGCAATTATGATGACAAGAACGGCGTCAAGCGCTACGTAACCGAAATAGTCCTGGATGAAATGGTGATGCTCGATTCCCGGGGAGGCGCGGCACCGAGCGCGGATACGGGTCCATCAGCCCAGGAAGAACATCCTGCCGACAAAGCCGACGATCTACCCTTCTGAATCAAGCCTCAGTCTTCGACTGAAGACTGAGGCCTCCTTTTTCTCTCGAGTAATCATGAACCGTGTTCATCGCATCGGTGTGTGTATTGTTGTCATCCTGCTCGGCGACCTTGCGGCGGGAACCCATCTTTGGGCTCAACAGACCGCCACGGGGAAAAGGGGGATGGTCGTATCCGCCGATTCCCTTGCCAGCACAGTCGGATTGGAGATACTGAAGAATGGCGGGAATGCAGTCGACGCGGCCGTAGGAGTGGGTTTTGCTCTTGCAGTGACATTTCCCGTTGCCGGAAACATCGGCGGGGGAGGTTTCATGGTGATAAGGCTTGCAGACGGGAGAACCACCACAATCGACTTCCGTGAAAAAGCGCCGAGTGCTGCACGTCGCGATATGTTTCTGGACAAGAACGGCCACTTTGTATCATCCTTGAGCCAAAAAGGGACCCTTGCATCGGGGGTGCCGGGTTCGGTTGCCGGCCTCCTCCGTGCGTTGGATCAGTACGGCACCATGAAGCGAGGCGCGGTCCTTGATCCCGCAATCAGAGAGGCCCGCGCCGGGTTTGTGGTCAGAAACAGATTCTTTGCGCGCGAGTTGGCCGACGGATTTGGCGTTTTCAAGAGATTCCCCGAAGCCCTCAAGGTCTTCTCACGAAATCAGCTGCCACTAGGGCTTGGCGATACGCTCAGGCAACCTGACCTTGCGAACACTCTTGAGATGATCAAGAGTCAGGGCAGGGAGGGGTTCTATGGCGGTGTGACGGCAGAACGTATTGTTGCAGAAATGAAAAGATACGGGGGAATCATCGGGAGTGATGACCTGAAGTCTTATTCTGCGGTTGAACGGCCTCCCGTCAAAGGATCGTACCGCGGTTACGATTTCTACTCAATGGGACCTCCGAGCTCGGGCGGAGCCGTTTTTGTAGAGATGCTTAATATTCTTGAGGCATTTGACCTGAAGAAAAGCGGCCGTGGGACGGTCGCAACGTCGACTCTCCTTGCAGAGACGATGAAGGTTGCTTATGCAGATCGGGCAGAGTTTCTTGGAGATCCGGACTTCGTCGACGTGCCGGTGGATCGACTCGTCTCCAAAGATTATGCGTCGATCAGGCGGAAGAAGATCTCTCCGCGGCGTGCGACTCCGAGTTCAAAGATTTCTGCCGGAGCGATTCCTCGAAGCGAACCCACCGAGACGACCCACTATTCGATCATCGATCGGTGGGGGAATTGCGTCAGTGTCACAACGACTATTAATGATTTCTTCGGCTGCGGCGTTATGGTTGAGGGAGCGGGGTTCTTTCTGAATAATGAGATGGACGATTTCTCAGCAAAACCAGGCACACCGAACCAGTTTGGGCTGATGGGCGGGGAGGCGAATGCCATTGAGCCCGGAAAGAGAATGCTGAGTGCGATGACGCCAACCGTCGTTTTGCGGGACAACAAGCCGTTCATGGTTCTTGGAACCCCCGGTGGTTCGCGCATCATTACAACGGTCCTGCAGATCGCGGTGAATGTCATCGACCATGGCATGGATCTGCAGAAGGCAATTGAAGCCCCAAGGATTCACCATCAGTGGCGTCCCGACACACTCTTCTATGAAAAGGGAGGCATGCCGAGCCAATTAAGAAGAGGATTGTCAGCAAGAGGATTCGCTCTGGTCGAACTGAAAGGGGAATACGGAAGGGCAGAAGGGATTCTCGTTGAACACGACGGGTCTTATGTCGGAGTCACGGACCGACGCGGGAATGGCGCTGCTGTCGGGTATTAGGCCTTGACTCTTGCGCTCCGGTTCTCTACATTTACACTGCTGTTGTTCTTTCACAATTTGGTTTGGTGTCCCACCGCAAGGCGGGATGAAAAGGGAATTCCGTGCCTCGCTTCCAACGGCGAGAAATCGGAAGCTGCCCCGCAACTGTAGTCCCAACCCGGAGTATCGGGAAGGTCCTTGACAAAACCACGTCACTGTTCACAGCGAACGGGAAGACAAGTCAAGGTTTGGGAAAGCCAGGAGACCTGCCAGACTAATGGAATTTAGCCTTCGCGGGAAGGTCAGCTCATGAGTTCTAGTTCGCTCAGGAAGCTCCGGTCTTTTTCCGAAGGCCGGAGCTTCTTTTTTTCCACTCATTCGAGGGAGTGAACGATGAACCGATTTCTTGCCATTCTTGCCCTTTTTTCCGCTCTTAAAGCCCAGAATCAGAGCCGCGATTCGCTTTCGACCGTCTCCTTTCCCGATGTGGTCGTCACTGCGACAAGATCGACGCTTTCCCTGACCGATTCACCCTCGCCGGTGGAGGTTCTTCAGTTTGACAATATCGGAATTGTTGGAGGCAATTCGGCCGATGAACTGCTCATGAGGGCCAATGGCATTCTTTTGCAGGATCTTGGCGGTGAGGGATCTCTCAAGACGGCTTCTCTGCGCGGAACCGCTACGCAGCATCTCCTCATCCTTGTCAACGGCATACGTCTCAGCTCGTTTCAGAATGGGCTCGTCGATTTGAGCCTTCTTCCACTCTCGGATATTGACCGCATTGAGGTTCTGCGCGGAGGAAGTTCGGCCCTCTATGGTGCGGATGCGATGGGCGGGGTGATCAATATTCTCACGAGATCGGCGGGCGAGGAACTTCGTGCAAAGGGAGAGGCAAGTGTGGGATCATTTGGCTTCAAGCGATGGATGCTGGAGGGAGACGGCAGGTTCGGATCGGCAGGTATACTCGCCGGGATCATCGTCGAAGAAGGGAGAGAGGACTTTCCCTTTTCAGTCACCCGGCCGGGGAGCCCCGACAGCTCATTGTATCGGAATAACGCGGATTTCCGTCGCAAACAAGGATATTTCCATGGAGACGTGAGCTTGGATCGCGGTTCAATTCTCTCATTCATGGCCCAGGCGGTACGTTCGGAAAGCGGCGTCCCCGGGCCGATCGATTTTCCCAGTCCACAAGCCCGCCAAAAAGATGAGAATGCAAATATCCAGGTGGGTTTCCGAACCGATCGAGTAGGGGGGATCGATGTCGAAGTCCAAAGCTCGTTCCGTTACGGTCTGCAGAACTACCGTGACCCCAACCCGCTGTTTCCCATCGATACGTACTATCATAACTCGGCTGTCTCCATCAACCCGCAAATCCATGCTGTGCCGTTTGAGGGATTTCGCCTGACCGCCGGTGGCGAGCTTAGCGAAGCGAGCCTGCGCGGAGGAGACTTCGTGGGGATTGTCAGGAGAAAGCATCAGGCGCTCTATGTTTGCGGAGAGAATCAATTGTCCTTCGACAGGGCGTGGGGCGACAGGCTTTCCGTATTTGGCTCGGTTCGGTACGACGACTTTTCGGACGTGGATCGGGCCGTGACCCCGAAAGTCGGCCTCAATGTCCGCCTGCTTCGAGAAGGGGACGTCCGGTTGAGGGGATCTTTTGGCAGGAGTTTTCGCGCCCCATCGTTCAATGACCTCTACTATGTGGGATTCAATAATCCCTTCCTCAAGCCGGAACGGTCTGCCAATACGGACATCGGAGTTCTCTCGACCTGGGAAATGTTGGGCAGGCAGTCAATTGAAATCACATGGTATTCGCTTCGCATCCACGACCGGATTGTTTTTGACCTCAATACCTTCAGGCCTGAGAACATCGGCCGATCCTCCTCAACAGGCCTTGAAGTGCACTATACGGGTTTCCTGTTGGATGGGGGGCTGGCAATTACCGCAAACTACACATATACCGACACCAGGAAACTGAACAAAGATTCCGAAACAGATCCTACGTATGACAAACATCTTCCTTTTATTCCGTCACATCTTTTCAATGTATCGCTGACGGCCTATGTCGGTTCGGTCACCCTTTCAGCATATCACTTCATTTCGGGAACTCGATTTACCAATAATGATAACTCGCAGTCTGTTCCGGCATACCGATTCACGAACCTCAGTGCCTCGGTACCATTCAGCGCGGCTGACATAGAATTTCGTTTTGGTGTGTCAGCAGAAAACATTTTCGATCATCGGTTTTCCGTTGTTCCAGGATATCCGATGCCCGGACGGCGGGTCAAAGCAGGGATCCGATTGGAATACTGAACTCATTCATGAAGGGAGTCGCGATGAAAAACCAACTGTTCCTCGGCATTGTCCTCATCTTTTCGGCTGCGTGCGCCCGTCTTTTTCCTCACCCGCCGAATGTCACTCCGGTTATTGCGATGGCCCTGGTCGGGGGTCTTTATTTGGACAAGAGAATCGGTTTCGTTATTCCCATCATGGCCCTTCTCTTGAGCGACCTCGTCCTCGGCTTTCACGGCCTTATGCTTTACGTCTACGGGAGCGTTCTTCTCGTCGTGATCCTTGGAGCGTCTCTTCAGAGCAGGAAGAGTCCTGTTACGATTGTCGCCGGCTCGCTTGTCTCTTCAATCTTGTTTTTCCTCATCACCAATGCCGGAGTCTGGCTCCAGGGCAGCGGAAAAGTGTATCCAATGACCTTCGACGGCCTTATGCTCTCCTATACAATGGGGATTCCATTCTTTCGAAATGCACTGCTCGGCGATCTCTTCTTTGTGGCTCTCCTGAGCGGACTTTTTGAGTTCGGGAGGAAATTTGTTATCGCCCCAAACCCCTCTTCCAATAAGAATCCGTAGACCCCGCCCATCGGCACTAAGTGTGACTGCAGGAACCGGAACGGACGGTTTCTTGCAGAGGTTTTTGTCCGGCAAAATCAGGGTTTTTGCCTGATTTGTCTGTCTTTTTTTGATCTGTTTGTTGTTCTCATTGTGAAATCATTCTATATTAACAACTGTTGATTTGTCCCCCCTCTTCTTTTATCTCATGGAGCCTCGATGGTGCAGGGATCTCATGTGAGTTTTTTTGACACGGTGTGCCGCAATTTCGACCGGGCCGCCACCTACACCGATCATCCCCAGGGTCTGCTCGACCAGATCAAAGTCTGCAACAGTATCTATCGATTTCAATTCCCCGTTCAGGTGGGAGATTCCTACGAAGTTGTTTCTGCATGGCGGGTGGAGCATAGCCAGCACAAGTTGCCCACGAAGGGAGGAATTCGGTACAGCGAAGCCGTGACCGAAGACGAAGTGATGGCGCTCGCCGCGCTCATGACGTACAAATGCGCCATCGTCGATGTTCCTTTTGGAGGGGCAAAAGGAGGGATCAAGATTGATCCGAAGAAGTATTCAGTTGCCGAATTGCAGCGGATCACGCGGCGCTACACAGCGGAACTGGTAAAAAAGAAATTCATCGGACCGGGGATTGACGTCCCCGCGCCCGACTACGGCACGGGCGCCCGGGAAATGGCGTGGATCATGGATACATATCAGGCCCTGACTCCCGACAGCATCGATGGGGCAGCCTGCGTCACCGGTAAGCCGATCAGTCAAGGAGGGATTCGTGGGAGGAAAGAGGCGACGGGGCGCGGCGTCTATTTTGGCATTCGGGAAGCTTGCGACATCGTCGAAGATATGAAGGCAATCGGCCTTACAAAAGGGCTGGCGGGAAAACGGGTCATTGTCCAGGGATTGGGGAACGTTGGATATCACGCGGCAAAATTTCTGCAAGAGGGAGGTGCCGTCATTGTTGCGTTGGCGGAGTACGAGGGAGCTATCCACAACCCGAAGGGCCTCGATGTCGACGAGGTTGTGAAGCACAGACACGATACCCGTTCGATCTTGAGTTTCCCCGGAGCCACGAATATTCCGAAGAGCCTCGATGCCCTTGAATTAGAGTGCGACATACTCATCCCCGCAGCGCTTGAGAACCAGATCACAGCAGAGAATGCACCCAGAATCAAGGCAAAGATGATCGGCGAAGCTGCAAACGGCCCGATCACAGCCGATGCGGATGAAATACTCAACGGGAAGAGGATCCTCATACTTCCCGATATGTACCTCAATGCCGGCGGTGTCACGGTATCGTATTTTGAATGGCTCAAGAATCTCCAGCATGTGAGGATGGGACGCATGGGTCGGAGATTCACTGAACGTTCCATGGGACAGGTTTTTGATGTCATCGAGAAGGCAACCGGAAAGTCACTTTCGGATTCCCAGCGAAATTTGCTGGTAAAGGGACCGAATGAAGAGGACCTTGTGAATTCCGGGCTGGAAGACACCATGATCAACGCACACAGGGAAGTCCGTGAGATCTGGAAGGGAACGAAGGGGATCGACCTCCGGACTGCAGCATTCATCGATTCGATCAACAAGATTGCCACATCATACACGGAATTGGGCATCTTCCCGTAAGACCGCGGACGAGGCTCTGATTCCCGTACTAAGGTTGTTGCAGTGCACCTCACCAATCAACACCATCACATGAACCCCGCGGGACCTGGCGACGCAATCATTGTTCTGTTCGTCGGCTCCCCTCTAAAGGAGAATGAACGTTATGTCAGACTATGTCAAAGACTTCATGGCACACGTAAAATCCAAGAATGCAAATGAACCTGAGTTTCTTCAGGCGGTACAGGAGGTGGTCGAATCCCTGGGACTTGTACTCGACCGTTATCCGGAATACCGATCGGCAAAGCTGTTGGAGCGGATCGTTGAACCCGAGCGGGTTATTCTTTTCCGGGTTCCGTGGATGGACGATCAGGGTCAGGTCCAGGTGAATCGGGGTTTTCGAATTGAGATGAACAGTGCGATCGGGCCGTACAAGGGAGGACTTCGCCTCCATCCTTCGGTGAATCTGGGAATACTCAAGTTTCTTGCATTTGAACAGGTCTTCAAAAACAGCCTGACGACGCTTCCTATGGGCGGGGGAAAGGGCGGATCTGATTTTGACCCGAAAGGAAAGAGTGACAACGAGGTCATGCGGTTCTGTCAGAGCTTCATGAGCGAACTCTTCAGACACATCGGACCGAATACCGATGTTCCGGCAGGCGATATCGGAGTGGGAGGGCGGGAAATCGGGTACCTCTTCGGACAGTACAAGAGGCTTCGGAATGAATTTACCGGCGTTCTGACCGGCAAGGGCTTGAACTGGGGCGGCTCATTGATTCGCCCGGAGGCAACCGGTTACGGCTCAGTATATTTTGCCGCTGAAATGGTGGGAACGAGAGGTGAAACGCTGCAGGGTAAGACTTGTCTCGTCTCAGGAAGCGGGAACGTCGCACAGTATACCGTGGAGAAATTGCTTCAATTGGGTGCGAAGCCCGTGACGTTGTCGGACTCCAACGGGTATATCCACGATCCTGAGGGGATCGACAAGAAGAAACTTGATTTTGTGATGGAGTTGAAGAATGTTCGCAGAGGACGGATCAAGGAGTATGCGGAAAAATTCAAGACAGCCACGTTCAATGTCATTGATGGCAAAATGGATCATAATCCGCTGTGGACGCACAAGGCTCAGTGCGCTTTTCCAAGTGCCACGCAAAATGAAATCAACGGCAAGGATGCCCAGAATCTGGTGAAGAACGGTGTCTACGTCGTGGCCGAGGGAGCAAACATGCCGACGACCATTGACGGCGTCAACGTGTTCCTCGATTCGAAGATCCTCTACGGCCCCGGGAAGGCCGCGAATGCGGGCGGGGTGGCGACATCAGGTCTCGAGATGGCTCAGAACAGCATGCGCTATTCATGGACCCGTGAAGAGGTCGACAATCGCCTCCACATGATCATGAAGAGCATCCACAAGACCTGTGTCGACGTCGCCGAACGGTTCGGGACCCCCGGCAACTACGTAAACGGCGCCAACATCGGGGGTTTTCTGAAAGTAGCTGATGCAATGATGGATCAGGGATTGGTTTGACTTCCTGAGCTTTGTCAATTGAATCGGAGTGGAGCGATCCACTCCGATTTTTGTTATAGGTGTTAGAACTTCGTACTACGTCCTATGGCAGACACGAATTACAATTCAGCGAATTTTGAGTTCCGAGGATCAGGTCAGGATGATGCGTCCCGTATTCAGGGATTCCAGAACCTGATGCGAAAGAGGATCCGCGATGTTCTTCTGGTATCCAGTCTCTATGACCTTCACCTGTTCGAAGAAGACGGGCGCCTGTATGAATTGATCCTCAATGAGTATCAGGGGCTGCATCTGAGCCACTCTCCCGAGCTGACCAGGGTTTCGAGCGGGCGTGAAGCAATTGAGCTCGCCCAGGAGGAACGGCGTTTTGACCTCATTATCACGACCCTCCATATCGAGGACATGACGGCGCTCCGCCTTGTTCAAATGGTTCGGGAAGCGGGGTTGGATGTTCCTGTTGTTCTTCTCGCGTACGACAACCGGGAGTTGAAGGACCTCACGGCCTACCACGATATTTCCATGTTCGACGATGTCTTCATATGGCAGGGTGACTTCAGGCTGATTATCGCCATCATCGAACATCTCGAAGATAAGATGAATGTGGAACATGACACAAACACGGCAGGGGTCCAATCCATCATTCTCATCGAGGACAACGTTCGGTACTATTCTTCCTACCTCCCCATCATCTATTCCGAGATTCTGAGCCAATCGCAGCGTCTCATTCAGGAGGGGGTCAATTTGACCCACCGGTACATGCGAATGAGAGCGCGGCCCAAGATCCTCCTTTGCAGGACCTATGAAGAGGCGATGGAGAGTTTTCGCAAATACGAGGACCATATTCTCGGCGTCATTTCCGACATCGATTTTCCGATGAACGGGGTGGTCGAGCCGAGGGCCGGGTTCCTTTTTGCGAATGAGGTCAAGGCGCATTATTCCGATATCCCCATCCTGCTGCAGTCGACCACGAGGGAATATGAGCACCAGGCGCATGAGCTGGGTGCCTCATTTCTCCTCAAGGAGTCCCCAACCCTGCTCCTTGAGCTGCGGAATTTCATGACGCAATACTTCAGCTTCGGCGATTTTGTCTTTCGTGTTCCCGGGGGGAAGGAGGTCGCGCGGGCAAGCGATCTGAAATCGCTCGAAGAGCAGCTCCATTTTGTGCCGGAAGAAAGTATTGAGTATCACGCGGAAAGGAACCATTTCTCACGATGGTTGAAAGCCCGTACGGAATTCTGGCTGGCGTATCAGCTTCGGCCGAGAAAAGTCTCCGACTACGGGTCTGTCGAGGGCCTGCGAAAAGATCTTATACATTCGCTGAAGGAGTATCGAAAAGCCCGCGGACAAGGGCTCATTACGGATTTCTCGAAAGAGACGTTTGATCCCGGTGGAAGTCTTGCGCGAATCGGGGGCGGGTCCATGGGCGGCAAGGCACGCGGCCTTGCATTCGTCAATCTTCTGATCAACAACTACGGTATTCGTGATCTCTTCGACGGCGTGAAAATCAGCGTGCCGCCCGGCGTGATTCTGGGGACCACCGTATTCGACCAGTTTATCGAAGAAAACAAGCTGCGGGGTATTGCACTGAACGGTACGGACGACCAGGAAATCGCCCGTCAGTTTGTTCAGGCTGAAACATTTCCGCGCCAAATCGTCGAACAACTGAGTGCCTTCCTCGAAGTTGCGAAGGAACCGCTTGCCGTGCGCTCGTCGAGCCTTTTGGAGGACTCTCAGTACCATCCGTTTGCCGGTGTTTACGCAACGTACATGATTCCGAACAATCACCAGGATAAGTCGGTCCGACTGAGAGAATTGCTCGCGACCATCAAGCGCGTCTATGCTTCGACATTCTATCAAAGCGCAAAGGATTATATCAAGGCAACATCGTATCGTCTTGAAGAAGAAAAGATGGCCGTCATCATCCAGAGGATGGTCGGGTTGCAGCACGAAAACAGGTTCTATCCTCATTTCTCAGGAGTTGCGAAGTCTTATAATTTCTATCCCCTCCCGCCCCAGACTCCGAGTGACGGCATTGTCTCTGCAGCCCTTGGTCTTGGAAAGATCATCGTCGACGGCGGTATCACGGTCAGGTTCTGTCCGAAATATCCGCAGCACCTGATTCAGTTTTCGACACCCGTCCAGGCCCTTCAGAACAATCAGCAGGTGTTCTATGCACTTGACCTCGCCGATTCCCCCCTGAAACACAGCAGCACGGCTGACGAATTGCTCAAGCCGTTTGAGCTCGAGGTTGCCGAACGCGATGGGACGCTTCACCTTGTGGGATCGACCTATTCGAGGGAAAACGACGCACTGTTTGAGGGGCTTTCGAGGGAAGGCGTTCGGATCGTTACGTTTGCGCCGATTCTGCGTCATAAGACATTCCCTTTGCCCGGTATCGTCGAGATGTTGTTGAAACTCGGGTCATGGGGTATGGGAACTCCCGTGGAGATTGAATTTGCAGCCACGCTGAGGCCCAATCAGCCCGCCGATTTCGGGATTCTCCAGATGCGCCCGCTTGTGCTGAGTCGGGAAATCGAACAACTGAGCCTTGAAACCACTGATCCTGAAAAAACCATTTGCGTGAGCACGCATGTCCTCGGACACGGAAGCATCAAGGATTTGTACGATATCGTCGTCATCGATTCCGACCGTTATGACCGGTCCAAGTCGAAAGATGTCGCCAGGGAAGTGACGCGGATGAATGAGAAACTACTTGCCGAAGACAGACCCTATCTCCTTATCGGAATGGGACGATGGGGGACACTCGACCCGTGGCTGGGGATTCCGGTGAAATGGGACCAGATTTCCGGAGCCCGGGCAATTGTCGAAGCAAGTTTCAAGGACATGGATGTAACGCCGTCCCAGGGGTCGCATTTCTTCCAAAATATTACCTCCTTCATGGTGGGTTACTTCACCGTGAATTCGAAAAACGAGTCGGATTTTCTCGACTGGCAGTGGCTGCTCTCGAGGGAACCCGTTGAAAGCGGCACGGCCGTTCGGCATCTCCGTTTCAACCGGCCGATCATCGTGAAAATGAACGGCCACGAGAACAAAGGCGTGATCCTCAAACCGGAACTGTAGCCCGCCCCTTCGCATGCACCTTCAGTACCTCTTCGCAGATGATTCCATGACAAAGACCAGAATCGGCTTTTCTTGCTGTGCCTCGATAATCCTCTTTCTTCTCCTCTTTATTGCCACAGGATGCTCCCAGGAAATAACAGTGGCGGTGAGAGTGTTCCCGCCTTCAGACACTCCTGCCGGTTCACGCATCTACATTGCGGGGAACACATCGGCGCTGGGAGACTGGAATCCGGGAAAAGTGGAACTGACGAAAGGCGATTCGGGGTGGAACCATCTCTTCAAGGTTCCGAAAGGCCAGGCGGTCGAATTCAAGATCACGCGGGGATCCTGGAACAATCAGGCAATCTACAATCATGATGAGATCCCGGGCAATTTCAGGTTCATGCCGGTCAGGGATACTCTCATTCAAATCATGCCTTTCTCCTGGCAGGATGTGAGAAAGGGCGAGGGCGGCGGCATCAGCGGCACAGTGCACTATCATCGGGGATTACAGGGGGCTGGACTCAACCATGCCCGCGATGTCATTGTTTGGCTCCCGCCGGGCTACGAGAAGGAGAAAAGGAAGAGATTTCCGGTTCTCTACATGCATGACGGGCAGAACATCATTGATCCCTCAACTTCGTTCATAGGGTATGATTGGCACGTGGATGAGGTTGCCGACAGCCTCATCAAGGCCGGGGCAATCGAGGAGATTATCATCGTGGGAATTTCGAATTCCGCAGACCGCGGCCCGGAATATTCGGACACGGAGCTGGGACGGAGTTACGCATCGTTCGTTGTTCACACATTGAAACCGCTGATCGACAGCACATACAGAACAATGCCGGACGCAGCGAACACTGCTGTCATGGGTTCTTCCATGGGCGGGCTCATCTCATTTCTCTTCGTCTGGTGGCATCCCGACGTGTTTTCGAAAGCGGGTTGCCTTTCCAGCGCGTTTCTTTATCATGAGGACAAGATCTTGAAAGAAGTTCGGAGCTTTGAAGGTCCTCTGAAGAACATCCGAGTTTACATGGACTGCGGGACCGTCGATCTGGAGGCAAGACTGAAGTCGGGGTCTGAAGATATGGCTCACATCCTGCAGGAACAAGGTTATCGGAAGGGTCTGGACTTTGAGTATTTTCTCGACCAGGGGGCGCTCCATGATGAGAGGGCCTGGGCAAGAAGGGTTTGGAGACCGCTGAGATTTCTTTTTGGGAAAAAATAGAGGAGATTTGAATGGGATTCATCAAGCAGGCAACGTGCCGAAAATGCGGGAAGAAATTCACATGGAGAATTGAAAGACCCGGGGACGGGTTTTGGGACCGTTGGAAGAGTGACAATGGGAATACCCTCGCCGCCTGGTTCTTGTCGAACTCGCTATGTTGGGATCACGCAATGGAGGTAATCCCCGACCGTTTCCGTTCGATCCTGCAAACAACGTTGTATGAAGAAACAGAGGCAAAGCCGCAGCCCTGAACTGCGGCTCCATTTGAAATAACGGAGGTACCATGAGATTCTTTGGAGCAATCCTTCTATCGATACTTTTTGCATCGGCGGCGATTCCGCAGGCGAAGCATGCATTGACATTTGATGATCTTATCGGCATGGGGAGGATCAGTGATCCGCAGATTTCGCCGGATGGGAAGATGGTGGTTTTCGTGCTGACGTACTACAACAAGACCGAGAATTCATCGAACAGCAATCTGTATCTTGTCCCGACCGAGGGCGGGGCGGTCCGTCAGCTGACGAATGCGGTCCGATCCAACAACAACCCCCGGTGGATGCCCGATGGAGCTTCCGTCGCGTTTGTTTCGACCCGCGACGGCGAATCCCAGATCTGGACAATTCCCGTGAGCGGAGGAGAGTCAAAGAAGGTTTCTTTGATTTCCACGGAAGCTTCCGGTTTGACCGTTTCTGCCGATGGACGCTGGTTCGCGTTCAGCTCGGATGTTTTTCCGGATTGTGCGACGGACGACTGCAACCGGGCCCGCAACGAAGAACTTTCCAAAAGCAAGATCAAGGCGAAAATGTTCGATCACCTTCCGTACCGCGTATGGAATTATTGGAAGGACGGCAGGAGAAGCCACATGTTTGTCATGCCGGCAACGGGAGGAAAGGCTGTTGACCTCACACCCGGGGACTATGATACGCCGCCCATTGATCTCGGCGGATCCTGGGACTATGATTTCTCTCCGGACGGCAAAGAGGTAGTTTTCACCCGCAATACTGATCCTGTTGTTGCCGTAAGCACAAATAACGACCTCTTCACGGTGCCCGTTTCAGGTGGAGCGGCGAAACGAATCACGGAGAATCCGGCGAACGACAGTCAACCGTTGTATTCCCCTGACGGGAAGTACATTGCGTATCGGAAGATGGAGCGGGCCGGATTCGAGGCAGACAGAAGGCGCCTCGTTCTGTATGATCGGTCGAAAGGAGCACACGTGAATCTGACCGAGGATTTTGACTACAGCGTGGGTGACGTTTACTGGGCCCCCGACAGCAAAACCCTTCTGTTTTCGGCAGACGACAAGGGAAATTCCACGATCTTCAAGATTACCGTTTCCAACGGGAAAATCGAGACGATCATCAGCAAAGGATATAATCATTCCTTCGATTTGACTCCGGACGGCAAGACGATCGTGTTCATCAAAGAGTCCATTGAGACACCGGCTGAACTATTTCGAATGGACATTTCGGGCAAGAACATCAAGCAACTGACGAGAATCAACGCGGAAAAAGCGGCGGCCCTTGAGATGAACCCGCTCGAAGATTTCTGGTTCGCGGGTGCGGAAGGGGCAAAGGTTCACGGCTGGATTGTCAAGCCGCCGGGATTCAAGGCATCGGGAAAATATCCGATGATTTATCTTGTCCATGGCGGGCCGCAAGGCCAATGGGGTGACCAGTTTCACTACCGATGGAGCGCCCAGATGTTTGCATCCCGCGGATACGTGGTGTTGATGGTGAATCCGAGAGGAAGCACGGGTTACGGCCAGAAGTTCACGGATGAGATAAGCAAAGACTGGGGAGGCAAAGTCTATATCGATCTCATGAACGGTCTGGATTACGTTGTCAAAACGTATCCTTTTGTTGATGCGAACCGTTTGGCGGCAGCAGGGGCATCGTACGGCGGCTACATGATGAACTGGATGGCCGGGCACACCGACCGCTTTCGGGCCATTGTCTCCCACGACGGAGTGTACAATCCCAAGAGCATGTACGGGACAACGGAAGAGCTGTGGTTTCCCGAATGGGAATTCGGAGGGACCCCGTACGAGAACGACGAGCTGTATGAACAATGGTCGCCGCTGAATTCCGCCAAGAACTTCAAGACGCCGACACTCATTGTCCACGGACAGCTTGATTATCGGGTCGATGTCAGTGAAGGGTTCCAGTTCTTCACGGCACTGCAGCGCAGGGGGGTGAAGTCGAAGATGCTGTACTTCCCCGATGAGGGGCACTGGGTCATGAAGCCGGCCAATGCCGAGCTTTGGTACAAGACCGTGCTCGACTGGATTGACGAGAACACGAAATGAAAGAATCCCAAGTGCTGAGAAGGGGCCGGATGCCCGGTGTGCGGCGTTGGATTACGGCAGCAGTGTTCTTGCTGGCTTTTGCCCCCGGGATTACGTGGAGCGTTGGTCAGGGCGGAAAATCAACCGTCATTCTCGTCTCTATTGACGGATTCCGTCCCGACTATCTCGATCATACGTCTTGTCCGAACCTCAGAGAACTCGCGGTGTCGGGAACGAGGGCAGAGTGGCTGATTCCGATCTTTCCGACGAAGACCTTCCCGAATCATTATGCCATTGCGACCGGCCTGTATGCGGAGAACAACGGGGTGGTGGCAAATACGATGTATGACCCCGGATTCGACGCAATGTTCACGATGCGGATGCGCAATGAGGTGACCAATGCCCGATGGTGGGGTGGGGAACCGATATGGGTGACAGCTGAAAAGCAGGGAGTGATCAGCGCTCCATTCTTCTGGCCCGGATCGGAGGCGCCGATTGGAGGATTGAGGCCCAGCTATTACAGGACCTTCGATCAATCGATGAGCGAGGAACAGCGTGTTGCGCAGGTTCTGCAATGGCTCGACCTTCCCGAGAAGCAACGGCCCAGATTCGTGACACTCTATTTCGATCGGCTCGATACGTTCGGGCATGAGTACGGCCCCGACTATGCCTCTGTCGACACTGCCGTCAGGGTCATTGATGAGGCGATCGGAAAGCTGATCGAAGGACTGAAGGCGAGAAAGCTCTTTGAGGCCGTGACACTTATTGTCGTTTCGGATCATGGGATGGCCGCTGTCGCGAAGGAGCGAACGGTGTATCTGGATGATTACCTCGCAGAGAGCGATTCTGTGCGGATTGTGGACTGGGGAATCGTTGTTTCGCTTTGGCCCAGGCCCGGGACAGAAGATAGAGTCTTTCGCGCGGTGAAAGGCGCTCATCCGCGTATGAGCGCATTCCTGAAGGATTCCATTCCTTCACGCTGGCATTACAAGTCGAATAGACGCGTTGCGCCGGTCGCGCTCGTCGCCGATGAAGGGTGGATCATTTCGAGCAGAAAAGATCAGAGGACGTGGGGACGGCGGTCGACAGGCGGGAACCACGGATATGACAACCAGTCGTCTTCCATGAGAGCGATCTTCATAGCTCATGGTCCACAATTCAAGGCGGGAAAGGTTGTCGGACCCTTTGAAAACATTCAGATCTACAATCTTCTCTGTTCTCTCCTTCAAATCGTCCCTGCTCCGAACGACGGAGATATGAAAGTGGCGAAATCGATTATGAAGTGAAGAATCAAAGTGCAAAGTGCAAAGTTCAAAGTTTAAGGTTCAAAGTTCCAAGTTCAAGGTTCCAAGTTCGAAGCTCAAGGGGCATTTCCCAAGCACTTCGTACTTCTCACTTCATACTTTGTACTTCCATGCATTGCATTTGTGACGTGGAGTTGATAGCTTAACAGGAAGCTCTATGAAACCATGACCCCGGAACACCAGACATGAAAAGAGATCAATTATGAATCAGTTCAAAGAGAGCATCTATAATCTCGTTGTTGACGCCTCCTCAAATCTTCCCCCAGACGTGCGGCGGGCGTTGGCGGTTGCAATGAAGCAGGAGACCCCGAAGACCCAGGCTTCACTCGCACTGCAGACGATTGCGATCAACGTTGACATGGCATGTGACGGCGCCGTCCCGATTTGTCAGGATACGGGAATGCCGACGTTTGAGATCAAGACTCCCATCGGGGCCAACCAGATGACCATGAAGAAGGAGATTTTTGAGGCGATTGCGGAGGCTACAAAGGCGGGAAAGCTGCGCCCCAATTCTGTCGATTCCTTGACGGGCAAGAACAGCGGGAATAACCTCGGAGAAGGCACACCAGTCGTTCATTTTGAGCAGTGGGAAAAAGACGACATGGAAGTGAGGTTGTTGCTGAAGGGCGGAGGTTGCGAAAACAAGAACATTCAGTACTCGTTGCCCATGGAGCTTCCTAATCTCGGCCGTGCGGACCGGACGCTCGAGGGTGTCCGTAAGTGCATCATGCATGCGGTGTTTCAGGCACAGGGCCATGGATGCAGTGTCGGCGCTCTCGGTGTGTCTGTGGGCGGCGACAGGACAACGGGATACGGCGCTGCAAAGCAACAGCTGTTCCGTTCGCTGGATGATATCAATCCCGATCCCACCCTTTCGAAGCTCGAGAAGCGCATCATGGAAGATGCGAACAAGCTGGGAATAGGATCGATGGGGTTCGGTGGAGCCGTGACGCTCATCGGCTGCAAGATTGGCGTGCTTAACCGACTTCCGGCGTGCTTTTTTGTGAGCGTGGCTTATGATTGCTGGGCATTTCGAAGACAGGGAGTAGTTCTGGACGGGAAGACCGGCGCGATCAAGCGCTGGCTCTACAAGGATGACTCGCCTGTCCTGCGGATGGCAAAGGATCAGAGCCTTCCGCTCACGGGCCGCGAGGTGAGACTTACGACGCCCGTTTCCGTCGACCAGATACGGAGTCTGAAGGTCGGGGATGTTGTTCTTTTGAGTGGAGCAGTACACACGGGAAGGGATAATCTCCATCACCATTTGTTGACGCACGATTCGCCGGTCGATCTCAAGGGCGGAGCGCTGTATCACTGCGGGCCGGTGGCGCTCAAGCAGGGCGACAAATGGACGATGAACGCGGCGGGCCCTACGACCAGTGGACGCGAAGAGCCGTACCAGGCCGACATCATCAAGAAGTTCGGATTGAGGATCGTCATAGGGAAAGGCGGGATGGGTGCGAAAACCCTGGCCGCGCTGAAAGAACACGGTGCAGTGTACATGAATGCTATCGGCGGTGCAGCCCAGTACTATACAAAGTGTATTACGGATGTCGACGGCGTTGATTTCCTCGATTTTGGAATCCCCGAAGCAATGTGGCATCTGCAGGTGAAGGATTTTCCTGCAATCGTAACGATGGACTCGCATGGCAACAGTCTTCATGCAGACGTGGAGAAGGCCTCAGCGAAAGAACTTGCGAAATTTGCAGAGCCGGTTGCGTAGCAGTCTTGTCCATAGAGAATAACCGAAGGCACCGGGAAACAACCCGGTGTCTTTTTTTTCCGCCAACCCGAATCAAAGGAGGGAAGACCATGGAGACCCGAACCGAGAAAGATGCCCTGGGAGAGCGGCAAATTCCGGCAAACGCTTATTATGGAATCCAGACGTTGCGCGCCGTCGAGAATTTTCCCATCAGCGGATTGAGGGGCAAAGAGTCGTATGTGGAAGCGACGGTGCACATCAAGCGGGCCGCGGCAATAGTGAACCGCAAGCTAGGAATGCTCAGCCCAAAGATTTCCGACGCGATCGTAATGGCGGCAGACGAAGTTCTCGGCGGAAGATTCCACGAATGGTTTGTCGTAGATGTCTTCCAGGCCGGGGCGGGGACCTCCCACAACATGAATGTCAATGAGGTTCTTGCGAATCGGGCAATAGAGTTGCTTGGAGGATCAAAAGGGGAATACGGAATTGTGCATCCGAACGACCACGTCAACATGGCGCAATCGACGAATGACGTCTGTCCCACGGCGATCCGAATTTCAGCCTTGAAGGAGGTGCATCGGTTCCTCGAGAAGCTGGGGGAACTGGAGCGTCGTTTTTTGGAAAAAGGAAAGGAATTCGACACTGTGGTCAAATCGGGCCGCACCCACCTCATGGATGCCGTTCCTGTGAGGCTTGGCCAGGAATTCACGGCGTATGGAACCAACATGAGCAAACATCGTGCGGCGATCGAGCGGGCGGCCGCAGAATGTCTGGAATTAGGGATTGGGGGCACGGCAACGGGCACCGGCTTGAACAGTCATCCGAAATACCGGTTCGAGATGGTCGAGGAACTGAAACGATCCCTGGGCCTGGAATTCAGAATGGCCGACGACTACTTCGAGGCAATGCAAAGCCTGCGTCCGATGGTGAGTGTGTCCAATGCGATTCGGAATTGTTCTCAGGATGTCAGCCGAATTGCAAGCGACCTGCGTCTCATGGGATCGGGCCCGACGACGGGCCTGGCTGAGATTCTGCTTCCCGCGGTCCAGCCGGGGTCTTCGATCATGCCGGGGAAAGTCAATCCGTCGATAGCAGAAATGGTGAATATGGTCTGTTTTCAGGTGGCCGGTTGCGACACAACGGTATTTCTTGCCGCTCAAAGCGGTCAGCTCGAGCTGAATGTGATGATGCCGGTCGTGGCCCACAACCTCCTTCATGAAATCGAGATTCTCGGGAACGCCATCGGTGTATTTGCGGGACGATGCGTGGCCGGAATAACGGCGAATTCCGAACGTTGTCGTTCCTTTGCCGAAGGGAGCGTCAGCCTGGCAACGGCACTGAATCCCCAAATCGGGTATGCGGCCGCCGCCGACATCGTTAAGGAGGCAATGAAACGCAGAGTATCGCTTCGTCAGGTCGTGGAGGAAAGAAAACTGCTGTCAAAGGCGCAAATTGACAAGATTTTCGATCTCCAGGGGATGACCGAGCCCGGAATCAAGTCCTAATCCGTTCTTTTCAAAACATTTCTGACATATCTTCGTATGCCAGTCTATCCGTCCACCGATTGGCTCCCGTCATGGTAAGAAGAACACTTCGTTCGCTGCGCGATTTCTATAACCTTTTCACGAGCGGACTCACAAGCGCTGAGATCGAGAAGCTCGTCAATGCCGACACGCGAGGCATGTATACGTTCTATGTCAAGAACATGCCCGCACGGAATCCGAACGAATCAAAGGTTCTCCGTTTCTTCAAGTTTGCATGGTACCTGTTTCTCGCATTTCTGATGAAGATGACGCCTGCGCGTCGCCTCTTCTATGCTATCGCACTGTTCCTCGTGGTTCTCGGCTTTTGGGACGGTGACCTCATGAAATTGTTCTATGCTTTTCTCGTCATCAATTTCCTCCTGGCAATGGAACTGGCCGACAAACTGGTGACAAGAGACGACCTGGAGTTCGCGAGGCAGATTCAGCTCAGCCTTCTTCCCGACAAGGTTGCGCCGGTCGAAGGATTCGATGTCGCCACGCATAGTGAAGTGGCTCAGAGTGTAGGCGGGGACTATTTCGATTTTCTCCGTGTTGGGGACGGAAGTACAATCGTCGTCATAGGAGATGTGTCAGGGAAGGGGATTTCGGCCGCACTCTACATGGTGAAAGTACAAACCGCGCTCCAGATACTGGCAGAGGAAACGGATGACGCAAGGGAACTCCTCCTGCGCCTCAACGAGTACCTCTATCGTCAACTGAAGAGGAACTTCTTCCTGACCGTCTCCCTCATGAAAGTCTATCCTGACGGGCAGATTCAGTTTTGCCGGGCAGGGCACATGCCGGCATTAAGGCTCGATGCGTCACGCCATTCGTGCGCGTGGATGCATCCACAGGGGACAGCCATAGGTCTTGCACCGCCTGACCAGAATCATAAGGGAAACGGAGAATCACATACGGTTTTTGAAAAAGCGCTCGAGACAGAGGAGTTGGTGTTGGATACGGGCGATACGGTGATTCTCTATACGGACGGCGTCATCGAGAGTGTCAACCGCTCGGACGAAGAGTTTGGAGAGGCACGACTTATGCAGGTTTTGATCGACTGCGAAGGAGTTGGAGTCGATGAAGTGAAGCGTCGGCTCCTGAAGAACCTTGAGCAGTTCAGGAACGGGGAGGAGTTGAGAGATGATACCACGTTTGTGGTGTTGCAGCGTACAAGCGGGTCCCATTCAACGGTTGGCAGGAAATCTTCCAGGACAGTACACAGAGGATAGAGGTAGTGTCTCAATTTCCCTCTTAGACTACAACGCAGAGTCGCACCTGCTCGCCTCAAAAAGATCTTTGAGGCAGGTGGGGAGGATGCAAAGGATCGCAGAGAAAAGCAGAATTCGGAGTTACCTCTGCGAATCCCTGCCTGCGTGCCGACCATTCCGCTATATTGAAATGGTGAATTAATCACTTCGGCAGGCAGGTCTGCGACCTTCCCGCCCGAACGACCGTTACGAGGTCGGTTCGTGTTCGGTCGGGCGGGTGCGGCTCTGCGTTAGAAACTACAACCAAATTGAGACACTACTAGGATAGATTCCTCATTGCTCTCATGGCGGTTTTTTCTTATATTGAATGGATTGAATTTGCTGGTGTAGCTCAGCGGTAGAGCAGCGGTTTCGTAAACCGCAGGTCGTCGGTTCAAATCCGACCACCAGCTCAAAGGGTCGTCGGTTCTCAGCTGACTTGTCCGCCGTCAGTTTGGCGGAAAGCTGATCCGCCCTTGGCGGAAAATCCGACCACCAGCTCAGGAAGTCGGGAAGATTCCCGGAATTTGATTCCGGGAATTTGCGCGAGGAGGGGATTCCGGCATCAAAACACCCCCATCGAAAAATTTTAGCGGGAGTTCTATCCTGCCACATATTTCAAGGGTTTTCGTTGATTTTCGGCGGTTTTCTGAGTATCATTAGTACTCTTTCACGCCTGTTGCTTCGGTCAAAATATCAAATCTGTAAGAAAGGAAACAGATGAACGAAGGGATAATTGTCCAGGTTATTGGGCCGGTCGTTGACGTGGACTTTTCGGGAAGCAAACTTCCCGCAATTCTCAATGCCGTAAGAATTTCCCGCACAAGCGTTGAAGGGAAACAAGAGGATCTGATCTGTGAGGTTCAGCAGCAGCTTGGGGAAGACCGCGTCAGGACAGTGGCCATGGATTCGACGGACGGCCTCGTTCGCGGGATGAAAGCGATTGACACCGGCGAGCCGGTGATGATACCGGTTGGGCCAAAAGTGCTTGGTCGGCTGATCAACGTCACCGGCCAGCCGATTGACGCTCTCGGACCCGTAGAGGCAGCTGCGCACTACCCGATTCACCGACCGGCTCCTTCGTTTGACCAGCTTTCGACAAAGAAAGAGATGTTCGAAACGGGGATCAAAGTCATCGACCTGCTTGAGCCTTACACAAGGGGGGGAAAGACGGGTCTGTTCGGCGGTGCGGGTGTGGGAAAAACGGTATTGATTCAGGAACTTATTCATAACATAGCGAAGCATCACGGTGGATATTCGGTTTTTGGCGGAGTGGGGGAACGGACGAGAGAGGGAAACGACCTTTGGCTGGAAATGAAGGAATCGGGAGTATTGTCGAAGACCGCATTGGTCTTCGGACAGATGAATGAGCCCCCGGGGGCACGCGCCCGCGTGGGACTCACGGCCCTGACGGTCGCAGAATATTTCCGCGATCAGGAAGGAAAGGACGTTCTGCTGTTTATTGACAACATCTTCCGCTTCGTTCAGGCCGGATCCGAGGTATCGGCCCTGCTTGGCCGAATGCCTTCGGCAGTCGGTTACCAGCCTACTCTCGGCACGGAAATGGGTGAGCTTCAGGAAAGAATCACCTCCACGAAGAAAGGATCCATCACCTCGGTGCAGGCGATTTATGTACCTGCGGACGATTTGACGGATCCCGCTCCGGCCACAACGTTCTCCCACCTTGATGCGACGACCGTTTTGAGCCGCCAGATTGTTGAAAAGGGGATCTACCCGGCAGTCGATCCGCTTGACTCGACATCCCGTATTCTTGATCCTCTCATCGTAGGCGAAGAACATTATTCCGTAGCAAAGAAAGTGAAAGAAATCCTTCAGGCCTACAAGGATCTTCAGGATATCATCAATATCCTCGGTATGGACGAGCTTTCAGATGAGGATAAGATCACCGTTGCCCGTGCCCGAAAGATCGAACGGTTTCTCTCACAGCCGTTCTTTGTCGCCGAACAGTTTACGGGTTATGCGGGGAAATATGTGAAGCTCGAGGACACGGTGAGGGGATTCAAGGGAATTATTGAAGGAACATATGATCATCTGCCCGAATCATCGTTCCTCATGGTGGGGACAATTGAAGAGGCGGAAGAGAAGGCAAAGAAACTTCAGGGATAAGGATGGCCGAGAAGAATTTTCAGCTGGAAATTGTCACACCTCGAAAGGTGATCTTTAGCGGCGAAGTCGCGAGTTTCAGTGCACCGGGCGTCGTTGGCGGTTTTCAGGTTCTGAAGAGTCATGCCCCGCTTCTTTCTTCGATCGCAGTCGGAGAAGTAAAGCTGGCCGACGCGGCGGGACAGGAATTCAGATATGCCACGAGCGGCGGATTCGTTGAGGTGCACGAGAACAAGGTCATTATGCTTGCAGAATCGGCCGAACGCTCTGATCAGATCGATGCAGAGCGGGCGACAGCAGCACGCGACCGCGCCCAGAAACGGCTCGACGCAAAGCAGGAGGAGACGGATATGGAGAGAGCCCGTGCCTCGCTCCTCAGGGCGCTGAACAGGTTGAAGATTTCACACAAATAGGCCTCCATGAACAGCAAGAGAAAGACCCGTCGAATCGCAAGATCGGCGGGTTTGTTGTTTCCGGCGGTGACAGAAGAATGAAGGCTCGCAGAACAACGATCAAGGTCGGTCTCGACGTTCTCACCGAAAATCCGTTGCGGTCAAAATCGTGGGGCCGCTGTGCGCTGCTGTTGAATCAGGCAAGTGTGGATGCTTCGCTTCGGCCTTCGCAAGTTATCCTGGGGAAAGCGCTGAAGGGGCGGCTCGTGCACCTGTTCACTCCGCAGCATGGCCTTTGCGCGGATAAACAGGACAATATGATCGAAAGCGGCCATGGACGGGACATCGTCTCCGGCCTGCCGTTCTATAGCCTCTATAGCGAAGTCCGGGAACCCAACGACGAGATGTTGAACGGCATTGACACGGTTATTGCCGACGTTCAGGATGTGGGAACCAGGGTCTATACGTTCCTGTGGACGGTTGCAGGAATCATGCGGAAATGTGCCCGCCTGGGAAAGAAAGTCGTCGTACTTGACAGGCCCAATCCTATTGGGGGAAAAGAGATTGAGGGAAACGTCCTCGAAGATGATTCGAGAAGTTTTGTCGGTGAATACCTCATTCCGATGAGGCACGGTATGACCATCGGGGAAGCCGCCCTCTGGATGAATCAGTTTGGAGAAATCCGGGCGGATCTTGAAGTGGTTGCCATGAAAGGGTGGAAGAGGGAGATGCATTGGGATGAAACGGGACGCTTGTGGGTCATGACATCGCCAAATATTCCCGCTGCAGATATTACCGAGGTATATCCTGGAATGGTGCTTCTCGAGGGGACAAACCTGAGCGAAGGACGCGGTACGACTCTCCCGTTCCGCACGATCGGGGCTCCGTATCTCAAGAATCTTAAATCATGGCTTGATGAATTGAACCGGATCTGTACTCCTGGCGGAGCCAGTCTCCGGCCTTTCGTCTTTGAGCCGACATTTCACAAGTGGGCACGGCAGACGTGTTGGGGGATACATGTGCATGTTCAGGAACCTTCCCGGGTTCGGCCGTATCAGCTGGGGCTCGGTGTTCTGCTTGCTTCGATGCGGGTTGCTCCCGGTGAGTTTCGATACAACGATCCTCCCTATGAATATGAACGGGTCAGGCCCCCGATGCAGCTGCTTCTCGGGAGCAGTTCCATGCCGGACCGTCTGAAGAAACTGGCAGAAGTGCCGCTGAAGAAATCGGTGCTGAAAGACCTGGAAGAAGAATGGCAGCCTGCATTAAGAGAATTCCGGCGACAACGTTCCTCGGTACTTCTCTACCGGTAGCACAGTACCAAGAGTAGGACTATTCCCGTTCCCGCGTGTGCGGGAGTTCGGTGTTGGACATTCGGCAGGCAGGTTCGATATTTGAAATTGTCATCTGTTTGGTAGTGTCTCAATTTCAAATATAGAATACAACGCAGAGTCGCAAAGGACGCAGACCTGCCTGCCGAAGTGATTCATTCACCATTTCAATACAGCGAAATGGTCGGCACGCAGGCAGGTCTCTGCGTTAGTAACTACAACCCCAAATTGAGACACTACCATCTGTTTCATTTCATTGACATTCTGTCCCATATCCCTTATATTCATGCGAACTTTGTGAAGAAAAAATCCCCCATTAGGCCAAAGTCTTCCCGCCGTTCGCCGCTTCGTCCCACTATTGCTGAAATTGACCTGCAAGCCATCGCCTTTAACCTGAAGGGAGTTCGTGCCCGGGTAGGCCGTAATGTCAGGATCATGGCGGTTGTTAAGGCAAACGCCTATGGGCACGGAATCGAGGGAGTCTCGAAGTATCTTGAGCGCTCGCTGGCAGACTATTTTGGAGTCGCCTTTGTTGAAGAGGGAACCGCCCTCCGAAGGGCGGGCATCCGGAAGCCGGTTCATGTCTTCGCTCTCCCGTCGCCGAATCAGGCGTCGCTTTTCGTTGACGGGAGGCTGGAACCGACCGTTTGCACTGCCGGTAATATCCGAGTGCTCCAGTCGGCAGCCGCAAGAGGGAGGCGCACGCTGGCGGTTCACGTGAAGATCGACACCGGAATGAATCGCATCGGCGTGAAACGGGGCGTCCTCCCTGAGCTCCTGAAGGAGCTTGGAAAGGCAAACAGGGTTGAAATCAAGGGCGTTTTCACTCATTTTGCGAATTCCGACGAGAAAGAGAAGGGATTCATGAATGAGCAATTGCGGGAGTTTGAATCGGCTCTTGAGTATCTTTCAGGTCAGAAGGTGGAGCCGGAGTTGATTCACTGCGCGAATAGTGCCGCCATTCTTGACGCTCCGCAAACCTATTTCTCCATGGTGAGGCCCGGTGTAATGATGTACGGCTGCTATCCATCCCGAACAACGTCAGAGAGCATTCCTCTGAGGCCGGCCATGACGATCAAAACCCGCACGGCGCTTGTGAAGTGGATCGAACAGGGTGAGAGCGTGAGCTACGGACGTCGATACTACGCCGCGCGAAGAACGAAGATTGCGACGCTGCCCATCGGTTATGCGGATGGATTTTCGCGGCTTTTGTCGGGGAAAGCCACTGCCCTCATTGGTGGAAAAGAATACCCGGTCGCCGGGACCATCTGCATGGATCAGCTGATGGTCGATGTCGGAGAAGACGATGTCGCTGAAGGGGCAGAGGCAATACTTGTGGGGTCACAGGGAGAAAGAAACATCGGATTGGGAGATCTTGCCGAAAAAATTGGGACAATCCCTTACGAAATCTGCTGTGCTATCTCATCAAGAGTTCCGAGGGTCTATCGATCATGACACGAGCTCAACAGTATGTCTCCAGTCTCATGGAGAATGTATCGGAAGGACTTATTGCGTCCGACGATCATCGGATTACATTCGCCAAAATCAGGGAAAAACTCGCGGATACCGAAGATTTCGAGAACGAGTTACGGTCCTTGTACAAGGTCCAGGGCCTGAGTGAATTCGCCCTCTCCCTCATGTGGGTTGCCGAACGTGTGGAAGCGGATCCCACGAAGATAGACTACGACGTTGAGGAACAGGGGCTTGTTGTTGAGCGCTTCCGCGAGGCGGTTGGCGATGCCGCTGCCGCCCCGTTGGGGGACCTGCCCACTCCGGAGCCTTTCGCCGAAACGCCGGTGGAACCGCAGGAGGAAATTGCCCAACCGGAGCCGGTTGTTGAAGAGACTACCGCGCCCGCAGTCGAAGAGACCCCTGAAATGCCGACGCATCTGCAGATGGAAACACCCGGCCACATTGCCGAGTCCGAAAAAGCAGTCTATGCCCCTCCCAGCGGTGTAGATCAAAGTACTTTTGGCCCCCTCATTGAACGATTTGTCGAGGCGATGCAAAGCGGCTCAGAAGAGCGCGACGGCCTTCACAGTCAGGTACTTGCCGAGGCTAATGCTCTTGCCGCCTCCGGGAGCGGAGCACCCGCCGATTTGCAGGAGTTTTGCCAATATCTTATTGAGTTCCTCACCTATATCCACGACAACGATTTCATGGATGATGTACGCGTCATGAATATCCTTTCGAACGTTTCGAGCCCCGTGACTTCCTGGGCGCAGGGGGGCGGCGGGGCCGGATTGTTGGACGAGGGGATCGAAATTCTCAAAACATTCAAATCACTTTTCGAGTAACGCATGCCCCAGGTGTTTGGCGTCGTAATGGCAGGCGGTGTAGGGTCAAGATTCTGGCCGAAGAGCCGTGAGCGCAGCCCCAAACAGCTGCTGGAGATCCTTGGATCGGGGACCATGATCCAGAATACGATCGCGCGCATCCAGCCCATCGTTCCTCATGTCAATACGTTTGTTGTTACGAACGCCTTGCAGAGCGAGGCAGTGATAAACCAGCTCCCCTTTGTTCCCAAAGAAAATATTCTGACCGAACCAGTGGGGAGGAACACCGCTCCCTGCATAGGCCTTGCAGCGTCGTGGATCGAGAGGATTGATCCGGACGCCGTCATGGTTGTTCTTCCGGCAGATCATCTGATCAGGAATGAACCTGAATTCGTCCGAATTCTCAACATTGCCGTTCAGGTCGCGGAGAAAAGTGACGGCCTCCTGACGATCGGCATCAAGCCATCACGACCGGAGACAGGCTACGGATACATTCAGTTTTCAGATGAAGAAACAAACAATCCTTACCGGAGTCAGGGTGTATACAGAGTAAAGACGTTTGCCGAAAAGCCCATTCAGGAAACGGCCGAACGATTCCTCGCCAGCGGGGACTTTTTGTGGAACAGCGGCATGTTTGTGTGGAGGGTGAAGACCATTCTGAAAGAAATTGAACTCCACCTCCCCGACCTGCATGCCGAGCTTCGGTCGCTGCAACAGGCCATGGGCACACCGCGCTACGATAGCGCCCTTGAACATTCCTACGGTGTTCTTCGGGGAATCTCGGTCGATTACGGAGTGATGGAAAAGGCCGGTAATGTTTTTGTCGTTAAGGGGGATTTTGGATGGAACGACGTCGGCTCCTGGGACGAAGTGGTCCGCCTGAACGACAGTGACGAGGACGGAAACACGGCCCGGGGAAAAGTGATACTCCGGGATTCGAGGAACAACTACGTCGATGCCGGGTCGAAAGTGGTCGCAACCATCGGTGTGGACGATCTGATCGTCGTTGTCACGGATGATGCTGTTCTGGTGTGCGGAAAGGGCAAATCGCAGGAGGTCAAGGAAATCGTCGACTATATTCGTCGCAAACAGATGAATGAGTACCTTTAAGGCGGTTGCAATAGTGCGTGGGACGGTGATCGTGATCTGTTCCCTCATTCTCGCATGCTCGAGTTCTCCGCGGTTTGTCGGGAACAGCAGGGGGGGCTCCATCGATTCGTCAGGTTCCAATCGCGCAACCCGCACTTCATCTTCTTCAAGCGGTACCGTCAGGACCAGTTCGGGGAAGGTCCTCCTGACCCTTGAGGGCGTGGCGTCCTACTATGCCGACGACTTCCACGGGAAGCTGACGTCCAACGGTGAGACCTTCAATATGGATGACCTCACGGCGGCCCACCGCACCTTTCCGTTCGGAACCAGGATCAAGGTGACAAACCTCGCCAACCAGAAGACGGTTGTCGTGCGGGTCAACGACCGCGGGCCTTTCATCGATGGGAGGATCATCGATTTGTCAAGAGCAGCGGCAAAGGAAATCGGATCGATTCAAACGGGGACAACCCGGGTCCGCCTCGAAGTGCTTCAGTGGGGCGATGGGAAATAACAAGTGGCGAAGCGAAGACTGATTACCGAATCGGATGTCATCGAAGCCTCCAAGAGGGAAGCAAAGGCCCTCCCGGTGGAGGAGGGTGCAATAGTCACCCCCTCAGCCCGGGATGCGGCGAACAGACTTGGCATCCGACTGCTCACCGAAGCTCTCCCCTCAGTGAAAACAGCCTTTGACGGCCTCTCGATGTTCCATCCTGCAGACAAGAAAGCTCCGAATCGTGACACGGTCATCGCCCTGGGCTCGGACCATGGCGGGTTTTCCATGAAAGAGCAGCTGAAGGCATATCTGCTCGAACTCGGATACAGCGTCGCAGATGTCGGGACGACCTCTGAAAAGGCGTGCGACTATCCGGACTTTGCCTTTGCCGTGGCGACCCTTGTTTCCATGGGAAAAGCAAAGAGCGGCATTATGGTCGACGCGGTGGGGGTTGCATCCGCTATTGTGGCGAACAAAGTTCCCGGAGTGCGCGCGGTCCCG
The DNA here is from genome assembly GCA_035291905.1 of Bacteroidota bacterium. Lineage (GTDB taxonomy): Bacteria > Bacteroidota > Ignavibacteria > UBA10030 > UBA10030 > JACPLA01. The sequence continues at coordinate 37,330 of DATDRF010000255.1, forward strand.
GCCGTGAACGAATTCATGGCCCGAAGCGGGAGGGAACACAACGACGCCAATGTGCTCACGTTGGGCGGACGGATCCTGGGTATTGAAGCCGCCAAGTCTATCGTCAAGCTCTGGCTCGACACCTGGTTTGGGGGAGGGAGGCATCAGGGGCGGGTGAACAAGATCACCGAAATTGAGGAGCGGTCGCTCCGCGGGCCCAGGTAACCATGAAGGTCAATGTGACGGTCAAGGCGAACGCCAGAAAAAATGAGGTGATCTTGCGCGAGGACGGGGCTTTGCTCGTGAAGGTCACTGCACCGCCCTTTGAAGGAAAGGCGAACAAGAAAGTGATCGAAGAGCTGGCGGCATATTTCCGAAGACCGAAAAGCGCCATTTCCATCGTTTCTGGGAAAACCGGAAAATTCAAAGTTGTTGAAATCCTTTAGTCTCTCCCTCGCCCTTGTCATTCCGATCATTGCTGCGGCTCAGTCCCCGGTTCGCCGTGATTCCGTTGCACCGGGGCTCTTTCACTCCCGCTATCAGACTTCTGTTCCCCACGTCGTCAATGTGCTCTCCTTTGATCGTTCGCAAAACCGATATCTCCTTGAAGCGTATCGCCCGAACGGCCTGGTGAAGACGTCTCTTCAGGTACTGGAGAATGAACGTGCGGGCGTCAATGTTGTCGCGGCAATCAATGCGGACTTTTTCATTTTCCAGACGGGAAGGCCGGTGGGGAACCAGGTGAGGAACGGGATGTTTGTATCCGGCATCAAGTCTTCAAGATCGCATTTGGGTATTGAGGGAGATTCGCGGCCGTTCATTGAGATTCTGTCGTTTGCCGGAACGGTCGCCTGGCCGGGGACGATAATCACGATTGACCGGGTGAACCACGTGCGGGGGGCGGGCATGAATGTCCTGTATAACTTGTACTGGGGGAATGAATTGAAACCCGATTCACTCGGAATAAAAGTCAAGGTTCGGTTGATTGATGCTTGGAGGGTCGCAGACACCCTGCGTGCTGTTGTTGTGAATGATGGACGGAACGCCTGGAGGATGGAGGACTCGTCAAGAGCGGTCTTCGTGTTCGAACGGATCGCTCTCAAGGGGAATCTCCCGGAGGAAGGAGATACCGTAAAGCTGCTTCTCGGGTTCGAAGGAGATCGAAGGTCTTATTCCCAGGTATTGGGAGGGGGAGGGCGGATTCTTGGAAACGGCAAGATTGTCCGGGAGGGAGTTGGGGAGCAGGAGGGAATTCGTGAGAAATTCTTCGCTGATCGTCACCCGCGTACGTTTGTAGGATTCGACCGGGACACCACGAGCATCTTTCTATGCACCGTGGACGGGCGGCAGGAGTCGAGCGTTGGAATGACTTTCAGGGAAATGGGTGAATTTCTGCTTGAAATCGAAGCCTGGAATGCCCTTAACCTCGATGGGGGCGGATCATCGACCATGGTCATCGACGGAGCGGTGGTGAATGCTCCTTCGGACGCAACAGGTGAGCGGCCGGCGGCAAACAGCCTGCAGCTGATATCAAAGAAGGTCATCGACCACAGTTCGGAGCAGGGTCATGAGAACTGACATTGCAAAAAGATCGAAAAAGGCGGGACTTCCTCCCGGAACGCTTCTTCATGTGGGAAAGCTCAGAACCGAACAGGCGAGAGTATCGGTGATTGAGTACGAAAAGAGTTGGTTTACGGCAAAAAGCATTACTGCGGCGGGATTATCCCTTGAGAGCAGGCGAAAACCGGCGGTGAGATGGATTGATGTCGAAGGGCTCCATCAGGTCGAAATCATCCGAAACCTGGGATCACGCTATTCAATTCATTCGCTGGTTCTGGAAGATATTCTCCAGACAGCCCAACGGCCGAAGATCGAGGACTACGGAGATCGCCTTTTTGTCGTGCTCAAGATGCTCCGTTATGACCGGCAAAAGCGAATTGTCGAGTCCGAACAGGTCTCAATGATCCTGACGAAGAATACGGTTCTCACATTTCAGGAGGGTTTTGAGGGGGACGTCTTCGACGCTATCCGGCTCCGCATACGCAATGGCGGCGGTCTGATTCGCACCCTTGGTGCAGACTACCTTATGTACAGTCTCATGGATGCCATTGTTGACCAGTATTTCATCATTCTCGAGGAGCTTGGAGAGAGGATCGAACTGACCGAGAAGGGTATCATCGATAATCCAACCACAAAAGAACTTCAGGAGGTTCAACGTCTGAAGCATGAGCTCCTGTTCGTTCGAAAATCGATCTGGTCCCTTCGGGAAGTCGTAGCCCAGCTCGAAAGAGGGGATTCATCGCTTGTTCGCACACAGACGATTGCCTATTTGCGCGACCTCCATGACCACGTCATTACCACCATGGAGACTTTGGAGAGCTACCGTGAGACTCTTTCGGGTCTCGTGGATCTCGCGATGTCGAGCATGAGCAACCGAATGAGCGAAGTCATGAAGACCCTGACGGTGATCGCGACGATCTTCATTCCGCTGACCTTTATTGCGGGGGTCTATGGTATGAACTTTGACACGGGGATCAGTCCTTGGAGTATGCCCGAGTTGAAGTGGCAGTTCGGGTATCCGGCCATCCTGGTTATTATGGCAATTTCGGCGCTTGCCATGCTGGCATATTTTAAACGAAAAAAATGGTTCTAATTCGGAAGGTGTTCTCATGAGAAATCGAATCGTCCTCTTGAGCCTTATGATGTTCGGAAGTGTCGCGGTGCGGGCCCAGGAGCCTTCGAATCCCGTTCCAAGCTTGCGCGAGCAGGCCGTTATCCAGCAACAATGGCTGAAGGCGCGGCTCGAGAAAGTGCTTCCGGGGCTCTTGCGTGAGCACGGGGTTCAGATGTGGGTGGTTCCCATGAGGGAGTATAACGAAGACCCTGTGTTTTCATCGTTGGTCTCTGCTACCACATTTGCAGCGCGGCGAAGAACTATCTATGTCTTCTTTGACCGGGGAGCCGAAAAGGGAATCGAACGGCTGGCTCTCGGCGGGAGTTCCCAAGGCGGGCTGTACACGGCCTACAGGGACACGACACTTCAAAACGCCGAGCTATGGGGAAAGGAGCAATGGAACCTCCTCAGCAAGGTCATCAGAGAAAGGAATCCAAGGACTGTCGCTGTAAACATCTCCCACACCCACGCGTTCTCGGACGGCCTTTCTGCCGGTGAGTGGGAGCAGCTGCAGGAAGCTCTCGGCCCCGATTACCTTCGAAGAATTGTGCGGGCGGAAAGACTGGCGCTGGATTACATAGCGCTCCGTGTACCCGAGATGATGCCCGTGTACGAGAAGATGATGAGGACTGTCCACGCAGTCATCGGTGAAGCATTCTCCACCAAGGTGATTGTTCCGGGCAAGACGAGGACCGGCGATGTTGTCTGGTGGATGAGGCAGCGAACCCACGATCTGGGATTTGGGACATGGTTCCAGCCGAGCGTTGATGTACAGCGAAAAGGGGACTCACTGGAGGAAAATCCGGTCATTCAGAGGGGAGACGTCCTTCATTGCGATTACGGTCTGACACTGATGAGGCTCAATACGGATACCCAGCATATGGGGTATGTTTTGAGGGAGGGTGAAAGTTCGGTTCCGGAGGGACTTGTTCAGGCCTTGAAGAACAGCAACAGGATGCAGGATCTTGTTCTGGCAAACATGAAGGTCGGAAAGATGGGGAATGAGATCCTGCTGGAGACCCTCGCTCAGATGAAGGCAGAGGGGATCGAAGGGACACTCTATACGCATCCCATTGGTGAACACGGCCATGGGGCCGGCCCGCTCATTGGGCTTTGGGACAGACAGCAAGGGGTTCCCGGGAGGGGAGATGTGCCCGTTCTGGCAAATACGTGGTTCTCCGTCGAATTACAGGCGACTACGGCCGTTCCTGAATGGAATGGACAAAAGGTTAGGTCTGCTCAGGAAGAGGATGTGGAAGTGACGTCAGATGGAAACGTCAGATGGATCCATGAGCGACAGACGAGATTCCATTTGATCAAGTAGCTGTCAAAAAGCGATGTCAATTTGACATGCGCCCTGTCACCAGTCCAACGAGTGGGGGCTCATGTTCTCTCCATTTCGGCTGATCTTTTCTCTCCTCAAAACCTTCGAATTCAGTAAATATTTGGCATGTCCCCATTCGCTTAGAGCTTACCCCTTGACAGTTGTTGCTGAAATCGTTTCTTTGTAACCGGCTTTTCGAGTAACCTGTTCATTTCTTTTGATGTTAAGGCGAATGATTCAGGTTATCATTTATTCCTCCCGCTGTTCGGTATCATTAATGAATAGAATGGAGGTTCGATGAGCTCAGCATTGACTGGAAAGGGAATTTTGGGAAAACAAAGCCTATTCATAGCATTATGGGCCTTTTTGGTGGTCGGGTGTACGAGCCCGACTCCAGGCCTTAATTTCGCTGCCAAGAACAGCCCCGAGGTTGAGAAGGCGACTGCGATAGAAAGAACCCTGAACATTGAAGAACTGGACAATCTGAGCATCAGGTCGATTGGTCGGTATGGCGGGGCAATCCAGAAATATGCCCACAGGTATCAGGTGGACTGGAGGCTTGTTCTAGCGGTCATGAAACAGGAGTCGAGTTTCCGCCCCAAGGTGGTCAGCCGCAAGGGTGCCTACGGGCTTATGCAGATCATGCCGCTGACAGCTGCTGAAGTCACCCAAAAGGTAGGGGTCAGCAATGCCGAAACTCCCCATAATAACATCAAGGCGGGGATCTTCCACCTTAAGTCGCTTTATCGGTTCTTTGAGGACTCCCGGGGTGATGAGCGAATCAAACTGAGTCTTGCCGCCTACAATGCCGGGCTGAACCGGATAAGGGATGCACAGGACATAGCCCGATTCCTCGGTGAAGATCCCGATACCTGGAAGGGGGTTCTTGAGGCTCTTCCTTTGCTCTCGAAGAGATACCAGACACTCCACAAGAAAGTATGGGAAGACGGATCACCGCGGGCAGGTTACTTTCGCGACGTACGGCAGACGCGCAACTACGTCGAGAATATCATGCAGTTCTATGATGAGTACCAGCTAGCTCTGCAGTAACATGTCTCACTGGATACGTGTTGTATTCTCTCTCCTGATTCTGGCCACTCCGGCTGTTTCCCAGGAAGAAGAGAACCTCGATATCCGATTCTTCCGCAGCATCAACAATCGTCAGGACCCGTCAAGAGACGGGGTCATCGAGTTCCTCGATCATACATCACTCCCCACGTTTGGAGCAATTCCCGTGGGGTTTGCCGTTATTGGGCTTGCCGTCGACGATCGGGCTGTTTTCGAGGTCGGCCTTCTCTCTGCGACTGCTCAACTCTCCTCGTTGGGAATGACGTTCATCCTCAAAGAACTTGTTGGTCGCCCTCGTCCTTTTGAATCCTTGTCCGATGTTCGCGTAAAACATCGATGGTCGGCAACCGGCTCCTCATTCCCCTCCGGCCACACGTCGCAGGCGTTTGCCATTGCCACAATCATCTCTCTCAAATTTCGCAGGGGGTCCGTCATCATCCCTTCAGTCCTCTGGGCCTCCGCTATCAGCTACGGGAGGATCTTCCTGGGAGTTCACTATCCTTCCGACGTGGCAGGCGGGATGCTCATCGGAATCGCCGGCGGGTTGGTTGCCTGGAGCCTGCGAGGAGAGGCGAACGCCATTGCCGTGAGAGCAATTGCAGAGCAGCGCGTGGGAGAAACGGGGGCTCCCCGGGCGGAGCTGCTGGAGATTCGGATTCCGTTGTAGCGTTTGATTCTCCCTGAGAAATTGGGTACATTTTTACCATGGAATCGTATCAAAAAACATTCCGCGCTCCTGAGCTTTTCGGGGATTTTTGGCTCAATTCCGACCCTGTTTCCGTTCGAGAAATCCGCGGGAACGTCCTCCTTGTCGATTTTTGGGACTATTCCTCCGTTCACTGCATCAGGGCTCTTCCATATGTAAAGGAATGGCAGCGGAAGTACCGTGATTATGGGCTGGTGGTCGTAGGGGTTCACACTCCCGAATTTGCGTTCGGCCAGGATGAACACAACGTGCGCAAAGCAGTCCAGGATCTTGACATTCCCTATCCGATCGTGGGAGACAATGAGGCACGGATATGGAGTTCGTTTGGCAGTCGAACGTGGCCCACGAAGTTTCTCGTCGACAAAGACGGCTTCATCCGGGTCATGCATCAGGGAGAAGGGAGTTACGATCAGTTCGAACGATCGATTCAGTTCATGGTGAGCGAGGCGGGCATGCGGGGTGAGCTTCCCGATCTGACCACCCCGGTTCGCGACACGGACGTCCCCGGGGCTGTCTGCTATCGGACGACGGCCGAGGTCCGCACGGGATATCTCCGGGGAGCCCTTGGCAACACGGAAGGATACACACCCGAATCCACTCTTGAGTATGTTGACCAGGGGATCTACCTCCCCGGCCGGTTCTATCTCAATGGGAAATGGACATCCGAACGGGAAAGTGTCCGCTTTGTGGGCGGTTCCAAAGAGTCGGGGACTGCGAGCGTTCGGTATGAGGCCTCGGAGGTCAATGCCGTACTCGGCCATGAACACGGGAAGAAATGCAAAGTTCTCGTCCAACAGGATGGAAAATGGCTCGGAAAAAGCAACCGGGGGAGCGACGTGGCGGTCGGGAAGGACGGGTCGACGTACGTGACGGTTGATCGCTTTCGAATGTTTAACATCATCAAGAACAGCCAGTTTGGCGAGCACGCCGTCAGGCTTTTCACAAATGTCGCCGACGTCCGGCTGTTCAGCTTCACTTTTGTGGGTTCTATCATTCCCGAGGTCATGAATACGCCCCAAGGGATCGGGATGAATTGATGAAATGCGTGCGCATTCACGAACACGGCGGTCTTGAGAAACTCCTCATCGAGGAGATTCCCCCTCCGAAAATCTCAAGCTCTGAAGTCCTCGTTCAGGTCAAAGCAACCTCTCTCAACCACCTCGACCTTTGGGTTCGAAAAGGACTCCCCGGCGTAAAGTTTCCTCTCCCAATCATTCCCGGCATTGACGCGGCAGGTATTGTTGCAGAAGTGGGGGATGCCGTCACTCACGTCGTCCCCGGCGACCGGGTAGCGATTGCCCAGGGTATCTCCTGCGGGCATTGCGTGTGGTGCCTCAATGGCCAAGATAATCTCTGCAAGGACTATCGGCTGATCGGGGAGCACCGCGACGGGGCCGACGCGGAGTTTCTGAGCGTCCCCGGCCGCAACGTCATCAAATTGAGCAAAGCCCTCTCCTTTGAGCAGGCTGCCGCGGGAGCTCTCGTCTTCCTCACGGCCTGGCAGATGCTGGTCGACAAGGCCAGGGTGCGTCCGGGCGAAGATGTCCTCGTGATGGGGGCAAGCAGCGGTGTTGGAAGCGCAGGCCTTCAGATCGCCAAACTGTTCGGCGCGCGTGTCATTGCAGTGACCAGCTCGGAGAAGAAGGCGGACCACGCGCGCATGCTGGGAGCCGATGAGACAATCATCCGGACAAAGGGAAATATTGTCAAGGAGGTGAGAGCACTCACCGCGAAACGCGGGGTCGATGTTGTTTTCGAACACGTTGGCTCGAGTGTGTGGGACGACTGCATCAAAAGCCTCGCCAAAGGCGGACGCCTGGTGACGTGCGGCGCAACATCAGGTTTCGACGCGGCCACCGACCTTCGATACATCTTCTACAAGCAGCTTCAGATCCTCGGCTCGACCATGGGCCGCAAGGGGGATCTCATTACAATCCTGAAATTCTTCGAAGAGGGGAAACTCAAACCGGTCATCGACAGGGTCATACCCCTGGACCAAGTGCGCGAGGGGCATCGTTTGCTCGAAGAAGGGACGCAGTTCGGCAAGATCGTCATGACCCCTTAGCAATGCAGGCAGGGGCAGGAAAGGTCGGGGCAAGTCTTTGGGGGCGAAACAGTTCTTGATCAGCTGACTTAGACTCCGTCATGACGAAAGGGAAAACACCCATGAGATTTGTTTGCGTTTGCATCCTGATCCCCCTTCTCTTTCTCCCTCTCCGAGGCCAAGGGCAATTGCCGTTTCGGAATCCCGATCTGCCCATTGAAAAACGGGTCGCCGACCTTGTCGGACGTCTCACCCTCGATGAGAAGGTAAAGCAGATGCTGTACAATGCACCTGCGATCGAGCGGCTCGGCGTCCCTGCCTATAATTGGTGGGGTGAAGCTCTTCACGGCGTGGCACGTGCCGGCAAAGCAACGGTCTTTCCGCAGGCGATCGGCCTTGCAGCAACCTGGGATTCCGATCTTATGTTTCGTGTCGCCACGGTTATTTCCGATGAAGCACGGGCGAAGTATCGCGGTTCTCTCAAGAAGGGATGGACGGAGATCTATGAGGGCCTCACGTTCTGGTCTCCCAACATCAACATTTTCCGTGATCCCCGCTGGGGCCGGGGAATGGAGACCTACGGCGAAGATCCGTTCCTCGCAGGGCGCCTTGGTGTCGAGTTTGTGCGTGGGATGCAGGGAAATGATCCGCGCTATTTCAAAACCATTGCGACGCCCAAACACTTTGCTGTTCACAGCGGACCTGAGCCTCTGCGCCATGTCTACGATGCACGGGTAGATGATCGCGATCTTTACGAGACCTATCTTCCAGCCTTCAGAGCAACAATTGTTGATGGCCACGCCCAATCTGTCATGTGTGCGTACAACCGGTTTCGGGGCGACCCATGTTGCGGCAGCAGCGCATTGATCCAAAAGATTCTCCGCGATCAGTGGGGATTCGACGGTTATGTGGTTTCCGACTGTTGGGCCATCATGGATTTCTACACGTTTCACAAGACCTCTTTGGATGCGCCTTCTGCAGCTGCAGCAGCTTTGATCGCCGGGACCGACCTCAACTGCGGTGTGACCTATGACAGCCTGGCGGTGGCTGTTCGAAAAGGGCTGGTGGCCGAGAGGGAGGTCGATAAGGCTGTGGCAAGACTGTTCCGGATCCGCTTCAAACTCGGCATGTTCGATCCGCCCGAGCGCGTTCCATTTGCATCGATCCCCGAAAGTGCCAATGATTCACAAGAGCACCGTCAGATAGCGCTCGAGACTACACGAAAATCGATCGTCCTTCTGAAAAACGAAGGTGGAGTCCTTCCCCTTCGGGATGATCTCCGCACGGTGGCGGTCATTGGCCCGAACGCGGATGATGTGGAGACCCTGTTGGGCAACTACAACGGAACACCCGCAGAGCCGGTGACCCCGCTGGAAGGCATTCGCCGTCGGCTGGGAGAGAAGACGAAGGTTATCTATGAGCGCGGCTGCGACGTTGCCCAAGGAATGTTGACGACAGAAGTCGTTCCCGGTTCTGCGTTGTACACACAGACGACCTCGGGCCGTGTTTCGGGGCTGCAGGCCGACTACTTCAACAACTATGATTTCAAAGGAGCCCCCTTCCGGTCAAGGATCGACAGGACGATTGACTACCAATGGTGGGAGAATGCGCCGATAGCAGGGATGAGGGCTGATAGCTTCAGTGTGCGATGGAGGGGAATTCTCGTAGCACCTGCAACCGGGAAATACCTGTTGGGCGGGAACGCTCTCGGCATATACAGGATGTTTGTCGATGACTCGCTGTTCGTCGAGTTCACCGAAAGGCATGTCGCACGCCCCGAATGGAAAGAAATCGAGCTTAAAGCAGGTGAAGAAAGAAGAATCACCATAGAGTATCAGGACAGACGGCCGGACGCAACGGTTCAGTTCATGTGGTCTGCCCCCGAATCAGGCCGCAAAGCGGCAGCACTGGATGCTGCAAAGGGCGCGGATGCCGTCATTATGATCATGGGGCTTTCGCCGCGGCTCGAAGGAGAGGAGATGACTGTGGAAATTCCCGGGTTCAAAGGGGGCGACAGAACCAGCCTGGACCTTCCGGCTCCTCAAGAGGAGTTGATCAGGGAGGTCGTCGCGCTCGGAAAGCCCGTGGTTTTGGTTCTGCTGAACGGAAGCGCGGTTGCCGTCAACTGGGCTGCTGCAAATGTTCCCGCCATTGTTGAAGCATGGTATCCCGGACAGTCAGCCGGCACCGCGATTGCAGAAGTATTGTTCGGCGATTACAGCCCGGGTGGCCGTCTTCCGGTCACGTTCTATAAGTCTGTCGACCAGCTTCCCCCGTTCGATGATTACCGGATGAAAGGGAGGACTTACAAGTACTTTGATGGGAGCCCCCTCTTCCCGTTTGGATTTGGACTCAGTTATACAAATTTCTCCTACAGCGACCTCAAGGTTCCTGCAAGTATTCAATCCGGCTCGAGTGCCACCGCTTCTGTCACTGTGGCGAACACGGGCAAGCGGGATGGAGAGGAGGTGGTCCAGCTTTACGTGAAAGACCTTCAAGCCTCATCGCCGGTCCCGATTCGAGCGCTGGCAGGATTCCGAAGGGTTCTTCTGAAATCGGGCGAGAAAAAAACGGTGACGTTTACCATTGAGCCCCGAATGCTTTCCTTGATCAACGCTGGTTCTCGCCGTGTCGTAGAGCCGGGAGAATTCGAGATTACTGTGGGAGGCAAGCAACCGGGATTCACCGGGCTTGCAGATGCTGCAACGACCCAAACCATATCGGGCCGGCTAAAGGTAACAGGAAAAGAGTTTGTCCTCGACCCCTGAACGTTTTTCTCTGTGTTCTCCGTGCATTCTTAGAAGCCATCTCAAAATGCAGGGGCTGAAGCCCTTTGTTACTGTTTTTTGTTGCCCCGACCTTAAGGTCGGGGCAATGCCATGCCCCCTTTTGGGTTTTAACCCTTGAAAAAGACAACAAAACATTTTTGAGATGGCTTCTAGTGACCTCTGTGGTTAATAACAGAGGACACCGCGTAGAAAACACGGTGTAAGCAGAGGAGGCACAGAGGATTTGCACCTCAACAGGTTTCTTGCTATCTTGAGACTAGTGGCGATTTGAAGCCGGCAGATTGCGGCCACTTAAAAAACAGCTAAAGCGCCGTCAGGAGTTTGGTCAAACCCCGACGCGAAATGCCGTTGGGGATTTTTGTTTTAAGACAGTAAAGAGTGAAGGGTAAAGAGTGAAGGGTTTCCTCGAGATCTTGAAAGAAAAAATCATCGTCTTCGACGGTGCCATGGGAACGCATCTTCAGGGCCAGAATCTCACGGCGGATGATTTTGGCGGGGAGAATTTCGCCGGGTGCAATGAGTACCTGGTTCTGACAAAGCCCTCTGCGGTCGAACGCGTGCATCAGGACTACCTTGAAGCAGGGTGCGATGTGATCGAAACCGACTCGTTCGGTTCGACGTCAATTGTTCTTGCCGAATACGGACTGGAAAAGAAGGCGTACGAGCTGAACAGGAAAGCGGCTGAGATAGCGAAACGCATGGCGCGGGACTTCTCTTCCTCCGGAAGGCAGCGATTCGTGGCCGGGTCCATGGGTCCCACAACGAAATTGCCTTCCCTTGGGCATATCGGATTCATGCCCATGGCTGATTCTTACCATGAACAGGCGAAGGGCCTTGTTGAGGGTGGGGTTGACCTGCTGTCGATCGAAACGTGTCAGGATTTGCTGCAGATAAAAGCGGCATTGTACGGTGTGTTTCGGTATTTCGAGGAGAGCCGCAAGCGGGTGCCGGTCATCGTCTCTGTCACGATCGAAACCATGGGCACAATGCTGCTTGGTACGGAAATATCGGCTGCTTTGACTGCCATCGAGCCCTATGACGTCGACATTATCGGGATGAACTGCGCGACAGGGCCAAGAGAGATGTCGGAGCACGTCCGAACGCTTTCGGCGAGCAGCCCCAAGCCGATCTTTGTCATGCCCAATGCAGGGCTCCCTGAGAATATTGGAGGAAAAGCTCATTACCACTTGTCTCCCGAGGATCTGGTCAAATTCCTTTCTCATTTTGTGAAAGACCTGGGCGTCCAGATTGTGGGAGGTTGCTGCGGAACAACCAAGGAGCATATCCGTCAGCTCGCTGATGCTGCCGGCAATCTTGCGCCTGTTCCCCGAAAGTTCGAATTCGTTCCAAGCGTCTCGAGTCTCTACCAATCGGTACCGATGCATGTCGATCCCGCCCCTCTCCTGATCGGCGAACGGACAAACGCCAACGGAAGCAAGTTGTTCAAAGACCTGCTTTCGAAGGAGGATTGGGAAGGGATCGTCTCCATGGGACGCGAACAGGTGAGAGAGCAGGCACACCTGCAGGACGTTTGTGTGGCGTATGTCGGCCGCAATGAGACACGAGACATGCAGGAGGTGATCACACGGTTCAACACCCAGGTGACGACTCCGCTTGTCATCGATTCGACGGAAGCCCCGGTGATCGAAGAGGCCCTTCAGCGTATTGGCGGAAAAGCGATCATCAATTCCATCAATCTCGAAGACGGCGAAGAGCGGATCGATCGGATTCTCCCCCTGTGCAAGAAGTTCGGCGCCGCAGTCATTGCCCTGACCATCGACGAACGGGGGATGGCCAAGTCCGCCCAATCGAAACTGGAAATAGCGAAGAGGATCTACGATCTGGTGGTGGGGAAGTATGGTCTCAGGCCGCATGACCTCATTTTTGACACGCTCACCTTCACGCTCGGTTCCGGTGATGAGGAATTCAGGAAAGCGGGAAAAGAATCGATCGAAGCGATTCGCCTTATCAAAAAAGAGCTGCCCGGCGTTCACACAGTGCTGGGTGTCAGCAACATTTCGTTCGGGTTGGCGCCGCATGCCCGTCACGCTTTGAACAGCGTTTTTCTTCATTACGCGGTCGAGGCGGGACTTGACATGGCAATCGTCCATGCGTCGAAGATCATGCCGTTGTTCAAAATCATCGAACGCGAGCGGGAGATTTGCAGGAAATTGATTTTTGACGAAAGATCCTATGAAGGCGAAGGGGAGTCGAGAAAGGTCGTGTACGATCCCCTGAAAGACCTTCTTGCAGTTGCCGCGGGCGGAGCAGAAAAGAAGAAGGTTGCGGTATCGGGGCAAACGGTGGAAGAGCGTTTGAAGAACCGAATCATCGATGGTGAGCGTGTTGGCCTGAACGCGGATCTCGAGGAGGCCCTGAAGAAGCACGCAGCGTTGGAGATTATCAACACCATTCTCCTCGACGGGATGAAGGTGGTCGGGGATCTGTTCGGATCAGGACAAATGCAGCTCCCGTTTGTCCTTCAATCGGCTGAAGTGATGAAGGCGGCGGTCTCGTATCTTGAGCCTTTCATGGACAAGAAAGATGGGGCAGGAAGAGGAACGATGGTTATCGCCACGGTCAAGGGAGACGTCCATGACATCGGGAAGAACCTGGTCGACATTATTCTGACGAACAACGGATACAAGGTTGTCAACCTTGGCATCAAGTGTCCCGTGGAGACCATGCTCCATGCGGCCGAGGAGCACAAAGCTGACGCAATAGGGATGAGCGGGTTGCTGGTAAAATCTACCCTCATCATGAGAGAGAACCTGGAAGTTATGAACGAGCGCAGCCTGAGGACTCCCGTGGTTCTTGGGGGCGCCGCATTGACGCGAAGGTATGTCGAACAGGATCTTCGTCCCGTTTACCAGGGGACCGTTCTCTATGCAAATGATGCCTTCGATGGACTGCGGTTCATGGAGCAGATTGTCAGCGGAGAAATCTCGGCGGTTGCCGAGACCGACAGCTCGACAGATGAGGAAAAGCTCACCGGATCCGAGGCAAAAATCGCGATGGCTCTGGCGGAAAAAGGAGGAGGGGTTGGTGAATCCGTCAAGACAAAGGCAATCCGTTCCCTAGTCCGGGCCGACGGCGAGATACCGCGTCCTCCGTTCTGGGGCTCACAGGTCATTGAGGATATTCCTCTGGATGAAATCTTCGAATATGTGAATGAGATTGCGCTCATTCGGGGCCAATGGAGAGTGGTACGCGGGAAAATGAACGAGACGGATTATCAGAAAATCCTGCAGGATCAGATCTATCCGGACCTTGAGCGATTGAAGAAAGAGACAAAAGAAAAGGGATTGCTCACGCCGAAAGTCGTGTACGGCTATTTCCCCTGCCAGTCGGACGGAAACGATCTCATCATCTACCAACTCCCGGAAGGGCACACTTCGAACTTTGAACCTCGAACTTCGAACCTTCAGGAACACCTCCGGTTTTCCTTTCCTCGTCAGCGCGATGACCGGCACCTGTGTATTTCCGATTTTTTCGCGCCTGTCGATTCGGGCCGCGTCGACGTTGTCGCATTTCACCTTGTCACGATGGGTCATCGCGCGTCTGAATATTCACGTTCATTGTTTGAATCGAACAACTACAAGGAGTACCTGTATTTTCACGGGTTAAGCGTTGAGAGCGCAGAAGCGTTGGCGGAGCTCTGGCACGGCCGGATTCGGGCCGAATTGGGGATCCATGGAAATGATGCGAAAGAAATCCGGAAGCTATTTTCGCAGCATTATCAGGGCTCGCGCTACAGTTTTGGCTATCCTGCCTGCCCAAACCTTGAAGACCAGACAAAATTATTCGAACTTCTGGAGCCCGGGAAAATAGGCGTTTCGTTGAGTGAGGAATTTCAGCTCGATCCCGAGCAATCGACATCGGCGATCATTGTCCATCACCCCGAGGCGAGGTATTTTTTTGTGAAGTGAGAGAGCTATCAGCTATCAGCTGCCAGCCATCTGTGTCAGCTGCGTGAAACCTGGAACCTGAAACTTGAAACCCGCCTGCGTTCACACAACGAACTTCGGCGGGCAAGCCTGAAGCTTAAAACCATAAACCTGCAACAACCGCAACACCTCAGTCTCCGAAAGCAACCGCAATGCCCAACCTTATCTTGCTCCGACATGGCGAATCACAATGGAATCTTGAAAATCGATTTACCGGATGGGTTGATATCGCCCTTTCTCCCAAAGGTAGAGAGGAGGCACATCAGGCGGGCGAAAAACTCAAATCCTACAAGTTCGACAAGGCCTATACCTCCGTCCTCAAACGGGCGATCGACACGTTGAACATCGTTTTGAAGATCATCGGACAGGAAAAAATCCCGATCGAATATGACAAGGCGCTGAACGAGCGGCACTATGGCGCCCTTCAGGGGAAGAACAAAGCCGAGACCGGACAGATCTACGGGGAAAAGCAGCTTAAGCTCTGGCGCAGAAGCTACGATGTGCCGCCTCCGAAGGACGTAACCGAGCTGAATCCCGACGGGGTCAGTGAAAGCCTGAAAGACACAGCCGCGAGGACACTCCCCTACTTCGAATCAAAAATCATCCCCGATGTTCTGGCCGGGAAGGATATTATCGTTGCCGCCCACGGCAACAGCCTTCGGTCGATTGTCATGAAACTCGACAATCTTACAAAAGCGGAAGTCATTGAACTGAATATCCCCACGGGAGTTCCGCTGCTCTACCGATATGACACCAAAGGGAACATCCTCGAGCACAGGTATCTGTAGACCTCCGGAAATGCATGGAACACGGATGAACACTGAAACCGACGGAAACAATACGGATTCCACCCTCCGTGTCGTTTCCGTTCCTTTTTTTGCTTTTTCCGTGTTCCATATCGGCACGAGTCGATTCCGTTGAATTTTCAATAACTAATCCCTATACTTTTTTCGTGACAGACGAGCGGTATTGGAAGGGAATTCGGCGGTTCAACGAGAAGGAATTCTTTGAGGCCCACGAGATCCTCGAAGATCTTTGGCATGAGTACCGGGAGACGGATCGGACCTATCTCCAGGCCCTGATTCAGATTTCAGCCGGCATGTACCACGCCGACGCGGGGAATTTCAAGGGTGCGAAAAGCCAGTTGGCCAAGGGGGTGGAGAAGCTCAGCCAGTACCCCGCCTCGCACCAGGGAGTCGATGTTCGTCTGCTTCTTCGTGATCTCAGCATGTGCCTCACAACGATCGATCATTGCGAGCGCGGACGGGCGCAAATCTCACCAAACTCTTTTTTCCCGACAATAAAACTTACCACCAAACATACTCAAGAAAGCGAAACGCATCATGGCAACAATGATCACTGAAGAATGCATCAACTGCGGCGCCTGCGAGCCCGAATGCCCCAACGTCGCCATTTATGCAGGCGGCGCGCAATGGGAGCTCAACGGGGCAACGAATCCGCCCATCTCCGACAGTTTCTTCTATATCGTTCCTGACAAATGTACGGAGTGCGTCGGCCACTTTGAAAAGGAACAATGTGCGGCCGTGTGCCCCGTCGATTGCTGCATACCCGATCCAAACAGGGTTGAGACAGAGGAAGTGTTGTTTGATCGGGCCAAGAAGCTTCACCCTGACCGGACATTCCCGGAGCTGAGCCCTGCGACGTCGCATTTCAGAAAAGCCTGAACTGTTATTCTTCGTCAAAGGTCGGCAGACTTCTCTCCCAAAGGGCGAGAATGCCGACCTTTTCGTTGAAAGAGCGTCTTTATGAAGATCGGTCCTTACGAGGTCCTTCCGATTGAAACGGGAAGATTCGCCCTTGACGGCGGTGCCATGTTTGGCGTGGTTCCCTGGGTGTTCTGGACCAAAACAAATCCCCCGGACGAGCGACGGCGCATCACCCTGGCCGCCCGATGCCTGCTGATCCGCGGCAATGGGAAAGTGATTCTGGTCGATGACGGCAACGGGACGAAGTTCAGTGAAAAACTCAAGGATATCTACCGTCTCGACAATTCCCAATCCGATCTCATTTCGTCTCTCGCGCTCCATGGCGTTGCTCCCGGGGACGTTACCGACGTTATCCTGACCCACCTGCACTTCGATCATGCCGGTGGTTCGACAAAGGTGGAAAACGGCAAGCTGGTGCCGACATTTCCCCGAGCGAGGTACTATGTGCAGAAGGCACATTGGGAACTTGCGAAAAAGCCGACAGAGAAGGACAGGGGAAGTTTTATGAGGGATGATTATGAGCCTCTGATGGAGCATGGGGTCCTCGAGTTTGTTGAAGGAGAAATCGAGTTGTTCCCCGGGATAAAGATGCTGGTATGCAATGGGCACACAACAGCACAACAACTCCCGAAAATCTCCGATGGGAAGACCAGCCTCCTCTTCTGTTGCGACCTGTTTCCAACAATATCGCATCTTCCTCTTCCTTACGTAATGGCCTACGACGTTCGGCCTTTGGTCACGATTGAGGAGAAAAAGAAGGTCCTTGAAAGAGCGTATGAGGAACGATGGAAGTTGTTCCTCGAACACGATCCCGAGGTTGAGGCAATTACTGTCAAGTCGTCGGAAAAAGGATTCGTGGTGGATGAGAAGTTGAAGATAGGTTAGGCGATCTCAACCCCCTGCGACTCTCCCCTCTGTACAAGTTAAGAGAAGGGGGATTTAGGGGGATGAGATCGACAAACATGAATCAAATGACCCCCATAGCATCCACAAGCGCCCTGCGGGAAGGCAAAGGGATCAAGGTGACCGTCGACGGCGAGGATATTGCTCTCTATTTGATCGGCGGCCAGCTCTATGCTGTGGGAAATCACTGCCCTCACCAGCATCATTCAAGCCTCCACGACGGTATTCTCGACGGGACGGTAGTCACCTGTCCGATGCACGGATGGAGCTTTGACCTGCAATCCGGTCAGTGCGTGAACGGGGCAGGAAGGTTGAAGAGATTCAAAGTGACCGTTGAGGGGGATAAGATTTTCCTGGAACCTCCCGAGCGGTGAAGCGGTTTGGGATATGTCATG
>DATDRF010000256.1:0-7778 GCA_035291905.1 Bacteroidota bacterium
ACCCTCGCCGTTGCGGCCCAGATTGGCGAAGCTCTGCAGGAGGCACATGCAAAGGGGATTGTACATAGGGATATTAAGGCTGATAACATCATGTTGACCTCCAAGGGTCAGGCGAAAGTAATGGATTTCGGCTTGGCAAAGTTCAAAGGCTCTCTGAAACTCACCAAAACCTCAAGCACTGTCGGCACGCTCGGCTACATGGCTCCGGAGCAGATCCAGGGGGGCGAAATTGATCTGCGGAGTGACGTCTTCTCCTATGGAGTACTCCTCTTTGAGATGCTCACCGGTAAACTCCCGTTCCGCGGTGAACACGAAGCGGCAATGGTTTATTCGATCGTGAACGAGGATCCGCAACCGATTGAGCAGCTCCGCCAAGACATTTCGCCCATGCTTTCGAATCTCATTGCCCGGTGCCTTGAAAAAGATCCGGCCGACCGCTATCAGCACATGGATGACCTGGTGAGCGAGCTAAAACGGACGCAAAAGAAAACGAGTCGCGTGATGCGTTCATCAGATTACAAGCCAACGGAGCCTCAGGTTGCCGCGACACCCTCCGGCGGTGGTCCTCACATGGATGTCTCCGGTGCCGTACCATCCGGAATGAATCTGAAGAGCCCAATGATCCGCTATGGTGCTATCGGGTTTGGTGTCATCATTGTCGGTGTTATCGGATGGTTCCTCCTCATGCCAAAAGGCATCACCGTCAACCCCGACATGAACACGCGAGTGCTTCAGGTGCCGTTCACACAATACTCATATCCAAGTCTATCTCCGGACGGAAAATGGATCTCCTTTCCTGCCGCTGATGTGCATGGGAAATGGGATATCTACTACATGCATGTGAATGGCGGCGAACCGAGGAAGATCACTTCCGACGCGACGGAGTTTATCCAGCAGAGTGCAAATATCTCCCCTGATGGAAGTCAGGTTGCGTACGACAAGCCGAACGAGAAACGCACCTCGCACGACATTTATGCAGCCTCCGCTCTCGGCGGTTCAAGCAGAAAACTCGCGGACGGTGGAAGCTCCCTCAAATGGAGACCGGACGGTCAACGAATGGGCTTTATCCGGACCGAAAATGCCCGATATCGATCACTTTCAGGAACCATCGAATTCTGGACCGTAGCCTCGGATGGTACCGACCTTCGAAGGGAGTTTACTGATTCTCTGTTCAATAGGTTGTCGGGGTATCGCTATGGGTTCTGCTGGTCTCCCGACGGACGGTCGGTCGGATGGATCCGTACTATTGTCGGAATCAATCAGGTCATCATCCTGCATAATCTGGAAACCGGAGAGGAGCGCCCGCTGACCAGCGGGGAAGAAAACATCGATGACGTCTATTGGACAGCTGAGGGCCGCATGATCTTCTCCTCCAACCGTGGAGGAAATACGAATCTCTGGGCGATGCCGATATCAGGAGGGGAAGCGGTGCAGGTGACAAAGGGTGCAGGCCCGGATATCGGATTGAGTGTCGCCGCGTCGGGAAATGAACTCGTGTATCTTCAGCAGCAGCGGGTTGGGCAGATTTGGACCGCGCGCATCGATGGCTCGAATTTGCGTCAACTGACGTTCGATGACAGGGATATCTGGGAACCCTCGTTTTCCCCCGACAAGAAACGAATCGCATTTGTCATGAATGACCCCGACCCGCTCGCCAGAAGATCAGATCTCTATGTGATGGACAGGGACGGGAACAATCGGAGGAAACTTACGAACGGCCTTCCCGTCGCCCGGTTTCCGATTTGGACTCCCGACGGCCGTTCCATCAGCTATACTCAACCAGGTTCGGGCCTGAGATCGGATAGCGTAAGAGCAACGATATACATTCTTGATCCGGAAAACCCGGGGGCTCCGAAACAAGTCGGCAACTATTTTCAGATTGCCTGGATTGACGCCGGCCACATGCTTTCCACTGATGGTGTGAAGAGCTACCTCAATGCAGCGGCCACGGGTGAATGCCGGCGCTTCTTCGCCGACTCGACAGTTGTTTGGAATATTCTCGATGAGAGGATGCTCGTCTATTTCGACCGAAGAACCGGACGAACAGGCTGGTGGATCGCCCCCATCCACCGGAGCTCGATTTCGGCATTGATGGCACAACCGGGAGATGTGATCATGCCGGAACTTGATGGGACTCCTCGGCGAATCATCGAGGGCAAGGACTTCTTTCAGAATTTCGCGGGCAGAACGACCAGGAACGGGGATTTCCCTATGAGGGATGCTCCGGACAAGGTCCGGATTTTCTCCCCTCGCACGGGAACCTCAAAGGTTCTCGCCGCAACTTTTCCCGGCTTGCGGAATCGCGGACTGAGTCTAAGTGAGGACGGAACGGAAATCGTGTTCGTAACTCCGCGACTGAGCTCACGATTGGTACTACTAGAGAATGTGTTCAAATGATGACACTTGGAGCGACACTAGCCGGAATAGCTCAAACATCTCACCTTTTCCCCCAGGTTAGAAAGGATGAGGTTTCACCAGGCGATTGGCTTATTATTCGTACAGTGAAGTCCGAATACAGACTTCGTGCGCTTGGTGACGGCCTTTTTGAGGCGCGTGGCGGATGGTTCGATAAGAAGGGATACGCGCCGATGACCATCGGAGTCGCAGGGGCCACGTGGGGCGGCAGCGCCATCATGCCGCAAGTCCTCGCTGCGTGCGGACTGAGAGTCGAATTCCGTAACCGTCTGATTACAAGTCCGGTGAGATCGATTGTGGTCGTGCCTGGGAAGTTGTTGAATTGATTGTATTTGGCCGGTTGAGTGTATTGCTGGATTGATTGGGGGTCAGACAAATTGGGGGAACAAGAGACATTTTACAGAAGGCATTTGCCTCATTATCAGCCGACTGACGCGACCTTTCACGTTGTTTTCCGGCTCGCAGGGTCGCTGCCTTCTGAAATTATGGAGGAAATGCGGATTGAGCGGGCGAAGGCAAAAAGGCTTCTTGAACAACCGAAGAATCAAAGCGAAAGGAGAGAGCTACTGCGGCAGCAACGTTGGGACTACTTCCAGCGTTTTGATGCATTGTTGGGCGCTATATCGACCGGACCGAAATGGTTGAAGGAAGACAAAATTGCTGAACTTGTTAAGGAAACGATTCATTACCGCGACGGGAAAGAGTACGACCTGTTCGCTTATTCGATTATGCCTAATCATGTGCATATGGTTCTCGAGCTCGTAGGTCGGGTCGCCGACCCGACCCTCGAGGACAACGCTCAGCCGAAAAGCCTGATCGGACGGGACGGCCCCAATCCGGAAAGCTCAAGCGGACGGGACGGCGTCCCGTCCTACGCGTTGACGAATATCTTGACTTCGCTCAAGAAATACACCGCCCTCCGGGCTAATCGACTTCTTGGTCGCTCGGGGGCTTTCTGGCAGAATGAGAGCTACGACCACGTGATCCGTGATGACGGCGAACTGGATCGTACGATCTGGTACGTTCTGCAGAACCCTGTTCAGGCTGGACTGGTGTCATCCTGGGAAGAGTGGCCCTGGAACTACTGCAAATGGAATCCTCTATGATCGGACAGACTGTTTCACATTACAAGATCCTTGAAAAGTTGGGCGAGGGTGGAATGTCCCCAAATTCCCTGCGAGCCTGCCTGCCGGACAGGCAGGCGTATTCTGCGAGCAGATGGAATTTTGAGGATCCGCCATCTTATTGGCGGAGGCGTAGCCTATGATCGGTCAGACAATTTCTCATTATAAGATTCTCGATAAACTCGGTGAGGGAGGAATGGGAGTGGTGTATGAAGCGCGAGATACGAAACTGGACCGCCTGGTTGCATTGAAGTTTCTCCCGGCCCATGTCTCCGTAAACGAAGAGACCAAAGCCCGCTTTCTCCAGGAAGCGAAGGCCGTCGCTGCCCTCAATCATAACAACATCTGCACGATCTACGGGGTCGAGGAGCATGAATCAAAGATGTTCTTCGCCATGGAATATGTCGATGGGGGGACTCTCAGGGATAGAATCCCTTTCAAGAAGCTTGACGAGGCTATCGCGGC
The DNA here is from genome assembly GCA_035291905.1 of Bacteroidota bacterium. Taxonomy (GTDB): domain Bacteria; phylum Bacteroidota; class Ignavibacteria; order UBA10030; family UBA10030; genus JACPLA01. Next base: position 4,005 of record DATDRF010000256.1, read on the forward strand.
GTCAATCCAGATTGGTGAAGCGCTTCAGGAGGCGCATTCCAAAGGAATCGTCCATAGGGACATCAAGGCTGATAATATCATGTTGACCTCGAAAGGTCAGATCAAAGTGATGGACTTCGGGCTCGCAAAGCTCAAGGGCTCTCTGAAACTGACCCGCTCCAGCAGCACCGTGGGGACTCTCGCTTACATGGCGCCTGAGCAGATCCAGGGAGGAGAAGTGGATGCACGGAGCGATATCTTTGCGTTTGGGGTGCTCCTCTTTGAAATGCTCACGGGAAAACTTCCCTTCAGAGGGGAACATGAAGCGGCTATGATGTATTCGATTCTCAATGAAGAGCCGGATGCCATTCGGAAACACATTCCCGACGTCTCAGCCTCGTGCGAACGAATTCTCGAAAAGGCTCTGGAAAAGAATCCCGAAGAACGTTACCAATCAGCCGCCGACATGGTTGCCGACCTGAAGCGCTGGAAACGCGGCACGGGAACAGTCTCACGACCCGCAATGACGGTGCCGCGGCCTGCGGAGACACAGCAGCCTGTGAGTGGACCATCGACGCAAGCCGGCCCGAAGGCCCTTCTCGGAACACAGAATGGCCGTCGTTTGGCAGGAGCCGTTGGCATTGTCACCATTCTGGTTGCTGCTTTCCTCCTCTTCTGGCCCTCGGGCCGGCAGTCCTCAGAGAAGAAGACTCTTGCCGTTCTCCCTTTTGAGAATCAGTCCGATCCCGCGAAAGAGTATTTCGCCGATGGACTTACGGGAGAGATTACGACCCGACTTTCGAGCCTTTCAGGTCTGGGGGTGATTGCCCGTTCCAGTGCCCGGGAATACAAGGGAACAAAGAAATCGATCAAGGAAATCGGGAACGAACTTGGAATCGAGTTTGTGCTCATGGGGACGGTACGATGGTCGGGTGAACAGGTACGGGTGAGCCCGGAGTTGATCAATGTGAACTCCGGCCTGCAGGTCTGGTCGCAAACGCTCGATGCATCGGCTTCCGACGCATTTGCCCTTCAGTCGGATATCGCCAGCAAGGTAGCCTCAGCACTGAATGTCAACCTCCTCAAGCCTGAGGAAGCTTCCCTTGAACAAAACCTTACCACGAATGCCGAGGCGTATGACTTCTATCTTCAGGGAGTCGAATACCTGAATCGCGGGGATCTCTTGGCGGATTATCAGATTGCAATTCAGTTGCTTGATCGCGCGATCAACGCTGACCCGCTTTTTGCAGCCGCCCATGCCAAGCTCAGCTATGCTCATTCAGGGATGTATTGGTTTTTCTACGACCGGAGTGATGAACGGGTAGAAAAAAGCAGACAGGGAGCCGAGAAAGCTCTTTCTCTTTCCCCCAATCTCCCCGCGGCGCATGAATCGATGGGGTGGTACTACTATCATGCCAGACTCGACTATGCCAATGCGCTGAGGGAGTTTTCTACCGCATTGGACCTGCAACCGAGCAATACGGAGGTTTACTATGGCATGGCTGCAGTCTATCGACGGCAAGGAAAGATGGAGGAAGCGATTGAGGCATTCCGCAGGGCGATTGCGGGAAATCCTCGTTCGGCTGACATGATTCGACAGCTGGGGGAAACACTGATTCTCGCCCGGCGTCACGCGGAGGCGGAAGAAGCATTCGTTCGCGCAGCCGATCTGGCGCCTGACTTCAGAGATGTACATGCCGAACGGGTGCAGAATTTGCTCCTTTGGAAAGGAAACGTTGAAGAGGTGTGGGAAGTCATTCGCGACGGTCTGCAACATGGGCGTGATGCACAAAGGGGAAAGTATCTGGATGGAGTGGACTATGTGGCCTCGTTAATGAGTGGAAATCTTGATCGCGCTGAGACCGCCGTCAAGAGAACGGGTGAAGATGGGTGGAGTAATCAGTTTGTCAACTATCCACCCTCCCTCCTGCTTGCTCATATCGAAGCTTTGAGAGGATCGCGGGAGAGCTCGAGAAGTCTCTATGAAAAAGCACGTGTCAACCTGGAGCGGGCAATCAGGATCAACCCGGGCGATGAACGATCATACAGTGCGTTGGGTATCGCGTACGCAGGTCTCGGAAGAGCGAACGACGCAGTGAGGGAAGGCGAGAGGGGAGTCGCCATGCTCCCTGTCGAAAAAGAGGCATGGCGCGGGACGTTTCGTCTGATTGATCTGGCCAAAATCCATGCAATGGTGGGTAATCAGGAGAAAGCGATCGACTTGCTGGAACGGCTGCTCTCGATTCCGGCCGAGCTGTCGCCGGTCTATCTCCGTCTCGATCCTACGTGGAAGCCACTGCGGGGAAACAAGCGGTTCGATGAGCTGATCAAAGAGTAACAATACGGAGTCATCAGTTTTCAGTCGTCAGTTATCAGTTCCCGGGCCGGCACGAAGGAGGATAGCATTATGTTTATGCGGACTGTGAAGATGTTCGTCAAACCGGGGGAAATCCAGGATTTTCGTGAAGCATATCAGAAATCGGTACTCACCGCGTTTTCGAAAATCAAAGGGTGCCGGTCGGCAGTCCTTATGCAAAGCACGCGCAACTCCGAGGAGTGCGTCTCTCTCACATTATGGGCTTCAGAGAATGACGCAAGAGCGTTTGAGGAGGGCGGGATGTATGACAACCTCGTCAATGTGCTAAGACCGCATTTTTCGGAAGAGTACGAGATGCAGATTCGTTTGACAGAAGACCTCAAGCTGGAGTACTCTCCAACATACGAGCCGGAGGTCCGCAGATACGATGTCGAGACTCCGCACAGGCCGGGATCTTCAGGAGATATCTATCTCAGGATGGTGTCTCTCAAGTTCAAAGAGGGAAAAGTTCAGGAGTTCAAAAAGCATTATGAGGAAAAAGTCATTCCAATCCTGCGCTCGGTGAAGGGATGCAGAACGGCATTTCTGGCCGCTCCGGCCGACGATCCGAACGAGCTGATTTCAGTCACCGAATGGGAAGATGAAAAGGCGTATCAGGAATACGAGCACGGTGGACAATTCGATGCGATTCTCGAGTCCCAAAGCCATTTCTTTCCCGGCGTGTACGACTTGGGGAAGAAAAGCACGACCGCAACAAGCGCAGACATAACAGTCGATCACCATCTTGTCCTGGTTGGAAAGAGCTTTGACAGGTCATAGAACTGATTCTGTTTGTGATGACAAGGGTGAATAAAGCTCCAATCTGCAACCTTCCAGTCTTATCAACTTCCCGCAAAATTCGGTCCCGCGAAGCTGAACGAACCGGTCAATTTCCCGTCGCGCCCGTATGTCCCCGTTACCGAATCCGTCGTATACTGAGCTGAAGTGGCAGTAAAGGTGATGTCATTCGCTGTTACGGTTGCCACCACATAGCTCCCGTTTTCGTTCGAGATGAGTGAAGGTGGTATCGAATAACCCGCACCCCCCTTTGAGGCATCGTAGACTCCGCCTCCGCCCCCCATGGTGATCGGACGAACAAGGTGCTGGTAGGCGTCGGCCGCCAGGTTCGTGAGGTCGGAGATGAGGGCGTCACGGTTTGAACCGACACTCTGTGCCGTGAACATCGTCAGGCCAACCGCAATGGCGATACCGACAATGATGACACCGAGAATAATGAGAAGCAGTTGTTGTTGACCCATGATCAGATCTCCTGGGAAATGTGCTGAATCGGTGCAAGAATTGTGCCGATATCGGTCCTACCGGCGCACCTGAAGCCGTCTCGTTTTTCATCAAAATCGATATAGAAGGAGTCAAAAAGGAGGGAGTCTCAGGTCAAACTTTCCACACAGGAAAAAACACCCGACTGCGCTCTGGGAAAC
>DATDRF010000257.1:0-27179 GCA_035291905.1 Bacteroidota bacterium
AGAAGCGGATACACGCCAATGTTCCAGGGGCTTGATTGACCCAGGTTGTTTGGCTCATTGATCTTCGTGTAGTTGTGCCCGCTGTTGAATGAGAGGATTGTGTTGAGTCCCATCCCTTCCAACACCGCACCGCCGTCACCCTTCGCAAAACGATAATCAAGGATGATCGATCCAACGTGCGCCTGGTTGAAAGGCATCGGGTTGATGAATTCCGGTGCTCTGGCTCTGAGTTCGTCAGAAACCGTCACGCCTCCAGATGTCGAGGATGAACCCGTTCCTTTCGCATCGGAGAGCGTATAGTTGATGCGGGCAGACAGACGGTTCGTCCGTCGCAGATCCAAGGTCAATTCGACACCCTTCACGGTGCCAAAATCGGCATTCTGATAGGTGGTAAAGATTGGTGTTCCGGCCGAATTGAAATGCCGGCGAATCTGCATCTGGTCCTTCGTGTCCTTGTAGAATGCCGTCAGTGTGAAGGAGAGGTTGTCTGTCAGGAGCTGACGAATACCCGTCTCAAACGACGTTGTCCGCTCCGGACGAGCTTCGAAGCCCAAGCCACCGCCGTAAGGACTTCGGTCTTCCGGCGCGATGGCACGGCTGAAACCGAAACTGCTGAAGTAGAATTGCCCCAACGAGGCAAACTGAGCGAATTTGCCAAACTGTGAAAAGAATACGGTCCTGTCAGAAATCGGGAAGGAGAAGCTGATTCTGGGAAGAAGCAGCTGATGACCTTCTGTTTGTTTGATTTGTGACTCGTCGATGATGCCGAGAGCGACGTTATAATCCATCTGGTTGTAGTCGTACTCCCGCGTTATCGGATTCAGCGTCTTGTCGACCGTCTTGATCTTCGGATCGTAATGCTCGAATCGCAGACCGACGTTCAGGATCAGGTCGCGATATTCGTATTTGCTTTGGACGTAGGCAGAAGCATAGAGCGGTTTGTACGGCTCATCCAGCGTTGCTCCTGCAGGAGCACCGTCCAAGTTGTATCCATCGGACTCCTTGCCCAAGTAGGTGTAGCCATAGGTGGTGATACCGCCGCGATCGAGATAGCGGATTCGCTCCTCGTATTTGCTCGCATACGTTGCATCGTAGTCGCCATCCAGGTCAGGATCAAGGAAGCGCAGCAAATTGGCCACATTGCCGACGCTATAGGACCGCATCGTCCACGAGTCCAGACTACCGCCAGCCTTCAATTCCCAGTTCGATGTCACCTGAGATACGAGGTCGACATTGACCCCCAGGCCAACCTGCTTGCTCTTTGAGTACCCATTGTTCGGAGCATAGGGGTGCGTGAACCGGAATGCGAAGATCGTGCTGTAGAGGTCGGGGCCGTTGTACCGATTCAACCATTCGTCGGTCGGTAATCCGGCGGCTGCCCATGCCGAGCTGTCGGCATATGCTATCCAGTTGTGCTTGAACTTCTGATCCCACGTGCGCGCATATCTGTATTGCCAGGTCAAACCAACCTCATAGAAGGTTGTCGGGCTGAGCAGGTGAGTCAGCTTGGCACTCAACATGCGAGTGTTATTGTAACTCATTGTTACTCTGTCGATGGGGCGATAGTAGGCCGCTAAGGCACCCGGCCAACTGCCACTGTTCGGTGCCTCGCCCGTAGCATACTGCCCGAGGATGCGCAGCTTCAACGGAAGGTTTGCCAGCGTGTTCAGATCGAACAGCGCATTGCCGCTGAAGGTCCAGTTGTTCGTCCAGTTCTTATAAAGATAGTTCTCTTTGAACTCCACGATGCCGCGGACGGTATCACCGTTGATGACTTCCATGCCCGGGAGGTCTTTGCCGAAATTGGTCGCCCGCCACAGTCCGTCATCCGTGAATCCCGTGAACTTGAACGGAGTCAGGTACATCGCCTGGTCGTTGCGGAGATAGTTGTTCTGGGCAGCACCAAAGACCCGGATTCCATTCATGCCCGGTATCGGCCCGCCGAGTGTTGCGACGACATTGCGGTATCCTTGTGAAGTTGTTCCGAGGAACTTGTCTCCCGGCTTCGCAAAGTCATCCGTGCGGATGTCAAGGGTTGCATTGATCTTTGATCCGCCGGTCCGGCTGGTCGTGCGAACAAGACCTGAGTTCGCTCCGCCGAATTCTGCCGTGAAACCTCCGGTCTGGACCTGAATCTCTTCCAATGCTTCCTGAATGAGACCGATGTTCTGATAGTTGCCGATCGGGTTCGTGATGTTTGCACCGTCAACGTAGTAGGCAACTTCACCCGCACGACCGCCGCGGACATACAGGTTGCCTCCCTGCAGCACGATACCGGCGTTCAACGCCACGATGTTCTGCACGCCGCGGATCGGAATGTTCTTGATATCCTCCTGCGTCTGAATGCGCACGGTATTCGTCGTGTTCCTTTGGATCAGGGGACGCTCAGCCACGACCTCAACGGCCTCAACCTGAATCGCCGTGCTTGAGAGCGCGAAATCCTGAGTCTCCGTAATGTTCGAAAGTACACGAATATTGGAAATTGTGTAGGGTGAGTATCCGATGTAGGAGGCCTTCACCGTGTATGTTCCGGGGGGAACACTCAGGATGATGTAGTCTCCGTTCAGATCGGATGATGCGCCAAGGCTCGTCCCATCGATGGTGACGTTGGCGCCGATAAGAGGTTCACCTGATTCCTTGTCCGTTACTCTACCACGGAGCTTTCCATCCTGTGCGAGCAACAGTACAGGGAGGAGGAAAAGGGCGGTGAATGCCGCGAGTAGCTTGCGAAGCATATTCTACCTCCTTCATGATGTAGAATGTGTTGAGTTAGATTGCGGGACTATCTACCACGGTTTGCCGTCAAGCTAGATGATTCAGCAGATGAATCATTCGGAAAGATGTTTCAACTTTATGCGACAATGCCGTTTGTGTGAACGACATTCGTGCGCGTGATCACCTCCTTACTTGCAAGCCATTGATTTTATAAGGACTTATACTTTGTGGAGAAAATATAGGTCATGACCCCTGAGAAGTCAAGTCTTTTTTTGAAAAAACCTGTCGAAAATGAAGCCGTTTCATCACATTTCTTTGTGACGAATTACCTAGAGCTTGGCGCTCCTGACTTCAAAAACCCCCTCAATCATTTCCATTTTCCTAAGAATCGCCTGCGGAATTGGGCTGTCAACGTTAATAATAGTAAGAGCGCGTTTCCCCGGTTCGTCCCGACCCAGGGCAAGACCGGCAATATTGATCCCTTCACCGGCTAAAATAGAGCCGACCGCCGCCAGCATACCGGGTCGGTCGATGTTCTTATAAAAGAGCATTGTTCCTTCCGGGACCATTTCCAAATGATAGCCGTCCATTTGGACGATCCTGGGATGCGAGTTGTCGAAGACTGTCCCTGCAACCTCTTTCCTCCCCTGGTCGGACTCGTAGTCGACCTTTATGAGTTGGGTATAGGATCCACCATCCAGACCCCTCTTTTCTTCAAGTGAGATGCCGAGCTCTCTCGCAATGATCAGCGCGTTAACCAGATTCACGGGCTCTGTGAGTCTCTGAGAAAGCACGCCCTTCAAGGTCGCTGAAGCAATCAGTTCACTTGACTGGGTTATTGGCTGACCAACCGCAGTAACGGTGATTCGTTTGAGTTTCCCCGCGACGAGCTGCGCTACGAGACTGCCGAGCTTCTCCGCGAGCCGAACGTATGGTTTCAAATCCTGGCGCATTGCCATTTGAATCACTTCTGCGTTCACCGCCCCCGATACTCCGCGCTCGTGGAGCAAATCGGCAACTTGTATCGCTATCTGTTTTGCCACTTTCTCCTGCGCTTCTTCGGTCGAGGCCCCCAAGTGAGGGGTAGCAATGAGTTTCGGATGCCGCAGAAGCTCGGTATTCGTTGGCGGCTCCTGCACGAAAACATCCAACGCGGCCCCCCCAATTTTTCCCGACTCCAGCCCTCTCAACAGAGCTCCTTCGTCAACAATCCCGCCGCGGGCACAATTGATAAGCCTTACTCCCTGTTTGCACGCTTTGATCTGTTCGTCTCCGATGAGCCCCCGTGTCTCGTCATTCAGCGGCGTATGCACCGTGATGACATCCGCCTGCGCGTAGATTTCCTGAAGCGAAACGAGTTGAATGTCCAACTTGGCTGCCACGTCCGCAGAAAGAACCGGGTCGAAACCAATTGTCTTCATGCCAAATGCCTGGCATCGTGTGGCAACTTCCCTGCCGACTTTCCCGAGCCCGACGATCCCTATCGTCTTCCCGAAGAGTTCAACACCCGTGTATTTTTTCCGCTCCCATTTTCCCTCACGAAGCGACTCAAAAGATTGAGGGATATTCCTTGCCATGGACAACAGGAGTGAGACCGTATGTTCCGCCGTCGAGATCGTGTTGCCACCGGGAGTGTTCATGACAACGATTCCCCTGCGAGTTGCAGCATCACAGTCAATGTTGTCAACACCTGCACCCGCACGTCCGATCACTCTCATCCTTTCCGCCAATCCGATTATTTCGGAGGTCACCTGGGTACTGCTCCGTACAACCAGACCTTCATACTCGCCGATGATCTTCTTGAGTTCTTCGTTCTTCATCCCCGGACGAAGATCCACCTCAAATCCGTCTTTCCTCAAGACGTCGGCACACACTGATTCAATCTGATCGCTGATGAGAATTCTCATTTCTTGCTCCCGCGTTCACTCAATGTCCGCTGGACCGCCTGAACGCCGGAACCGAGAGGGAAAGAGTAACCGCACTCGGCAAGTGTCAGTTCCAAAGCCGAAATCATCGCCACCATGTCAAGCTCGTCATAGTAGCCCAGATGAGAAATCCGGAAGATTTTTCCTGAAAGATGCCCCTGGCCGCCTGCGATCGTGATTCCGTATGTACCTTTGAGAATCTTGTTGAACTTCTTCGGATCCATTGATTCCGGGAGCCAAAAAGCCGTAAGGGCGGAAGAGGCGTTTTTTGCCAGGAGCCGCAATCCCAAGGCGGTTACTCCATCCCTGATGGACCGTGAAAGGAGGGAATGTCTCGCCCAGACCCCCTCGATGCCCTCTTTCCGGATCATCTCCAGGGCCTCGTCAACCCCAATAACCAGTGAAATTGCCGGGGTCCAAGGGGTGTCGTTCGACTGGTTGGACTTTCGGGCATGCAACAGGTCAAAATAGTACCTGGGAGCTTTTGACGCCTCGATTACTTTCCAGGCCCTCTTCCCTACCGCAATGAACGCAAGCCCGGGAGGAATCATCAATCCCTTCTGAGAGCCGGTCACAACGACGTCGAGCCCCCAGGCGTCCATACGAAGTTCCATTGCGCCCACTGCTGTGATCCCATCCACAACAATCAAGGCCTCCGAATTCTTGCGAACAGCCTCGGCAATTGCCTTGACATCCGTCGCAGCCCCAGTTGAGGTTTCACTCTGGGTGAGGTACACCGCCTTGATTCCTGCATGTTTCTTCAAAACTTCCACAACCTGCTCGGGGGTGACAGAGCTGCCCCATTCCACGGTTTTCTCGACGGGATCAACCCCGTAGGTGCGCAGCAGCTCGCCCCAGCGCTCGCCGAATTTTCCGCCATTCACAAAGAGCGCCTTGTCACCTGGGGAATGAAGATTGCAGACTGCAGCCTCCATTGCGCCCGTTCCGGATGATGTCAGGGTGAGGACCTCCCCTTCCGTCTGAAAGAGGTACTGCAGGTTTTTTGTGACTCTCGCCAGGATTTCAGTGAATTCGGGATGACGATGGTGAATAATAGGTCCCGCCATTTTGAGCATGACTGATTCGGGGACGGGTGTCGGACCGGGGGTAAAGAGCCGGGTTTTCACAGGATGGGGGTCCTTTGGTTAATGAAATGCGCGGGGATAAAAGTACGACAACGGGACCCGATATGCAAGAAATGGAAATAAGAAAGTCTTGGGTACCGGACACCTCATTGTCACACTATGTTCGTTTGATTCGGAGTGGACTTTTTGTTTTCTTGGTCCCTATGAGGTTTAACTATCACAGATTGCCAAGAAGCTGGTCGACCCCGCATTTTGCCGGAAACAATCCAAGAATCAAGTTCAACTTCCAACGGTTTGCCAGGGGTCCTTATTGATCAAAGACTTGAAAGATTCGGTCGGGCATTCGCAGCCCTCTCACACTCCGCTTCCGGCAAGCAGCGCCGCTGAAACGCTCAAAGAGCGATTAGTCGCGCGCTCTTGCATCGTTGCTTTGTTGATCCTCTCGTTTGTCCTCGCCTTCCGTCAGATTGACAGCGTGGACATAGGGCTGCACCTAGCCCCTGGACACTGGATGCTTGAGAATCGATCATTCCCAAAGCATGATCTTTTCACCTTTACTGTCGCGGACAACCCGTACGTCGACACGTATTGGTTCTATCAGGTTTTTCTCGCTGCGTTGGATATCATTGGGGGGAGTACGCTACTGATCGCTGCAAACGCTCTTGCCGTTTGCATGAGCATCACGTTAATGATATTTCGAAGTCGTCTTGGCGGAAGTATTTGGCCCAGCGCGTTTCCGATACTCTTGTTCGTCGCAGTTTATACGCTCAACTACGAAATCAGACCTCACGTTTTTTCGTGGATCTATCTCGGAGGGCTTCTCTATTACTTGGAGAGGGAAGAGATAGGGGAAGGAAAGCGATTTTATGCCGTGACTGGTATCATGCTCCTTTGGGCTAACACGCAACCAACTTTTGTGCTTGGTTGGGTGGCCATCGGTTGTCACTTGATCGGATTATTCATGAAGGAACGTAAGGGATTCCTTCGGAGATGCCTCCCCTTTGCCGGTGCAATCGCTGTCTGTTTTGCAAACCCTTATTTTGAAAGAGGTGTTTTCCTGCCATTTACGCAGTTTGGGTTCCTGAGTGAAAGCAGCGTTTTCAAACACCTCATTGCTGAGTACAATCCGTTGCCGCTCGTGCCTCGGGAGGCGGACTATGCATTTCTTGGCAAGGTGGATTTTTCGTTTCCAATCTTCATACTACAACTTTTTCGGATCTTCTTGATCGCAGCTGTCATCGTCCAATCCTTCCGCAAAAGAATCAGCATCCATCAATCTATTCTTTCCGGCTTGTTGTTTTACCTCAGCCTGCTGGCGGAGAAAAATATTGGGTACTTTGTCGTAGCAATCGTTCCGATTGTCATTCGATCGCTTGTGTACAGCCCTGAGAGGCCAAGATCTCGGTGGAAATATATTTCAATGGGTGCAGCCTTGGTTGTTGTCCTCTCCTGCCTGGACCTCACCATTCGTGTTGTATCCAATGATTACTATTCGGTTCGTCGCCTGCATTTCAGATTTGGCGCCGGATACAATAATTTGTCACTCCCCGTAAAGGCAACCGATTTTTTGATTACGCGGAACCTGCAGGGACGGATGATGAATCACATCAATTTCGGTGGCTACCTCATGTACAAGCTGGGCCCCAACCACCGCATCTTTATTGACGGACGAAATGAAGTGATTGGAGAGAATTTCGCCGAAGAGTATTTACAGACAAATGAGAACAAAACAATTGGGAACGTGGTAAGAAAGTACCAGCCAGAGTTAGCAATCTTTCCGCACAAGGAAGCACTGAGCTGGGTGAACTATTTCATGCACGACACAACCAATTGGCGACTTGTTTACTTCGATGAGCTTGCGGCGATCTATCTTAGGAAGGGGTATGCGAACGAAGTCCCATCATTTGACCCGTCGAAGGACACAAGCCTATTCAATAAACTCTCCCGAAAGGAGCTTAAAGCATTGCTGCAAAAAAAAGTAACACGGCCCTTCTTGGACAAGTATCTCAAGAAACAGTATTACCCCGTTTCGGAAAGCGAAAGGGCCGTATTTTCTTATTATAATGGATGGATCTCTGAGGCAATCTCTTTCACTGTAACCGGGCTCAGTCGAAGCACCGTAGACTGTCCTGAACTCTATTTGAATCTGGCAATCTATTTTCTAGCCCTTGGCGACGTCACGAACACAAGGATCTGTTTGGATCGCTTTGAAGAAGGCGGCTATCGATCAGCAAGTGCCGTCCAGATACGAAGTCTCTTGAGGTAAACAATCAATCCTTCTCCTGGAATCTGAGCGTTTGACAATCATGACTCTGCCCACCACCCTGGAGCTCACTCTCCGATACCGATATCCGTAACTCTTCAATAATGACTTTAATCTCTTCCAAGAGATCCCCGGATTGCAGGACTCGAGGCGTTTGCTTGACCCATGCATAAGACGCACTCGTGTTGACCTCGGCAAGAACGGGCGGCGCTCGGATCACCCGGTAGATCATCTGCCGGTAACCTTTGGTCATCTTCTCCCGCTTCCTGTCGAGTCTCAGCCAGCCTCACGGGGTGGCGAGCGACGCCTCAGGAGAATGGAGCAGCCTTCCAGGTAATGGAAAGCTGTATCGGGATGAAGCAAAGATTGCTATGCCGGAGCCGAAGATCGGGCAAGCTGACTTCTTGAAAAAACCCTTCGCTTCCTGACGCCTTATCGCGCCAATCCTATGTTATCTCCCTGTCCGCTGCAAGGATGACCTATCTTCTTGGATGGACCAAACGATAGATTCGAATGGAAAGAATGGAAAGTCGACCCATGACGGTCTCAATACACAGATGGTCAACAGGTGTTGGGGGGCGATGCTCGAGACTCAAGAGCGAGGGTGAGCCGGATGGTTGATTGCCAAACTACTGAACTGCAGCAAAAAAAGCCCCGGTCAAAGCCGGGGCTGGAAGACACCGATGTCTGGTTTCTTCAGACAGCTTCCTTCTTCTGTCGCTTCGTCTCCTTGAAGCTTCCTTCAATCAGCTTCATGAGCCCAGACCTTCCGTCTCCTGATACAACGGAAAAGGGAATTATGCCTTTGCAACACCCTTCATTGCGCTGGGATTGAAAGCGCTTCTCGTATATGTCAATCTGCTTGTTCAATTTGCTCACCGGCAGCTTGTCCGCCTTGGTGAGAACGAGCAGATACGGGATCTCATAGTATTCCAGCCAGTCCATCATCATCAGGTCAAGGGGGGTGGGCTCCTGGCGGGAATCGATGAGCTGCATTGCTATTGCGATCGGCTCTCCCCGCTGAAGGAAATCCTCGATCAGCTTCTTCCAACCCGCTCTCATTTGTTCGGGGACTTTTGCATACCCGTAACCGGGGAGGTCGACGAAATAGAACTCATCATTGACAATATAATAGTTGATTTCCCGCGTCTTTCCAGGCGTCGAGCTTGACCGAGCGAGATGCTTCCTGTTCGAGAGTTTGTTGAGCAGCGATGACTTTCCTACGTTGGAACGACCGATGAAGAGAACCTCTCTCAGTTCCCTCTTGGGAAGTTGTCGAAGATCCGCCACACCTTGAAGAAATTCCACAGTAGATATTTTGATCATAGCACGCACCTCATGTGTTAGAACCGACTTATTCCCGACCTTCCGTCTTGCCGGAAGATGCCTTCGCTGCGGCCGGTTCGGCAGCAGCTGTTTGCGCCTTGCCTTTGGCCTCTTTCGTCTGTTTCTTGCGAGGTCCTTTTACTTTCTTCTCGGCAGACTTTGAGGCCTGTTTTTCCTGACCTGTGTTATAGTCCACCAACTCAAGCACTGCGACCTGAGCGCCGTCGCCTCTACGCTGTCCGAGCTTCACAACGCGGGTATACCCGCCGGGGCGCGAACTCACTTTTGGAACAATATCGTTGAAGAGCGATGTCACGGCCGACCGATCACGCAAGAACGAGAACGCCTCACGCCGTGCGTGAACATCCTTTGATTTTCCGTCTCCCTCGCGAAGCACTGCTCTTTTTGCACGTGTGATAAGTCTCTCGACCACCATCCGCGCCTCCTTCGCCTTTGCGGTCGTTGTGCGAATCCTCTTATGCTGTATAAGAGAGACGCTCAACGCAGATAAGGTGGCTTTGCGATGGCTGTGAGTGCGTCCGAGTTTTCTGCCTGATTTTAGATGCCGCATTCGAATATTCCTCTGTCAAATCGTGCTTATTCGTTTCCGTCTTTGAGATACTTGTCCACGTCCATACCGAAGCTGAGTCCCATTTCCTCAACGATGGCGGAGAGTTCAGCCAGCGACTTTCGGCCGAAATTCCTGAACTTCAGCAGTTCCCCTTCGTCCCGTCTCACAAGGTCGGCCAGGGTTCTGATGTTCGCAGAGCGCAGGCAATTGTGCGAGCGAACCGAGAGCTCGAGCTCGTCGACAGACATCTTCAATTTCTCCCTTACTTTCGCCGCCTCCGCCTCCATGCCTACCTCTGCACGCTCGGTCTCGGGCTCCGCATCAAAGTTGATGAAGAGTCTCACATGATCCTGAAGAATCCGCCCTGCATGGGTCAGGGCGTCTCTGGGTGAAATCGATCCGTCGGTCTCGACCTCAAGGACCAGTTTCTCAAAGTCGGTCTGGCCGCCAACGCGGGTCGGCTCTACCAGGTAGCGCACATTCTTGATGGGCGTAAAAATACTGTCGATGGCAACTGTCCCCAGCGGCTGGTCGGGCATCTTGTTTTCCTCGGCGGGAACATACCCTTTGCCTCTTCCAAGCCGCAACTCGAGCTCGAATTCCGCGTCCTTGTTCAAAGTTGCAACATGTGCATCGGGATTGAGGACCTCGATTTCCGGCGAGGCCTTCTGGATGTCCTCTCCCTTGAATGCGCCAGGCCCCTTCAGATTCACCATGATTTTGGAGGCCTTCTTGTTGATCGGTTTGATCCGCACCTGCTTCAGGTTCAGTATCATATCCGAAACATCTTCGACGACCCCTTTTATGGTCGAGAACTCGTGCTGAATCGATTCGACACGGATGGCTGTGATTGCCGTTCCGGGAAGGGAGGAAAGAAGGACCCGACGAAGTGAGTTGCCGATAGTCACACCAAACCCCTTTTCCAGGGGCTGGACGGTAAACCTCCCAAAGGTCGCTGTGGCATTGGATTCGTCAAGCTCGATCTTCTCCGGCATCTGTAATAGCGTGTTGCTCATACGTTCATTCTCCTCTGGTGCTCATCCGGTTCATACAGCTCCGGTTGGACTTTCATGGTTGAAATCAGGTTGTAATGCCTCTTACTTCGAATACAACTCCACAATCAGCTGTTCATTCGCAGCGAGCGGAATATCTGCCCGCTCAGGAATGTTCAAAAATGTCCCCGTAAGACTTCCCTTGTCAAGCGTCAGCCAGGGGAACATTCCCGTATCCTTTATTCTCTTCATAGACGAGTGAATCAACTCGAGCTTTCTGCTCGGCTCCCGCACCTGAACCACGTCACCCGGTTTCAAGAGAAATGACGGAATATCAACAATGCCGTTGTTGACGGTAAAATGCCGGTGAAGAACCAGCTGACGGGCAGCCTTGCGCGACGGAGCGAATCCCATCCTGTACACCACGTTGTCCAGCCGGCGCTCAAGGGTTTTGACGAGCTGTTCGCCGGTTCGTCCGGTCTGTTTCAACGCACGCTCAAAGTAATTTCGAAATTGATTCTCCACCAATCCGTATATGCGGCGGACCTTTTGTTTTTCTCGAAGTTGTACGCCGTATTCCGAAATCTTTGACCGCCGGTTCTGGCCGTGCTGTCCCGGGGGATAATTTCTTTTCTCAACGGGACATTTTTCGGTATAGCATTTCGTGCCCTTCAAGAAAAGTTTCTGTCGCTCTCTGCGACACAATTTGCAGCTGGCATCAATGTAGCGAGCCATTGTTCTCCTTACTCGATGACAAAAGCATTAAACGCGACGCCGTTTTGGAGGACGGCATCCGTTATGTGGAATGGGGGTAATATCTTTGATCATCGTGACCTCGAGGCCGGCCGTTTGAAGCGAACGTACCGCCGCTTCGCGACCCGCACCGGGGCCTTTGATGAATACTTCGACTTTTCTTAAACCCAGATCGTGTGCCTCACGTGCTGCTGCCTCGGCGGAAACCTGCGCAGCATAGGGTGTATTCTTCCGTGATCCTTTGAAACCATTCTTGCCCGCCGACGACCACGCGATTGTGTTGCCGTACATGTCCGTGAGAGTGACGATCACGTTATTGAAAGTCGCCTTGATGAAAGCCCTGCCGCTTGCATCGACATGGACCTTCTTCTTCTTTTTTGTAACGGGTGCTGCCGCCTGTTTTGCCAACCTTGTTCTCCTTTTGAAATTGGCCGAACCGAAAATCGTTTACTTCTTCTCGAGCGCCTTCTTCTTTCCGGCGACCGTCTTGCGCTTTCCTTTCCTGGTCCTGGCGTTGGTCCTGGTACGCTGACCTCTCAGGGGGAGCCCTTTTCTGTGGCGCAATCCCCGATACGAACCAACATCCATCAGGCGCTTGATGTTGAGCTGAACTTCAGAACGCAATGCGCCCTCGACCTTGTAGTCACTTTGAATGACCGAGCGGATCTTGGCAACTTCTTCGTCGTTCAATTCGGCCACCCGCTTTGAATTCCCGACGCCGGCCTTTTGGAGAATTGCCTTCGACGTTGAACGGCCAATCCCGTAGATGTAGGTCAACCCGACTTCCACGGGTTTGTTCTTCGGTAAATCAACACCTGCAATACGAGCCACAGAGTATCTCCTTATTGGAAAATTTCGAAATTCGAAATTCGAATTTCTCTCTTATCCCTGGCGCTGCTTGTGCTTGGGATTCTTGCAGATAACCCGCACCACGCCTTTACGGCGGATAATCTTGCAATTGTCGCATAGTTTCTTTATTGACGACCGGACTTTCATGTCCATCTCCATTCATGCCGGGGAATCCCCAGACTCGTTACTTGTATCGGTAGGTGATACGACCTTTCGTGAGATCATAAGGCGACATTTCCACCGTTACACGATCACCCACCAAAATCTTGATGAAATGCATCCTCATTTTTCCCGAAATGTGGGCGAGGATTTCGACACCGTTGTCTAATTTGACTTTAAACGTTGCGTTCGGCAGTGTTTCGCTGATGACACCGTCAATCTTTATCGGACCTTGTTTCGCCATTATCGAGTCAGTATCTCCGGCTTTCCGTCAATCACAGCGATTGTATGTTCGAAGTGTGCGGACGGTTGACCGTCGAGAGTCACCACCGTCCAGCCATCCGCAAGAAACCGTACCTCCCATCCTCCCGCATTCACCATCGGCTCAATGGCCAGCGTCATTCCGTTTGCTATTGCGGGCCCTCTTCCCGGTGACCCAAAGTTCGGGACACTTGGCTCTTCATGAAGCTGTTTTCCCACGCCGTGACCCACCAGGTCACGCACCACAGAGAATCCATTTGATTCAACATGCTGCTGGATTGCGTGGGAAATATCCTCAATGTGGTTCCCCGCAACCGCCTGCTCTATTCCCTTCCGCAATGACTCCTCGGTTACCTTCAGGAGCCTCTCCTTCTCATCGGAGACCTTCCCGATCCTGAACGACCTTGCTCCGTCGCCGTAGTATCCGTTCTTTCGAACGCCTACATCGACCGAGAGAATCTCGCCCTCTTTCAACGTCCTGCCACCCGGAATTCCGTGAACAACCTCATCGTCGATCGACGTGCACAGAGTCGCAGGAAACGGGTTGTCTTTTCTTCCATATCCCTTGAACGCCGGCTCTGCTTTGTGCGAGCGGATGAACTGCTCGGCAATCTCATCGAGTTCTTTCGTTGTTACTCCGGGCTTCGCGTGATGACCTATCAACTCGAGAACCTCTGCCACAATCCGAGCACTTTCCCGGACAAACCCGATCTCGCGTTTCGACTTGAGTTTCACCATCAAAACAACCGTTAGCGTCGGCCGCGCAATTTACCGCTCTTCATGAAACCATCATAGTGCCGCATCAGGAGATGCGACTCGACCTGCTGCAGGGTATCAAGGGCAACGCCTACCACGATCAGGAGACTTGTCCCGCCGAAGAACGATGCGAAATTTGGCGTTACACCCATCTTGATCATCATCGTCGGGAGGATCGCAATGAGAGCCAGGAAAATCGAACCCGGGAGAGTGATCTTTGTCAGAATATTGTCAATGAAGTCGGAGGTATGAGAACCCGGCCTGATGCCCGGAATGAATCCACCCTGCCGCTTCATGTTATCGGCAACGTCCTTGGGATTGAATGCAATGGCCGTGTAAAAATATGTGAAGAACACAATCATCAAACCGTAGATCAGCGAGTATGTCCACGACGTATAGTTGAACCAGTCGGTGTTCAACTCATTGATGAAGTCGCTCTCCGGGAAGAAGGAGAAGATGATCTGCGGCACAAACATGATTGCCTGAGCAAAGATGATCGGCATGACACCGGCCGTATTCACCCGAAGGGGTATATATTGGGTGACGCCGCCGTATACTTTTCTTCCGACAACCCGCTTCGCATACTGCACGGGGATTCTTCGAGTTCCCTGAGTAACAAGGACGACTCCGCCAACAACCAATCCCATGAGTCCCACAAGGACCAGTTCAACGATCAGATTGGCTCCAATCGAGAACTCGCTCATCACCGCTTCCGGGAATCGGGCGATGATTCCGATAAAGATGATCAGTGAGATACCGTTTCCGATACCGCGCTCGGTGATTTGTTCACCCAGCCACATCATGAAGATCGTTCCTGCGGTCAGTGCGATAACGGTGCTGAAAGCAAATCCCATTCCCTGAACCTCCAGCGGGACGATGGGGCCTTGAGGCGTTGTTGTGTTAATCAGTTTGACGACCACGCCGCTTGCCTGTAACACCGAAACCAGAACCGTGCCGTATCTTGTGTACTGCGTGATCTTCTTCCTGCCGTCCTCGCCCTCCTTCTGAAGCTTCTGGAAATAGGGGACAACCGCGCCGAGCAGCTGAATGACGATCGAAGCGCTGATATACGGCATGATACCGAGGGCAAACACGGCAGCATTGCTGAACGCTCCTCCGACGAACAGATCATACAATCCGAACAATGTTCCTTCCGACGATCGGCGGATGGTGTCGGCAAGAAGGCTCGCATCGACACCGGGAAGCGTAATGTGGGAGCCAATTCGGACAACGATGAGAAGGGCGGCTGTAAACAGCAGCCTTTCCCTCAGTTCCTGGATCTTGAAAATATTTGTAAAGGTTTCGGTTATCTTACTCATTGATATCTAAATTCCCGGAATCCGTTACGCCAGAACTTTTGCAGTTCCGCCGGCGGCCTGTATTTTCACGAGAGCAGACTTGCTGAACGCGTGGGCTGAAATCTCCACCTTGCTCTTCAAATCTCCGTTCCCGAGGATCTTCACCCGTTCGTTCTTTTTCGAGATTGCTCCGGCATTGAACAGCGCCTCGGGCGTTATGGGGCCCGAGAGTTTCTTCGATTCGACCATCTTTTCGATTGTCTCGACGTTCACAATTTGCATCTCTTGACGATGCACAGGCGTGAAACCGAATTTCGGAAGTCGGCGTGAGAGCGGCATCTGTCCGCCTTCGAAATACATCTTGAACTTGTGTCCCGACCTCGACCTCGCCCCCTTATGCCCTTTGGTTGCAGTCCCGCCGTGACCCGAACCCTGCCCGCGCCCGATACGTTTGACTTTCTTGCGCGACCCTTTTGCGGGCGACAGGTTACTGAGAATATCTTTTGCCATTGCTGATCCTGTTTCGTTCACGTTGTTATTTTACATCTTCCACACGCACCAGATGACGAACCTTGCGGATCATCCCTCGCACTTGCGGAGTATCCTTCTTCACAACGAAGTAGTTCGGCCGTCCAAGTCCAAGCGCCTTGATCGTTCGTTTTGCATTCTCGAGCTGTTCGATAACGCTCTTGGTTTGAGTAATCTTGATTTTCTTGCTGTCAGCCATTTGAGTTCCGACTAGTTCTGAAACAGTTCATGAAGCGACATTCCGCGC
This sequence comes from Bacteroidota bacterium, assembly GCA_035291905.1. Taxonomy (GTDB): domain Bacteria; phylum Bacteroidota; class Ignavibacteria; order UBA10030; family UBA10030; genus JACPLA01. Next base: position 15,729 of record DATDRF010000257.1, read on the forward strand.
CGATGCGCGGCCGTCCGGGCATCCGAAAGCGACAAGAGCGCCGCCATGGTTGCTTTGACGACATTGTGGGGGTTGGCAGATCCCATTTGCTTTGTCAACACATCCTTCACACCCGCCGACTCGAGAACCGCTCTGACCCCGCCGCCTGCAATGCAGCCCGTTCCGGGCGATGCCGGCTTCAGCAAGACTTTCCCTGCGCCGAATTTGCCCACTACTTCATGAGGAATCGTACCTCGAAAGACCGGTACGGCGACAACGCTCTTCCTGGCATCTTCGACGCCTTTCGCAATGGCGTCCGCCACTTCGTTTGCCTTGCCCAGACCGATCCCGACGTGCCCGTTTCCGTCACCGACGACGACAATCGCGTTGAAACTGAACCGTCTTCCGCCTTTCACAACCTTTGCCACGCGATTGATGTGGACAAGCCGTTCTTTGAGTTCTAGTTCGCCTGCTTTAAATTTTGCCATAGCTTTCCGGATGATGGAAGATTAGAATTTCAGACCTGCCTCGCGGGCGCCATCGGCGACAGCTTTGATCCTGCCGTGGTAGAGGTACCCGTTTCGGTCAAAAACAACCTCGGTGATTTTCTTTTCGAGTGCGAGCTTTGCAGCCGTTTTTCCGACCAACTTGCAGATATCGCGCTCGCTTGTGGTACCCTTGACCTCTTCCTTCAAGGCCTTGGACAACGACGAAGTTGAAACAAGAGTCTTCCCCTGGGAATCGTCAATGATCTGAGCGTAAATATGCCGCGAACTTCGGAAAACGGTGAACCGTGGACGACTGGCGGTGCCAGTGATTTTCTTCCGGACGCGTGCCTTTTTCCGAATCCGGCGTTCTGCTACATTTTTGAGAATCATAGTTCTTTCCTTCCCATCAATTATTTCGCGGCAGCAGCGGCAGCCTTACCCGCTTTGCGGCGGATGTATTCACCCTCATACTTCACTCCCTTGCCCTTGTAGGGCTCGGGCGGGCGAAACGACCTGATCTTGGATGCGACCAGGCCTACCAGCTGCTTGTCGATACCGCTGATGGTAATATTCGTTTGAGTCGGTGTTTCGATCTTGACGCCTTCGGGCGGCCCGAAAAGAATGGGATGCGAGTACCCCAGCAGGAGCTGCAGTTTCCTTCCCTTCATTTCTGCTCTATACCCGACACCTACAATCTCGAGCTTCTTCGAATAGCCCGTCGTGACTCCCTTGATCATGTTCTGGACAAGGGCCCGCCACAGCCCGTGCAATGCCCGGGTCGCCTTCTCTTCATTTTTTCGGGTGAACGAGACGTGATTGTCCTTGATCTCGACACTGATATTCGGATGAACTGTTGCTGACAATTCACCATGAGGGCCTTTCACAGTGATGACTCTTTCCCTGAGACCCACCGTGACACCCTTTATGATTTCAATAGGTTTACGTCCTACACGAGACACGTTTCTTCTCCCTTACGGTCAATTGGTTACTACCAGATATATGCGAGGACCTCTCCGCCAACATTCTGTTTGCGGGCCTGCGCATCGGTCATGACACCCTTCGAGGTGGAAACAATTGCCACACCCATGCCGCCGATCACCCGAGGAAGGGCATCCTTCCCGCGATACTGCCTGATTCCCGGCCGGCTCACACGCCGGAGGCCAATGATGACGGGCTTACCATTGTTGTACTTCAGATTGATTCTCAGGAATCCCTGCTTTCCATCCTCCATGAGTGCAACATTGGAGATGAACTTCTGGTCAAGCAGAATCTGCGCCATTGCCTTCTTCACTTTCGACGCGGGGATATCCACACGACGATGCTTCGCCTTGACGGCATTCCTGATACGCGTCAGAAAATCTGAGATTGGATCGGTTACCATCGAAACACTCCTCAAGAAAAAATGAATTTGATCGCTACCAGCTGGCTTTCCTCAATCCCGGCACCTTTCCTTCAAGAGCCAGGTTGCGGAGACATATGCGGCAGATCCCGAATTTACGATAGTACGCACGGGGCCTACCGCAGATATTGCACCGATGATGCTGGCGGACCTTGTATTTCGGCGTTCTCTTCGCCTTGACGATCATTGCTAAGCGTGCCAAAAGACCTCCTGTTAGGCTTACGCGGGTGTCGCTGGTGTTTGAATGACTTCCTGTCTCTTCACAAACGGCAGGCCCAGCGCCCGAAGGAGTTCATAGGCTTCCTGATCCGTTTTTGCCGTTGTCACAAAGGTTATGTCCATGCCCGAGATTCGCGTGACCTTGTCGACATCGATCTCGGGGAAAATGATCTGTTCTTTGATTCCGACGGTGTAGTTTCCGTGCCCGTCGAACGACTTGTCCGACACTCCCCGGAAATCCCTTACTCTGGGGAGAGCAACACTGATGAAGCGGTCAAGAAACTCGTACATTCGTGCCCGTCGAAGCGTCACACGGCAACCGATGGGGAGCCCCTCGCGCAGCTTGAAGTTTGAAATAGCCTTCTTCGCCTTGGTGACTGCAACCTTCTGGCCTGTAATCACTTCGAGTTCTTTCACTGTTGTGTCCAGGATCTTCGTATCCTGCGTCGCCTGCCCCACACCAACGTTGATGGCTATCTTCTCGAGGCGCGGAACCTGCATCGCGCTCTTGTATTCAAAGCGTTTCATCAGCTGCCCTATTATTTCTTTCTTATAATAGAGTGCGAGCCGCGGAGGTACGCCTTTTTCTTCAACCGAGCCTTTCACCGCCGGGGCCGCATGTCCTTTTTCGGGTTTTGCCTGTTTTTCTTTTCCCATGATTCAATCCTTAAAACATCTCATTGCAGTGTCTGCAGACGCGCATCTTCTTTTCTTTGCCGCTCGTGGTATCGGTCACCGGGGCATGCCCCACCCTCGTCGGCTTACCACACTTCGGGCATACGACCATGACGTTTGAGAGGTGAATCGGAGCTTCCTTCTGGACAACGCCACCCTGGGGATTCTTCTGAGAGGGTCGCGAATGCCGCTTGACGATATTCACGCCTTCAATAATGAGGCGGCCCTTGTCTGGAAACAGCTTCAGCACCTTCCCCTGCTTGCCAAGGGAATTGCCCGAGACAACCATCACCGTATCGTTCTTTCGTACGTTCATAAGACTTCCTTTTAGAGAACTTCCGGGGCGAGTGAAATGATCTTCATGAACTGACGTTCGCGAAGCTCACGTGCCACCGGTCCAAAGATGCGCGTTCCCCGAGGCTCGCCCTGCTGATTCAACAAGACGGCTGCATTTTCGTCAAAGCGGATGAACGATCCGTCTTTTCGGCGCACTTCCTTCCGGGTCCGAACGACCACGGCCCGCGACACATCACCCTTCTTCACCGGTGCTCCGGGGATGGCGCTCTTGACCGAAACGACGATCAAGTCGCCAAGCGACGCATAACGCTTGTCGTGGCCGCCCAATATGCGGATACACCGGATTTTCTTGGCTCCGGAGTTGTCCGCAACAACGAGATTCGTTTCTTCCTGAATCATATCTGACTCCTTGTCACCGCCTTATTTCGCTTTTTCCACAACTTCGATGAGGCGCCAGCGTTTTTGTTTGCTCATGGGACGCGTTTCCATGACCCGCACAACATCTCCGACCGATGCCTGCTGTTGTTCATCGTGCGCCATCAGCGTAGAGGTTCTGCGGAAATACTTTTTGTAAACGGGGTGCGGAACCTTTCGTTCGATGGCAACGACAATGCTCTTTCGCATCTTGTTGCTCACCACCTTGCCGATCCTGATCTTGCGCTGAGTGCGCTTGTCCGTCGAGGGCGTTTCTGTGGTCATGAGTTTGCCTTTGGTGCTGACTCCCTGGCGGGAGTGCTTTTGGGTGTTAATGTGCGTTCCCGAAGGACCGTCTTCATGCGCGCGATATCCCGCCTCGAATGCCGAAACTTCATGGGATTCTCAACCTGACTCAGAGCCTTCTGGAACCTCAGGTTTGCCAGGTTCTCTTCCTCATCCTGGATTCTTTTCTTCAATTCTTCGTCCGACAACTGACGCAGTTCGTGTGCTTTCATCGTTATCCTTCGTAATCGACACGAGTGACGAATCTTGTTCTGATGGGCAATTTATGCGCTGCCAGCCTCAATGCTTCCTGAGCCGTGGTCTTGTTCACACCGCCCAATTCAAACAGGACTCTTCCCGGCTTCACGACCGCAACCCAGAATTCCGGGATGCCTTTTCCAGAACCCATTCGGGTTTCAGCGGGCTTCTTGGTGACAGGTTTGTCGGGGAAAATCCTAATCCAGACTTTTCCTTCGCGCTTCATCATCCTCGTCAAGGCGACGCGGGAGGCCTCGATCTGGCGCTGGGTGATCCACCCCGGCTGCATCGCTTTCAGTCCAAAATCACCAAAGGCAACATGCGCTCCCCGGGTGGCCTTGCCTGCCATCCTGCCCCGCTGTGCTTTTCTAAACTTGACCCTCTTTGGCATCAACATGATTCAAACACTCCTTAAGTACGATTCGGCCCCAGAATTTCGCCTTTGCAGATCCAGACCTTTACCCCGATCGCACCATAGATCGTGCGGCTGGTCGCGGTTGCATAATCAATATCCGCACGGATCGTCTGCAGCGGAATGCGGCCTTCTTTGTATTGCTCCGAACGGGCGATATCAGAACCACCGAGACGTCCTCCGCACATCACTCTCACTCCCTCAGCTCCCATCCTCATTGCGGCGGTAATCGCCTGTTTCATTGCCCGCCGGAACGAGATTCTTCCTTCGAGCTGCCCTGCGATCGACTCGGCCAGGAGATATGCATCAAGCTCCGGCCTCTTGATTTCGTTGATCAGGATCTTTACTTCTTTGGAGGTAATCTTCTTGAGTTCCTCTTCAAGCTGCGCAATCTCCTTCCCGCTCTTTCCAATAACGATACCCGGCCTGGACGTATGGATCGTGATCACCGCCCGTTTGGCTGTCCGGTCTATTTGGATCCGGGAAATGCCGGCCTTCTTCAGCCGGTTCCGCACATAGTTGCGGACCATCAGGTCTTCCTGCAGCTTTTCCTTGAATCCGCGCTCGTCATACCAGTTGGAATCCCACGAGCGGGTGACCCCGAGACGGAATCCTATAGGATTTGTTTTTTGACCCAAGAGATCCTCCGATTAGCTAGCTTTTCTTTGAAGCCTTTTTTGCCGAACCGGCCTTCTTCTTTGCCCGAGGCGCGGGTGCTTTTGCCGGAACTGCTTCTTTTCCGGGAGCTGCAGATGCGGCTTTGGCGGCCGACGGTTTCACTTCCACCTTTTTCGCTTCCCTCTGTGCAATGACAATCGTGATGTGATTCGATCGTTTACGAATCCGATATGCGCGGCCTTGCGGAGCCGGACTGATGCGTTTTGCGACCGGACCGCCGTCGACAAACGCCGTCTTCACAAAGAGGCGGGCGGTATCGACGCGTCCCGCTTCGTCTTTGTTCTGGAAATTCGAGATTGCCGATCGGAGAACCTTCTCCGCCATCCTTGCAGCATGTTTCGGAGAGAAATGAAGAATGCTCAGCGCTTCCTCGACTCCTCTACCGCGAATCAGGTCAATCACAAGCCGCATTTTCCTCGGCGATGATCCGACATATCTGTTAATTGCTCTTGCTTCCATGAAAGCGATCCTTGGCTGCGTTCGTTATTATGCGGGCGCCGTCGTTTTTTCTGATTTGATACCCGGATGTCCCCGGAACATACGAGTGGGGGCGAACTCTCCGAGCTTATGTCCCACCATGGCTTCCGTTATGTACACGGGGATGAACTTGTTGCCGTTGTGAACGGCGAACGTATGTCCCACAAATTCGGGACTGATGGTGCAATCACGCGCCCACGTTTTCAACACTTTCTTCTGGTTCGACTTATTGAGAGCCTCCACCCGTGCTGAAAGCTTCTCATCGATGTAGGGGCCTTTTTTCAGTGAACGACTCATATGTCCTCGGTCGGTTTACTTGCGTCGTTTGACAATCAATTTGGTTGACTGCAGCCTTCTCCTTCTCGTCTTCAATCCCTTTGCATATTTTCCCCACGGTGATTCGGGGTGCTGCCATCCTCCGCCGGATTTCGATCTTCCCTCTCCGCCACCCATGGGATGGTCGACCGGATTCATCGCCATTCCGCGCGTCTGCGGCCTGATTCCAAGCCAACGCGATCTTCCCGCCTTGCCGTAGCTGATGTTCTCATGGTCGGCATTCCCCACAGTCCCCACGGTTGCATAGCATTCGGCCCGCACCTTACGCACTTCGCCCGAGGGCAACTTCAATGTTGCGTACTCACCTTCCTTGGCCATGAGCTGAAGCGAATTGCCCGCGCTTCGGCCCATCTGTCCGCCTTTGCCCCTTTTCAATTCGACGCAATGGACGAACGTCCCCACCGGCACATTGCTGAGAGGGAGCGCGTTGCCTGTGACAACTTCGGCATTCGGACCCGCCACAACTCTAGCGCCGATCTTCAGACCATCGGGGGCAATCACGTACCGCTTGTCCCCGTCGGTATACTGCAACAGGGCTATACGGGCAGAACGATTCGGATCATACTCAACGGCAATCACCTTCGCTTCGATACCGTGCTTTTCGCGTTTGAAGTCGATGACTCGATATCTGCGTTTGTGTCCGCCGCCGCGGTGTCGTGAAGTAATACGGCCGAGGTTGTTTCGCCCGCCCGATTTCTTTAGCGGCTCCAACAGCCCCTTCTCCGGCTTTGTTTTCGTAATCTCCTCGAAACCGGGAACACTATACCACCTGGTTCCGGGCGTCATTGGACGTAATTTTCGAATACTCATGATTCTATCCTTGCCTCAATTAAGCGTTTTCGAGGTAGTCGATCTTGTCGCCTTCTTTCAACGTCACCATGGCCTTCTTCCACTCATTTTTCCGACCGGTGAAACGGCCGCGTCGGGTCATTTGCGTTTTCTTTTTGCCCTTCACACGCACTGTTCGGACGTTGAGCACCGTGACGTTGAACTTCTTTTCCACCGCCTGTGCAATGGCAACCTTGTTTGCACTTTCATCGACCTCGAAAGCGTATTGCCTGCGATCCTGCAGGGCAGTGATCTTTTCTGTCAGTATGGGACGCTTGATAATGCCGACCATCGTGAGCCTCAGTTCTTCAAGGAATTCTGAAGAGCGGACAAAGCGCTCTTCTGGATCAACAGCATGTTGGTATTGACGATTTCATAGGTTGACGCCGTCGAGGCATCCCGAACACTCAGGGACGGGATATTGCGTCCCGACTTAAGGACGGCATCATTCTTTCCGGACGTCAGCAACAGAATCTTCTTCCCGCCAAGGGAGAAGGCCTTGAGGACCGAAACCATTTCCTTCGTTTTCGGCTGGTCGAAACTGAAGTCTTCCACTACCGTGATCGCGGAGTCCTTGGCTTTGTAGCTCAAAGCTGACTTCCTCGCAAGCTTTCGCAGCTTTGCAGAGATCTTTACCACGTAGTCATGGGGAGTGGGTCCAAAGATGGATCCGCCGCCTGCCCACAACGGCGAGCGGCTTGTACCGGCTCTTGCACGGCCCGTCTTCTTTTGCTTGAAGGGCTTCTTCCCGCCGCCGCGGACTTCATTGCGGGGCTTCACTTTGTGGGTTCCCTGCCGCTTGTTCGCCATAATCGAGCGGACCGCCATGTAGATGGCGTGGTCGTTCGGCTTGATTTCAAAAATGCTCGGGTCGAGCGTGACCTTCTCGCCCGATGGAGACCCGTCTTTCTTATAGATTTCGATCTGCATGTTCATCTTCCTCTTGCGATGAATCAGCCTTCTTTGACAATTTCGAGATACCCGTTGATCGCTCCCGGCACCGAACCCTTCACAATAAGGAGATTGGATTCGGGGACGACTTTCACAACCCTGAGATTACGAACCGTCACGCGTGAGAATCCCATTCTTCCCGCCATTCTCATTCCTTTGAAGACACGTGAAGGATACGAGCTCGAGCCGATGGATCCCGGTGCTCTGACGCGGTCGGAGGCGCCGTGGGTCGTCATGCCGACTCCACCGAAGTGGTGGCGCTTCACGACACCCTGGAATCCCCGTCCCTTCGATTTTCCCGTGACGCTGACAACGTCTCCCTGATGAAAGAGGTCAACGCGCACTTCTTCACCCGGCTTCAAGGGAGTTCCGTTGAAGTTTGTGAATTCGCGCAGGAGGCGCATGACTTTGACCTTTGCCTGGGCAAAATGTCCGCGAAGCGGTTTGTTCGCCAGGCGATCTTTCATTTCGTCGTACCCGAGCTGGACGGCGTCATATCCATCCCGCTCTTTCGTCTTGATATGCGTGACGTAGCATGGACCAGCTTCGATGACCGTGCAGGGAATCGCCTGCCCGTTCTCATCGAAGATGCTCGTCATTCCAAGTTTTTTGCCTAAAATACCGCTCACGATTATGCTCCTTCGTTCCGTTCCATTCAAATCGGAAGGACACACTTTAGAAAAAGCCCATCCGCTGAGACAACCTAGACCTTGATTTCGACGTCGACGCCGGCCGGAAGCTCGAGCTTCATCAATGAGTCCACTGTCTTGTTGGTGGAATTGAGGATGTCGATGAGCCGCTTGTGCGAGCGCGTTTCGAACTGCTCGCGGGATTTCTTGTCGACATGCGGAGACCGATTCACGGTGATCACCGTTCGTTTCGTCGGAAGGGGAATTGGTCCGGAGACCACCGCACCCGTCGACTTCACGGTCTTGATGATTTTTTCCGCCGATTTGTCGATCAGGTTATGATCGTACGATTTCAGCTTGATGCGTATTCTTTGACCAGCCAAGGATGACTCCTTCCACGTCGCTTAGAAAACTACGATGGTTCCGATTCTTTGAACCGGAACCATCGACAGGACTACTCAATGATTTTTGTTACAACTCCAGCGCCTACCGTTCTGCCACCTTCACGGACGGCGAAACGGAGGCCTTCTTCCATTGCAATGTTGGTGATGAGCTCGACCGACATGGAATCCACGTTGTCACCCGGCATCACCATTTCCACCCCGCTCGGAAGCGCCACCACTCCGGTCACATCCGTCGTGCGGAAATAGAATTGAGGGCGATATCCGTTCAGGAACGGCGTATGGCGGCCGCCTTCTTCCTTCGTCAAGACATAGACCTGAGCGGTGAACTTCTTATGAGGAGTGATGGATCCAGGTTTCGCGATGACCATTCCGCGCTCGAGTTCGTTCTTCTCGACTCCACGGAGCAAGAGCCCTGCATTATCGCCTGCAACGACCTCATCCAGTTCTTTCCGGAACATTTCCGCACCGGTGATAACGGTCTTCTTGTGCTGGCCGAGACCGATAACCTCGACTTCATCGCTCACCTTTGCGCGACCGCGTTCCACACGGCCGGTACCAACGGTTCCGCGGCCCGTAATCGAAAATACGTCTTCAATGGACATCAGGAACGGCTTGTCGATTTCCCTCTTCGGCATCGGAACATAGGTATCGACAGCGTTCATGAGCTCATCGATGCACTTGAATGCCGGATCGTCACCCTTTGAGTCGGGCCGAAGAGCTGCTTCCATCGCTTTGAGAGCCGAACCGCGAATGATGGGAATCTCATCTCCGGGGAACTCATACTTCTTCAGAAGGTCACGAAGCTCGAGTTCGACCAGGTCGAGAAGCTCTTTGTCATCAACTGCATCCACCTTGTTCATGAACACAACGATCTTGGGAACACCCACCTGGCGGGCGAGAAGGATGTGCTCGCGCGTCTGCGGCATCGGTCCGTCAGTGGCGGCAACAACGAGAATCGCGCCATCCATTTGCGCCGCACCGGTGATCATGTTCTTCACATAATCAGCGTGGCCCGGGCAGTCAACGTGGGCGTAGTGTCGGTTGACGGTTGAGTATTCGACATGGGCCGTTGCAATCGTGATTCCGCGGGCACGCTCTTCAGGGGCATTATCGATCGAATCGAAGGTCCTGATTTGCGAAAGTCCCTTTTTCGCGAGCACCATGGTAATCGCCGCTGTCAGCGTAGTCTTCCCGTGATCAACGTGACCGATAGTCCCGATGTTCACGTGGGGCTTGCTGCGATCAAATTTTTCTTTTGCCATTGGGTGAGTCTCCTTTCATAGACTGGGATCAGAAGAATATGCTACACTTAGGCTACGACTGCTTCTTTTCCTTTGACCTTCTCGATAATCTGGTCAGAAATGGACTTTGGTGTCGCTTCGTAATGCGAGAACTGCATGGTGTAGAGTGCACGACCCTGCGTCATAGAGCGCAGCTGCGTTGCATATCCGAACATCTCGGCCAAGGGGACCATCGCTTTGACGACCTGAGCATCTTTCCTGGGATTCAATGATTCGATCTTTCCCCGTCTTGCATTCAGGTCACCCATCACATCCCCAAGATATTCTTCCGGCGTGACGTCTTCGACCGCCATAATCGGTTCGAGGATGATTGGTCCGGCTTTGCGCGCTCCCTCTTTGAATGCCATCGAACCTGCAATCTTGAACGCCATTTCCGATGAGTCAACAGCGTGGAACGACCCGTCGAACAGTTTCACTTTCACGTCTTCCACAGGATAGCCTGCCAAAACGCCGTTCTTCATTGCTTCGACAATGCCCTGCTCGGTGGGTTTGATATATTCCTTGGGAACAACACCGCCTACGATCGCATTCTCGAACTCGAAGCCCTTGCCCTTTTCGTTCGGCTCAATCTCGATCACCACATGACCGAATTGACCGCGACCACCGCTCTGGCGAATGAACTTGCCTTCAGCCGTGACCTTCTTTGTGATCGATTCCTTGTAAGCTACCTGCGGCTTGCCGACGTTTGCTTCAACTTTGAACTCCCTCTTCATCCGGTCAATGATGATCTCAAGGTGGAGCTCGCCCATCCCGCTGATAATGGTCTGGCCGGTCTCTTCATTTGAGGAAATACGAAATGTCGGGTCCTCCTCGGCAAGTCTCTGAAGGGCCTCACCCAGCTTTTCCTGATCGACCTTAGTCTTCGGCTCTATTGCAACGTCGATGACGGGCTCGGGGAAAATCATCTTCTCAAGAATAATCGGATCCTTTTCCTCGGTGAGAGTATCACCCGTCTTCGTATTCCTCAGTCCGATAGCCGCGACGATATCGCCTGTGTATGCCTCCGAAATCTCTTCCCTGTGATTTGCATGCATCCGCAGGATTCGGGCAATTCTTTCCTTACGATCTGTCGTTGCGTTGTAAACATACGAACCGGCCTTAAGAACGCCCGAGTAGACACGGAAGTAGGTCAACCGACCGACAAACGGGTCACTCATGATCTTGAACGCCAGGGCCGTAAACCTGTCAGAGTCCGATGCTTTTCGAACGACATCGTCATGACGGTGAGGGTGGTGGCCATGGACCTCGCCTCCGTTGATGTCAATCGGTGAAGGGAGAAAATCAACAACAGCATCGAGAAGATTTTGCACACCCTTGTTCTTGAACGAAGATCCGCAGAGAACGGGGACAATGCTCAGTTTGAGGGATGCTCTCCTCAGGACATTGCGGACCTCATCAGGAGAGATTTCTTTTCCGTCGAG
>DATDRF010000258.1:0-9309 GCA_035291905.1 Bacteroidota bacterium
GGCAGGCGACGGCTAACAAGCCCGCAGCGGATCACAATCCCGCTTTGCGGGATTGAGCAACAGTTGAGGGCCTGTAGGCGTCCGTTTCTAACGGACGCGGGAAGATCGGCTCCTCTGGCATGCGTTCCACGCCATCGGTTGAAAACCCTGCCTGCGTGCCGACCATTTCGCTTGCGACGAAGCTTGTCGCATTCACTTCGGCAGGCAGGCGACGGCTAACAAGCCCGCAGCGGATCACAATCCCGCTTTGCGGGATTGAGCAACAGTTGAGGGCCTGTAGGCGTCCGTTTCTGACGGACGCGGGGAAACAGGAGACAGGAATTTCGCCACACAATTCTGCTGCGCGGAATTTTGACAAATCCGCGTAATCCCCGTCTGCCTCTGAGAAACGACTCTGGCGGGCAGGTGTCTTCACTCCGCGTAATCCGCGTTCCGTTTACTTCTGTTTCAAAATTGCTTATCTTTTTCGAATACCAGACCACAGGAGGCCCGATGACGGGGCAGTCGGACGAACAAAAACTGGCCGAATTTGAGGCGCGGATTGCAGCCGGGGACAGGGTTGAGCCAGGAGACTGGATGCCGGATGAATACCGCCAAAACCTTATTCGGATGATTGGCCAGCATGCTCACAGCGAAATTGTCGGTCAGTTGCCGGAAGGGAAATGGATTCCCTATGCGCCCGGGTTTCGCCGCAAGCTTATTCTTCTTGCGAAGGTGCAGGATGAGGCAGGGCACGGCCAGCTCCTGTACCGGGCAGCGGAGACACTCGGAAAATCCCGGGAAAATATGATGGACGAGCTCCTTGCGGGGAAAGCCAAATACTCGAATGTCTTCAACTATCCTACGCCGACATGGGCCGACGTTGGGGTTATCGGTTGGCTGGTCGATACTGCCGCAGTCATTAACCAGACAATGCTTGCTCAAGGCTCCTACGGGCCGTACGCCAGGGCCATGAAGCGCATCTGCTACGAGGAATCCTTTCACATCAAACAGGGCTACGACGCCGTTGTGGCTCTGACAAAAGGGACGCCGGGACAGCGCGCAATGGCCCAGGACGCGGTCAACCGTTGGTGGTATCCCACACTCATGATGTCGGGGCCGCCCGACAGCATGTCCGACCACACAGCCCGCGCCATGCGCTGGCGCATCAAAACGAAAACCAACGACCAGGTTCGTCAGGAATTCGTCGACCACATTGTTCCCCAGATCCGCGCAATTGGCCTTGAAGTCCCCGATCGCAACTGCGCATATGATGAGAAGTCGGGCCATTACCGCTTCACCGCCCCGGATTGGAACGAACTCAGGCGGGTCGTCAATGGAGACGGTCCGATGAACAAAGAGCGGCTTGAGGCGCGCAAGAAGGCGCACGACGATGGCCGCTGGGTCCGAGAGGCCCTTGCGACGAAGGGTAGATCGGTATCATGAGCGACACCCAATGGGAAACATATGAGGTCTTCCATCAGTCGAGGCGCGGAAAGCCGCACGAACACGTCGGCTCTGTCCACGCGCCCGATCCCGAAATGGCCCTTCAGATGGCGCGGGATCAGTTCGCACGCCGACTCGAATGCGTGAGCCTTTGGGTCGTCCGCACGAAGGATGTCACGGGAACGGATTATCAGGATCCCGATTTCTTTTCCCGTTCATTTGACAAGAGCTATCGCGATCCCAAGGGCTTCAACGCTCCCGCCAAAATAGAGCCCGACACTCCGTGATCTTCGTGTATCCTTTGTGCTCTTCGTGTAATGCTTTGAAGCTTAAATGACCGGTATCTCTCCAAATATTCCCCGTGACCCATTGCTGAAGCTTCTCGTCGCTCTTGCCGACGACGAGCTCATCCTCGGTCACCGCGATTCCGAATGGACGGGTCACGCACCGATTCTCGAGGAAGACATCGCCTTCTCCAATATAGCCCAGGATGAGATAGGCCATTCTCTCGCTCTTTTCACATTTTATTCAGAACTCACCGGCAAATCCCCTGACAGCATGGTCTTTGAACGCCCTTGGAAGGACTTTGCCTGTTGCCGGTTTGTAGCCTACCCGAAGGGAGATTTCGCCTACACGGTAGTGCGGCAGTATCTTTTCGATGAGGCTGAACAGGTACGGATGAATTCCCTTCTGGATAGTTCATTCGAGCCGATACGCGGCCTGGCAACAAAAATCCTGGCCGAGGAAGCATATCATCTGATGCACAGCAAGGGACTGGTCGTCCGCCTGGGCGATGCAACGGAGGAGAGCCACAGGAGGATGCAGCAGGCGGTAACGGACGCTTTTCCACAGGCTCTTGGGATGTTCGAAACTCTGAACGGCGAAGCCGATCTTGTGAAGGCCGGAGTCGTCAAACCGAGCGATGTTCTGCTTCAACAGTGGCTGGAACGTGTCGTGCCCACTCTCACCGATTCAACCCTGAAAACCGAAGCCCGTCGATCAGACGGAACCTGGAACATTCAGTGCAAACCGGATCATGGCGGAAGAGTTGGCAACCATGGCGAACACCTGAAGCAGCTGGTGTCCGATCTGCAGAGTGTCTACCGGACCGCTCCGGGGGCAGGGTGGTAGCTCCCAACGATGAAAGGGGGATTTCATGGATACCGTGATACTTGCTGTTATTATTGTGATTGCGCTCTTCCTGCTGGGGGTCAGAATCATTCGTCCGACTCACAGGGGACTCGTGGAGCGCCTGGGAAAATACAGGAGATTTGCCTCTCCGGGCTTCCAGTGGATTATTCCTCTTATTGATCGGCTGTATCAAGTGGATGTCACCGAGCAAATGGTGGATGCGGAACCGCAGGAAATCATTACCAACGATAATCTGAATGCCCGCGTCGATGCGCAGGTTTACTTCAAAGTGACGATCGATGAGGAGAGTGTCAAATCATCGCAATACAACGTCTACAATTATCAGAGGCAGATCGTCAGCCTGGCCCGAACGACGCTGAGAAACATCATTGGAACAATGACGCTCAAGTCGGCGAACAGCGAGCGCGGCAGAATCAATACCGAGCTTCAGAAGACTCTTCGCCAGGAAACGGGAAGCTGGGGAATTGAAATCGTGAGGACCGAGCTGAAGGAGATTGATCCTCCGCGGGACGTGCAGGAAACGATGAACAAGGTTGTGAAGGCGGAGAATGAAAAGATCGCGGCGGTCGACTTTGCGACGGCCGCCGAAACCTCCGCCGACGGCGAGAAACGAGCCGAAATCAAGAAAGCGGAGGGGATTAAACAGGCGAAAATCCTCGCGGCGGAAGGCGAGGCAGAGGCAATCCGGTTGGTGAACGAGGCGGCCGACAAGTATTTCATCGGGAACGCGCAGGTATTGAGACGGCTTGAAATGGTGGAAAAGGCTTTCGCCGATAACGCCAAAGTCGTCATTCCGGCCGGTACGGAACTTGTCAATGTTGTCGGAGACCTGGCGGGGATCCTCCCGTTGAAGAAGGAGAAGAAGTAGACTGGCTTTCCGCGCTAGAACTGGATTCATCAAAGAAGAAACGGAATTGCCCGCGGAGAAAACGGAATTACCCCGCGGAGAAAACGGAATTGCCCCGACCTTTAGGTCGGGGTAAAGGAACACAAAATTCTGAAGGGCTTTAGCCCTTTCCTTCATTGAGAGGCTTCTGGACTAAAAGCTAAGATGATCGGCGAAAACAAATCCAAGGAAGTGTGGAAAGCCCTGGCAGAGGTCAAGGATCCCGAGATTCCCGTCTTATCACTCGTTGACCTTGGGGTGATTCGGGAAGCAAAGATGGACGGAGAATGTGTTGTCGTTACGATGACTCCGACCTTCGCCGGGTGCCCAGCCATGGAGCAGATGAAGAGGGATGTCCTTGACGTATTGCGCAGCAAGGGATTCCCGAACGCCAGGGTCGAAACAATTCTTTCCTCCTCTTGGTCGACGGACAGCATTGGAGTGGCTGCAAAGGAAAAGCTGCGTGCGTTCGGCATTGCGCCGCCCCCAAAGAAGCTGGAATCGCTTGAGGCAACGCTGACACAACCGGTTGCGTGCCCTTTCTGCCATTCGACTGAGACGAAACTCGAGAGTTCATTTGGCGCTACTCTCTGCAAGCAGATCTACTATTGCAGTCATTGCAGTCAGTCGTTTGAACGATTCAAACCGCTCTAGCACTTATGCCCGAAACCAGGCTCATAACGATGTCGCTGGACAAGCCCGATGTGGAGGGTATCAAAGACGCGGCGGAGGTCATACGAAAAGGCGGGCTGGTTGCTTTTCCCACTGAGACGGTCTACGGGTTGGGGGCAGATGCGTTGAACGCGGAGGCAGTGAAGAGAGTCTTCGATGCCAAGGGGAGACCTCCCGATAACCCCCTCATTGTGCATATTGCCGACCACCACCAGTTGATAGACCTCGCCGATGAGGTCCCTGAGAAGGGCCAAAGACTGGCGAAAGAGTTCTGGCCGGGCCCCTTGACGCTCGTCGTGAAGCGAACCTTTCTTGTCCCCGATATCGTCACGGCGGGCCTCGAAACGGTTGGAATCAGAATGCCCGATCACCCTGTGGCACTTGCACTCATCATGGAGTTTGGGGGCGGAATCGTCGGTCCCAGCGCCAATCTCTCGGGAAGACCAAGTCCAACCAGTGCGCAGCATGTTATGGAGGATTTGAAGGGGAGGGTGGATGTTGTCCTGAACGCCGGGCCTGCGGAAATCGGGATTGAATCGACAGTACTTGATGTGACGGTCGATCCGCCTGTCATCCTCCGCCCGGGCGGTCTGCACAAAGAAAGCATCGAGGATATCGTTGGACCGGTTCGCGCAGCTGCGGACGAGGAGCTGCTGAAACGGTCGCCGGGGACAAGGCACAGACACTACGCTCCCCGGGCCCGGGTTGTTCTCGTCGGCGAAGGGAATGCGCAGGAACTGATGAGCTTCCTTCAGGAATTTCGTCAGCAGGGGAAGTCGGTCGGTTGCATCGTCCATTCTCACGAGCTTTCGAAGGTTGAATCGGGAGATTTCTTCAGGGTTTTGCCGTCTCCGATCGATTTTTATGCCCGTTATCTGTTTCGAACGCTGCGCGAACTTGATCAGGGCGGGGCACATGTTATTCTTGTTGAACAGGTTGCCGAGGGCGGCCTGGGCAGTGCGGTGATGGATCGCCTGCGAAGAGCTTCCGAACTCGAATGAGGGGAAAGGGCACATGACACACCATCGACATCTTGATTCACTGGAGTCGTTCGCAAAACTCGATTTCATGCGAAAAGAACGGACGGGAATTCCGGAAGCGATCTTTGCAGAGGGGAAGAACCCGGACCAGATTCTTGATCTTGCAAAAGCGCTCGCTGAGCGATCCGGTGTTGCACTGGCAACCCGCATCTCTCCGGACATTGCCGAAATGATTGAAAGGAAGTTAAAGGGTGAATTCAGGGTCGAGTACCATCGCGTCGGCAGAGCCTTGGTCATTGCAAGGAATGGTGCTGAACATGGGCCGACCGGCGGAGTTATTGCCGTTCTCGCAGCAGGCACTTCGGACCTCCCTGTCGCTGAAGAGGCAAGGGTGACCGCCGAGATGATGGGGTGTAAGGTCCTTACCTTCTATGATGTCGGCGTGGCAGGAATTCATCGGCTCGTCAATCCGCTGGAGCTGATTCACAAGGAAGAGGCTTCGGCAGTCGTCGCTGTGGCCGGAATGGAGGGTGCCCTCCCAACGGTGGTTCGCGGGCTCATTTCCGTTCCTGTTATCGGGGTCCCGACGAGCGTCGGGTACGGGTATGGCGGAAAGGGCGAGGCTGCCCTGATGACAATGCTGCAATCGTGTGCGCCGGGGCTGACGGTCGTCAACATCGACAACGGGTTTGGTGCTGGTGCAACCGCGGCCCTCATTGCTAATCGCGTGGCTGAGGCGAAGAACAATGCACGGAAATGAGGGCGGAAAAAAACTCTTTAGATTAAACCGACGGTTTCGTACATTATCCGATGTTCTGCTGATGTTGTAAGCTGTCGTTTTACGCCAATCAACTCTGGTTCCAATCTCGTTTCCATCGTCCTTATGAAATCACAAAAATCTTCAGGGAAAGTGGTCTCTCCATTAGTTGCCGTACTCATGGGCAGCACCTCTGACTTGGAGCACATGGCCCAGGCGCGCGAAATCCTTCAGGAGTTTGAAGTTCCGTGCGAGGTGAAGGTCCTTTCGGCCCACCGGACACCCGATCTCATGTTTCGCTATGCCGAAGAGGCCGCGAAAAGGGGAATCGAGGTGATCATTGCCGGGGCAGGCGGGGCCGCTCATCTCCCGGGAATGCTGGCAGCGAAGACCCATCTTCCCATCATCGGCGTTCCGGTGAAATCGAAAGCCCTGAACGGCATCGACTCACTCCTTTCAATTGTTCAAATGCCTTCGGGCGTTCCCGTAGCCACCGTTGGCATCGATGGGGCCGCAAATGCCGGACTTCTGGCAATCCGAATCCTCGCCATCAAGCGTCCTGAACTTGTCGAGAAACTTGAAAAGTACCGAAAGCGCCTCGAACAAAGGGTGATCGAATCCAAACTATGACCCAGCCGATCCTCCCACCGGCTACCATCGGTGTCATTGGCGGCGGGCAACTCGGAATGATGACCTTACGCGAGGCCCAACGCATGGGTTATCGCACCGCCGTATGGGACCCTGATTCTGATTGTCCCGCCTCCCGCCTTTCAGACATCACCATCGTTGCACCCTTTACCGACTCAGGTGCCGCCGGCCGCCTCGCCGACGTCTCGAACGTTGTCACGTATGAGTTCGAGAATGTGGACCCGGCGTGCGTTGATGTTATCAGCCGCAGGAAACCCATACTTCCCGGAAGCGCCATCCTCAAAATTTCCCGCCACCGCAAACTGGAAAAGGAAACACTCAACAATGCGGGTTTTCCGGTTATTGAATTCAGAATTGCGAAGTCCGAGAACGAAATCCGGAGAGCTGTCGAAGAATTAGGCCTGCCCGTGGTGGTGAAAACCACGACTGCCGGCTACGACGGAAAGGGACAAACCGTCCTCCATCATCAGGACGATCTGAATAGCTTTTGCAGACAAATGACGGGGAACGACGAATTTGTCGTTGAAAAGTTCATAGCGCTCCAGCTTGAAGTCTCCGTCATCGCCGTAAGGGAAAATGACGGGACCGTGATCACTTTCCCTGTTCTCGAGAACGAACATAGGGAGAACATCCTCCATGTTACCCGCGTCCCGGCCCGGATTTCCGAAGAGGTCGAGGAAGAGGCCTTGAGGCTCGCGCGGTCAATCATCAATCACTTCCGGATGATTGGTGTACTTTGTGTCGAGATGTTTGTCACCCCTGACGGGCGCGTGCTAGTCAACGAATTGGCGCCGCGCCCCCATAATTCAGGCCATTTCTCCCTGGATGCATGCAGCATGTCGCAGTTTGAAGCACTGGTTCGTTCCATATGCAGCATTCCCATGCAGGAACCGAGGCTTCTGTCACCGTGCGCCATGGTCAATCTCCTGGGCAAACACCTTGAGCATGCCGAGCTTGCCAGGATACAGTCCCTTCCCGGAACCAAGGTGCACATCTACGGAAAGAAGAAACCTGAGCCAAGACGAAAAATGGGGCATGTGACGATCGTTGGATCGTCGCCCGAGGAAGTAGATGAGAAGATTGACGTGGTCGAAGAATTGATCGGCGAGGGGGTCGGCATCATCGGAAAGAAAGCGGAAGGAATGGTATCAAGAGTGGAGAAGGGATAAGAACATGAATGTCTGTCAGCAGTGCGGCTCGGAATTCAATCAGGAGGTCAGGTTTTGCCCCGTGTGCGGCAGCTCAGCTCATCGCCGGCAGGAGTTGAACCGGAATATGGCCGAGTCCTCGTCAGTCACGGTAAAACGATGGGTGATGCGCGGGTTGGTCGCCGTAGTCGTGTTAGTGGGCATCGGCGTGTTTCTCAATCAACTGCTGAGAACGTATCACCCTGTGATCGATGCCCAACCCGTGGTGGCAATGGCAACGATGTACCGTGATGAGAAGATTTCGAGCACATTGATCGAAGCGGCCGTGATTGGGGAATCCATTACGGTTCCGCTGAAGATCGTGCAGGAGAAGAAGCTCGTCCGGTTCTTTGATCCCGGGAAGGTTCAGGAGATCCCGATGATTGCCTATGTGACTCCGCAGGGGAAACTTGTGACCGCCATGAGCAAAAGCGAACAATGCGGATCCACCGATTTTTTCCTGAGCGGCAATGATATTCACTGTGCAAGGTGTCCCTCATACTGGAATATGGCAAGCATGGAGGCATACGCGTGCTGCCAGAAATTTTTCCCTGATCCGATCCCAAGCCGGGTTGTCGGGGAGGAAATACGAATTGACGCGGCGGTAGCAAGAAACTGGAAAAGCAGGCTGTAGGGATCAGGAACGAATAGAAAGGGAAGGTACTTGGGACAGGAGAGAATCCAACGATGGGTGGACGAGGTTGCAAAACAGACGCGGCCCCGGAAGATTCAATGGTGCGACGGATCGCATGCCGAGTATGAGCAATTGACGGAGACGATGGTCAACACGGGAGTGGCGCTGAAGCTGAATGAGAAGACCTATCCAAACTGTTTTCTTCATCGCAGCGATCCGACCGATGTCGCACGCACGGAGAACCTCACCTTCATATGTACTCGATCCAGCGAAGATGCAGGTCCCACCAACAATTGGATGGATCCCGTTGAGGCTAAGAAGAAAGTCGGGCCGCTGTTTGAAAGAAGTATGATGGGTCGGACAATGTACGTCATTCCGTACCTGATGGGCCCCGCCGGGTCACCGTACAGTAAGGTCGGAGTGGAGATCACGGACAGCGTGTACGTTGCCGCAAACATGCAGATTATGACGAGGGTGGGAAAACCGGCAATGGATCATCTTGCATCCTCGGACGATTTTGTTCCCGGGCTTCACTCGATGGGAGATCTCTCGCCTGATCGACGTTTCATCCTCCATTTTCCCGAAGAAAAGCTCATATGGAGCGTTGGCTCGGGGTACGGGGGGAATGCACTTCTGGGTAAGAAGTGCCTCGCGTTGCGAATCGCGAGCTGGATGGCACGCCATGAAGGATGGATGGCGGAGCATATGCTGGTGCTGGGCCTTGAAGATCCCTCAGGCAAGAAAACGTACATGGCAGCAGCTTTCCCCAGCGCCTCAGGCAAGACCAACCTGGCGATGATGGTTTCCTCGCTGGCGCATGAAGGATACAAAGTGTGGACTGTGGGGGATGATATCGCCTGGCTCCACGTGGACGATCAGGGCCAGCTTCGGGCCGTGAATCCCGAAGCGGGATTCTTCGGGGTCGCTCCCGGGACTGGAACTCAGACCAACCCCGTGGCGATGGATAC
>DATDRF010000259.1:0-4939 GCA_035291905.1 Bacteroidota bacterium
CTTCTACAAGGGGAAAGAGATCCACATTCACCTCCCCGAAGGAGCCATTCCGAAGGACGGGCCGTCGGCCGGCATCACCATGGCCATGGCGATCGTCTCGGCGGCAAGCGGGAGGAAGGCCAGGAACGATGTGGCGATGACGGGTGAAATAACCCTTCGTGGCAACGTACTTCCCATCGGCGGCCTGAACGAGAAGCTCCTTGCTGCTCAAAGAAGCGGCATCAAGACGGTTCTAATCCCCAAAGAGAACGTCAAAGACCTTGCCGAGATTCAGGCCAAGGTCAAAGAGGGAGTAAAGATCATCCCTGTCGAATCGATTGAAGAGGCGATGAAGTACATCTTTTAGTTTCGGAATTGCTTTTTAACAATTCCCTGCTAACTTTCTTTCAGGGCACAATCTTCGTTTTTAACTTTTAACTTTTCATTCCCTCATGTCCTACCAGGTCACCGCTCGCAAATGGCGTCCCATGGTCTTCGAAGACGTGGTGGGGCAGTCGCATGTCACGACCACGCTTCGGAATGCCCTTTCCTCCAAAAGGGTCGCGCACGCCTACATATTCAGCGGCCAGCGGGGATGCGGAAAGACAACCACCGCCCGGATCCTTGCCAAGGCGGTAAACTGCGAAAAGCCCAAAGACTTCAATCCGGACAACAACTGCGAATCGTGCAAAGAGATCACAGAAGGACGCAGTCTTGATGTCATCGAGATCGACGGAGCCTCGAACAGGGGGGTCGAAGAGATACGGAACCTGCGCGAAGCGGTCCGGTATGCCCCCACCCGGGGGAAATACAAAGTGTACATCATCGATGAAGTGCACATGCTCACCAAGGAGGCCTTCAACGCCCTTCTGAAGACGCTTGAAGAGCCCCCGCCGCACGTGATGTTCATTTTTGCCACCACCGAGGTTCACAAGGTCCCCGCTACAATTCTCTCAAGGTGTCAGCGGTTCGACTTCCGCCGTATCTCCATCGAGGAGATCATGACGCGCCTGCGGTTCATTGCCGGCGAGGAGAAGGTAACGATCGACGAAGACGCCTTGATGGTGATCGCGAAAAAGGGAGACGGCTCGCTGCGCGACTCCCAGAGTATTTTCGACCAGGTCCGGTCGTTCTGCGGAAACACCATTACCCACACCGACGCTCTCAAGACCCTGAATGCGGTCGATCTGGATGTTTACTTCAAGGTGACGGGGCTGATTCGGGAAAAGAGCCAGCGGGGGGGGATCGAGCTGGTGGAAGAGATCATTAAGCTCGGCTATGACCTTCGGGAGTTTGTGGGAGGGCTCGCGGAGCATTTCCGGAATCTCCTGGTGGTTCTCTCCACCGGAGCAGGCGATCTGGTTGAAACAACGGATCATTACAGACAGAAGTACGTGCAGGAGGCTAAACGATTTACAGACGGCGACTTACTGCGTTTGATTAAACAAGCAAATGAGCTGGAACAGTCGCTTCGTTGGGCCTCTCAGCCTCGGTATAAGCTGGAAGCAGCCCTTCTGCAGATGATTACCATGGAGAGTTCCGTGCGCGTGCAGGATCTTCTCAAGCAGATCGACGATTTAAAAAAAAGACTCGGTAATTCAGCAGGACTCCCCACAGGTGCTCCGGCAGGGGTTGCCGGGCAGGAATCCCCAGGGCGACCCCAAAAAGCAGACGTAGTAAAGGTCGTAGGGACCGTCAGCGCAGGGCACATGAGAAGCTCCGCCGCGACCGCCGTAAGCCGGGATGTAGCCTCGTTCTCGGCACCATTACGTTCCGCAGTCCCCTCGTTGTCGGCAATCCCCGCCGCCCAGGTCACTTCCGTGCTTTCAGGAAACGGCAGCCTCAAGTCCCTTTCGGCTGATGAGGCGTACGCGCGTTGGCAGGAGTGGATAGGCACCGTCAGGAAGGAGAAGATCTCGGTCGGGTCCATTCTCGACGAGAGCAGGATCCTCGAGGTTACCAACGGTGCGATACGGATTGCCTGTCCGGACGACTATCATCTCTCGGCCCTCAGGCGGCACAAAGAATATCTGGTAGAATCCTTCCGCAAGCTCACGGGGTACAGCGTCCACATCGAGCCCGTGGTGCAGTTTATCTCCCCCGAGCTCTCAACCTCATCTTCATCAACAGCCTCGGTTCCGTCCAACGGGGGAAACGGAAAGAAGGCCTCACCGGGCAAAGCGAACAACGGTGGGAATCATCCGGTCATCGAGGCCCTCGAGCGTGAACTTGGGGCTGAGAAGGTGGAGTAGCAATATCTCCGTATCTTCTTTTTGAATATCCCCCCTGTTTCTTCCTCTACGTTCTCCGTAACACTGATCTTTGGGTGGTGGGCTACATTCAAAGTAGCCCACTACCGATCTTTGAACCTTCTTGACAATAACAATGAATTAATCTAACTTTGCCTCGGGGGACCTCTCCTTAATGTGGGGACCAACAACGACTAACGATCCGCCAGGAATCTAACCGTGGAAGAACTCATCGGTCAAAGTAAGCCTATCCAACAAGCCCGCCGAAAAATCCAACAACTCGCAAAAACGGGGAAGAACGTCATCGTTACGGGTGAACAGGGTGCTGGAAAAAGCATTGTCGCAAAGAGCATTCATCAACACTCCACTCAATCCGCGAATCCCTTTGTCTATATCGACGTCACATCTATTGAAGAACTCAAGCTTCGGTCGATTATTCAGACGATTCTGACAAAGCGCGAATTTGCCAATCCAAAGGTGTCAGAACACGGGAACATTCAGCTACCGGATGGTGTCTCTCTCATTATCGACAAGGTCGAAAGAACAAGTGCTGCGGCGCAAAACACTATTGCAGATTTTCTCGTGGACTTGGAGAAGAAGTCCCATGGTATTCGTCTGATGTTGCTCCTCACCTTAGATCCTTCGGACCTTTTGAAACAGGGGAAATTGACGGGCCGATTTAAGGATGCACTAAGGGGGTGGGAGAAAATAGCCATTCCGCCATTGCGTGAACGGCGCGACGATATCCCCGATCTGGTCGACTACTTCGTGCGAAATGCAGCAGACGACTTGGGGCTTGGAGAGGTGATTATTGATATCAACGCGGTGAGTCTTCTGGCACGGAAGGAATGGAAGGGAAACGTCGAGGAGCTGAAGAGTTTCATCGGGCAGGCGCTGATGCTGTCCGAAGACAAGGAGACGTTCACACTTCCGGAAAGTCTCGTTGATGAACAATCAGAACTCGCCAACATGCTTCAGCAAATCAATGACGGCATTGGGTTTGCCCTCGACCGGTCAATGGAACTGATCGAAAGGAGAATTCTGGAGCGCGTCTTGAAGAAATTCGATTTCAATCAGAGTCGCGCTTCGAGATTTCTTAAGATAACGGAAGATACATTGAGATATAGGATGAAGAAGTTGGGAATATCTACGCAGGGTTCGACTTAACGCATGCCTAACGCAGCCGTGAAAAGTGTTGTTTTGAGAATCGCCTTCTGGTGGACAGCAACAATTCTGGGAGGAGCTATTCTGTTGCTGTTTAGTCCGGACCAACAAATGTCCTTCGGGCAAGTCGTTCTTCGGGCGATCTGTGTGATAGCAATGCTTGTGAGCCTTGAGCTAGGAAAGATAGAAACCGTTGACGGAAGGTCGATTGCTTTGAGCCTTGCTCTCTTGTTCGGGTACACAGGCATTATCATCTTTCTTGCTGAGACGAATTCAATCAGAATCCTTGTTGACATGCCAATTGTTGCATTCTATTTGGGTCAGTACTCGAATGCAATCTATAATACCCTGTTACTCTTTTGTGCAACGGTTCTCTTGCTTGAAACCACATTATCAGGAAAGCCAGTCCATCGAAAATACTTGGCTGCGATAGTTATTTCCGGATCAATCGGTGTAGGGTTGTACTATCCGATGATAGAAAATCCACGGTATGCCTACATGGTTCCCGACATTGTGGATTTTGTTTCGGTAGATAAGGTCGAAAAGGAGATTCGGGACAAAGGTATTGCGAGTCCAAACGCCGAGCTAATTGCCGGCAGGATTTCTCTTCCAAAGTGGGATGGATCTAAGAAGGTTGGGACCCTCTCGCGGGACGAGCGGATTAAGCGTGTTGAAGAATTACAGCCATACACGCGAGGCTTTAACTACATTATCCTTGTCCACTCTTCCCTGAGGTTGATGGGATTGTACATGAATTTGGTGGCAACAATGTTGGTAGTGGTGTCCATCATAATCAAATTAGTTAAAGATCCACCACAAGGGGCATACAGAGACAAGCTTAGTTTGGCTTTTCTTATGTATCTAATTTTCGAGATTATTCACGAGCAATCGTTTCGAGAAGTCACAGACTGGAATCTCTTTCTTCGAATCGACGAGATAGGAAAATTAGTGACGACTGCGACAATAGTCTTGATCATGTCTGTTGAGATCCGGAGATACAGGTTTCTTTCGGAGGCGTTTGGCAAGTACTACGAGTCGGTGTTAGCGAAGAACCCCCTAAGGATAACCCGATGGAGAGATGAAATAGATAGCGTCGTGCTGAAGTATTTTTTCAAAAGGAATCGGTTATCACGCCGGTTTCTGCAAAAAAGGCGACAGCCATGACTCCGAAAAATTACGGAGAAATTCCGAAAAAACACTTGACAACAAGTTCGGAATGTTGTATATTACCCATGTCGCCGGGCAACCCTCTTTACATTCTTGGGGGGTATCGGGGGACGTGAGGCTGGGGGCTTCCTCCCGTGTCGCTTCCGCCTCACCCCGGCGACGCTTTTTATTGATGGCTTGATTGTCGATCCAAATTCTTATAGCTTCTTTCAGGAGGACAGAAATCGCACCTTTGTTAGAGAGTTCCGAAAGCTGTTGAAAGCACAATAAAGACCTCTCTAACCACTTTTCCGAATTCACACGTTAGGGTGGATTCGGATTTTTCGTTTTAAGGCCATGCGCAGAAGAATACTTATATTGGTTTCAGGGTTCATGTTTCA
>DATDRF010000260.1:0-11848 GCA_035291905.1 Bacteroidota bacterium
CCTTTTTTTTGCCGGCAATCCCATAGGCGTGACCAAGGCCGGCCAGGGGAAGAGAGTTATCCTTCCAATTGTCGAGGGCGCTTTGGAACTCGACAATGGGCTCTTTGATCATCGATTTCTGTTCATAGGCCCAGCCCAAAATGACCCGGGCCCACGCATTCTTGGGATTCGCCTGGATGTCTTTGCGGGCAAGCTCAATCGCCTCATCGAGATCTGCGGTGAAGAGGCAGTGCCAGCCGGAGCATAAATTCTTGTCCCATGCAAAGGGATCAAGTTCCGAGGCGAGTTTGACCTCAGCCATTGACTCTTCCCTTCTGTCCAGGGCCATCAGGTAATGCGCATAGAGATGGTGGATCATGGCGAGGCTGGGGTTGAGCTCAAGGGCTCGTTTGAATTCTTTCTCCGCCTCTGTCCAATTAAAATCATAATGGAGCCATGCCACAGCCAGATAGCCGTGGGCCTCTCCGAGAGTATTATCCTTCTCCAGCGCTTTTAGAGCTGCTTGTTTCATTTCCAAAAAGGCCTTCCGAGGCGGAACATCGCCGAATAGACCACTAAAAAAATAACCTTCTGCAATCTTGGTGTAAGCTAGAGCAAAATCCGGGTCGAGTTTGATCGCTTGATTAAAATATTCCTTATCGCCTGAATAAACTCCCTTGAGATAGGCGTCGAGGGCTTGAGGATTCACAGTCCTTCTCTTGGCCAACCGGAACCTCTCCTCCTCCCTGAGTCTGATGCCGATCTGCCTCGTGATATCCTGGGCAATTTCGTTTTGAAGAACCAGAAAATCGCCGATGTCGCGCTCGTAACTCTTAGTCCAAAGCTGCCGGTCTTCGACCGCATGAATGAGCTTGGCTGTGATCCGCACTTTTTCCCCCGACCTCAAGACAGAACCTTCAACCACCATGTCTGCATTCAGCTCTTGGGCAATCTGCGGCAGAGATTTTTCTGTTTTTTTGTACTTCATGACAGAAGTCCGCGATCTTACCCGTAGCGCGCTAATCTGTCCCAATTCAGTAATGAGAGCATCTGTTATTCCCTCGGCAAAATATTCTTGCTCGGAGTCGCCTGAGAGATTCTCGAGCGGAAAAACGGCGAGCGATATGATCCGTTTATTCTTTTCCTTGAGCAGCGGTAGCGCAAGGAAAACAAAGACGGCTAGGACAACAACTGCTCCTCCATATATCAACATGCGGCTTCTGGCCCGCAAAAATGGCTTTGGGACAACGACTTCTTTGCTGGTTTGACTCCTCACACGTCGCAGGTCGACAATGAGCTCGTCTGCATGCTGGTATCGATCGGAAGCTTTCTTCTCGAGACACTTGTTGACGATCTCCTCAAGTTTCATCGGTACATCGCTTCGCAAGCTTGTGATGGGCGGAGGGGGCTCATTCAGAATGGAATATACGACTGCATCTTGGTATTCGCTCTTAAATGGCAACCGTCCAGCAATCATTTCATACAGCACCACTCCCAGCGACCAAATATCAGTTCGGTCGTCGACCTTCTCGCCCCTAGCTTGCTCAGGGGACATGTAGGGCACTGTTCCTAAAGTAGAGCCGGTCTTCGTCAGCTTGGACATTCCACGACTGTGCGCTAAACCAAAGTCCATGATCACGGCGCGCCCTTTGTCTGTCACCATAATGTTGCTGCTCTTGACGTCCCGGTGAACAATGCCCTTCTCGTGAGCAGCTTGTAATCCTTCTGCCGCTTGAATGGCAACATCCACGGCTTCGTCTATCTTGAGGGGACCTTTCTCGATCTTTCTGTTGAGTGGAGTACCTTCATAGATCGCCATGACGATGAAGACTTGTCCATCAGGGGTTTCATCAATCTCGTGAACGTTGCAGATGTTCGGATGGTCAAGAGCGGATGCGGCTTTGGCTTCATGGGTGAAACGCTGCTTATCCTGCTCGCTGGCAGCGAGTTGAGCTGGGAGAAACTTGAGCGCCACCAGGCGATCTAGCTTGGTGTCGTGGGCCTTGTAGACAACACCCATTCCGCCCTCACCTAACTTCTCAAGAATCTTGTAGTGCGATATCGTCTGTCCGATCATAGGAATCTCACCTTCCGGCTCCCGCCAGACAACGGCGGGATCCTCAAAGTCGCAACGACTCGCTCGACAACGGTCGTCGGCGACTTTCGGACTTCGCCGAGTTTTTCGAGGATCTTGTAGTGGGATATAGTTTGGCTGATCATCGTTGAGGTCCCCAAAACAGCAAAAGCCTCCTTCAAAACGCCACAGCGCTCTCCGGAGGCTTTCCACCCACATGTTCCCTCCCCACCCGGAAGACTATTCGGTGAATCTATCTGATTCTCGAATAGAAATCAATCATCTGCCTCAGAGGTAGGAGATCTGGTCGTGTTTGCTCGGATTTCAGATGCCTTTCAACGCTTTGCTAACCGAAATGCTAACTCCTTGGTGTGAAAATAGTGTTGCCCTATCTATTTCTGAATTCCATTGGGGCACCCTGCAGTTCTGCCAGGTCAAGCTCAAGCTCCCCGTGCGCGCAATCTCAAAACGGCTTCCCCATTTACTGCGTTTACTGCGAGTCTGTCGTTGCGAAACGTCGGGTGGATAAAGAACAGAACCGGAAAGTGGATTTTTGCCCTTAAGGGATTTCGCGGACAGATGAATCCCGTACCAACCGGGGCTGCTCGGCAGTTCAACGACTTCAGCGGAAACGCGGTCCGGAGATCCAGAAGGCTCTTTTCCCCTGATGAGTGATGAGGTGACCCGATCCTCATCCCGGCGGAATTGCGCAGGGACAC
The DNA here is from genome assembly GCA_035291905.1 of Bacteroidota bacterium. Classification (GTDB taxonomy): domain Bacteria; phylum Bacteroidota; class Ignavibacteria; order UBA10030; family UBA10030; genus JACPLA01. The sequence goes on from DATDRF010000260.1 coordinate 2,773, forward strand.
CTTCAGTGAGCAGAATAAGGAACAGCAATATGGACACTTTGCGCATAGGGCCTCCTCCTTTTCGCCCGCATCTGATCGTGCGGCCTCGAATCGGCGTTACCATTCCCCAACGAGCCACCATCGTCTTCTAAAACAATACACTGACATTTAACCCGATCGTAGACTTTGTCATGTCGAGCTCTTTGTCAAGCGGAACACGGAACATCACACCGGGGCGAATCATGCCAAACCGGGCATTGACTTCTGCCTGAAAATGATGCACTGCATCCTTGTTCCCAAAAAGGAATCCTTCCTCGCTCATTTTCCATAACCCGTTGACACCCGCACCAACCCTGACAACATCGATCTGATATGCAGCGCCAAGACCATAGTGCGAAAACCACATGTTGTCCCCATCTCCGTTTTTCTCAATCCACAGAGACGGTGCAAATCGTGCCAGTAAGGAAAAATTATTCAGAATCTGCGGCTGGAAATTGACGCCGGCCTGGATTGCCATCGTCTCCGGGAGGTAGCGTTCGACGTTCGGCATGTCTCCAAAGATTCCTGAAAACACGGCCGAGCTGTTGTCCTCGGAAAGAGTGTTCAGCCGAAAACCAAAATCTCCGCTCAGCACACCATTCGACGGGCCAATGCCGAGTCCCAGATAGGTGTTCCCAATTGAGCCCTTTGAGGTCGACGTGGATCCGAAAGGACTTGAATATTCCATCTTCGACTGAACATACGGAACCTCAGCGTGTATTGAAAACATGTCGCTTATGGTCACCTTCCCCGAGAGGAGAATAGTCATTCCCGTGAAGGTGTATCCGAACTCGTTCTTGAAGCTCGGAATGAGCACTTCCGCCGTTACCGAAGATTCCTCGTTTGTCCGCATAAGCTCGGTCTGAGCAAGCCCTGCGGCCGGGACCACAAAAGCAACAAGAAGGATAAAGATGCGTTTCATGACAGCCTCCTGAAAGTGGTTTGATTGGCAGTTACACTTCGATGACCGCTGTTTGTTCCGTTTTGCTGGAATCCCGCCCGTGAACCTCGTCGCAAGATTCGGGACGTCCCGACGGCTTCTTCAGATTCTTCTGCCACATCAGAATCATGATCAACATGAACGCGTTTCCCATGACAATGAGGTAAATCAAATACAGATCGACCCGCGCCGCAAGGCAGGCGACGATAAGAAACATCACATGAGTACTAGTTCCGTTCAGTCCCCAAATCCGAAGGTGACGGCTCGTCCGCTCATCATCTTCAATTCCGCCGAGCCAAGTACCGAGAACCTGCTGACATGCGGCATACCTGGCGTACATCCAATGGACAACCCCGCTCCCGTTTCGCATCGGCGCAGCGCCGGGAATCGCCTGCACCTCCCTTGTGGACCTGCCTGTGCCGGCGATCTTTAGATATTCCGTTCTGAAGAGATCGTACACCATTGCCTGCAGAGCGTAGCTTGCACCCGCGCCGCCGACGGCACACCACCATGCGCTCTCGCTCACGGCGGGGTTTCCTCTGACTCCAATCCCGACGAAAATGGAGATGCCGACGGCATAATCAATCAGCCCGTCGAGAATCCTCCCCATGGGAGATGCTGACTTCTGCAACCGTGCAAGCTGGCCGTCGGCGCAATCGAGCAGCGCCGAAAGCCAGATGAACAGCGCGGCAGGGAGAAGGTCCGATTCCGGAGTCATACCCAGGAGAATGCCGCCTCCAACTCCGAGAACCATTGACAAGAGGGTCACATGGATCGGCCGCAAGGGTGTGGATTGAAAGAGCCTCGCCGCAATAAACGCCAACGGACGAAACATGAGAAGGTCCACAAGTTCTTCCGCTGCGATCGCCTTCAGCGACGACCGATACTCCTGTCGCAGTCTCGCTATTCCAGCCGGTGTGCTCATGCCGCGATGACCTTTCTTCTTGTCAGCGCCTGCGCCATGGTTTCTATCACGAGCGCATTCTCATCCGGCGTGCCGATGGAAATCCTCATGTGGTTTCTCAGCCGAATGTCATCATCATCGAAGAATTTGATGACAATGTTGTTGCGGCTGAGGGCCTGCCTGATCTGAGCGCCCGATTCCGGATCGAACGATGCGAGGACAAAACTGGCGTCCGATTCGTACACGGTCATTCCGGGAAGCGCTCCGAGACTCCTGTAGTACTTCGTCTTTTCCTTTTCGATCGTTCTGCTGAGAGCACCGTAGTATTCCGTTGCGTCAAGAGCCGTCATCGCAAGAGCTTCCGAAATTCGATTATACCCGAGATACTTTTTGTTGAACTTGATCAGCTTCTTGATTCCCTTGCCGGCAAGGGCATATCCTATCCGCGCCCCTGCAAGGCCGTAGAGTTTCGAGAAGGTTCGGAGAATCACGAGGTGGGGAAACTCGTCCAGGAGATCCGGAAGGGGCAGTTCGTTGATGGACGTAAATCCATGATAGGCCTGATCAAGAACCACAATAGTGTGTTCCGTCGCAGCAAGCACTGTTCGCAGATCATCGATGGCAAGCGAGTTTCCCGTGGGATTGTTCGGAGAGCTGATCAGGAGCGCTTGGGGCCGCCTGGCACGATAGGCGTCGAGGATCAGATCGGGATCAAACGAGAAGCCATGCTTCTCTTTGACCAGCCTGAAGGTGCGGGTTTCCGCATGAACCTCAGAAGCAACCGAGTCGTAGTACCACCATGAAAGCTCCGGCTTGAGAAGCACGTCACCGCTGCCAAGGTAACAGTGAACCGCCTGCTTGATGAGGTCTTCGCTCCCATAGCCCAGCAGGACCCGTTCCTCGGGGACGTGATACAACTCGGAGAGTCTCTGCGACAATGAGCTCTTGATCCCCCTGGAGTAGTCGCGGGTATAACAGCTCAGCTCTTCCGACGAAATGTTTCGCAAGGCGTCAAGGCATTCAGGCGCCGGGCCGGCTGTCGTTTCATTCCGATCCAGATAGATTTTCCTGATTTGCGTGTTCATGATTCCTCCATTGTGAATGAGTCGTTTTTCATTGTACTGCGATTGTCTGCACCAAGAGAATCAGACCCTTCCCCACGTAGGCCGCTGCAAGCAGCATGAACATCCCTGCTCCACGGGCTGTGATCCTCACAATATTTAACCCCGCATTCTTCTGGAGCTTTTCAACTGTCATCATCATTGCCGACAACCAGAGAAATGTGCCGACACCCGTTCCGGCGGCGAATGCATTGCGGGCAGTCGCCTCCGTGGCAAGAAGGCCGTTCGTATGGAGAAGACCCGCGATCACCACATAGGAAGCCCCAATGGTCGGTGTCGTAAGAGGCAGTATCAATCCCAGAACAAAAGAATTTGAGGCAGAGATTGATTTTTCTTTTTGTGAAGCGGGAACCACATCGAAGAATGTGTAACGGATCCCCATCCCGAGAAGCAGCAGGAACCCTGCCCCGTTGATCAATCCTTGAGCTCTGACCGGAATCAGAAGATCCATCCCGAGTATTGCAGCCGATGCATACAGCACTTCGCACAAGGCGGCCCCACACGCAAAAACCATCGTCTGGCGGCGGCCGGTTTCCAGGGTCTTTGCGATCAGAGTTGCGGTCACCGGGCCCGGGGGAATCGAAACAACGAAACCGGCCAGCACGCCAAGTATCAACGCCGTCAACACTCTTTGCCTTCCTTTCTGCCACGAGGTTTCATGCTCTTCGTATGACTAACCTACGAGAGCGTGCTTCGCTTTTCTATGACATGGTTATGCGTTTATTTGAGGCTTGGTGGAGAAAACGTGCAGAATCGGGCGACATGGATATGTCAGGTGAGGTGGGGACAAGGAGGTGTGAATCGGATGGTAGAGGGATCGGAGAAAATGAGGACGGCGTTGTTCGAACTCAACCCCAGGTGAGGCGATGAGTTTGCTGGTTCGTATTAGCAGAACAAGAGATTGCGCAGATTCTGAAGGAAGGGCCTACACTAACCCCTGCCTCATAGCCTTCGCGACCGCTTGCGACTTGGAGTGTACCTGCAGTTTCTCGTAGATATGCCGGATGTGATTGCGAACAGTGTCGAGGCTGATGAAAAGCTTTTCTCCAACCATGGCGTAATTCGATCCTTCCGCCAGGAGGGAAAGGATTTCCTGCTCACGCTTCGTAAGATCGGTGCGCTGTTCGACGGATGGGGCGTACCGGCGGAACATATCGACAACGTGTCGCGCCACGAAGGGGGTCATCGGCATTCCCCCGGCGGCGGCCTCCTGGATGGCTTCGAGGATTTTCAACGGCGGAGTCTTTTTGACAATATACCCGTTCGCTCCGGCCATGATCGCTTCGAAAATGTGCCGGTCATCTTCGAACACTGTGAGCATGACAATCTGAATCTCCTGGGCCCGCTTCCGGATGAGCCGGGCACCTTCGACTCCGCTTTTGCCGGGAAGTCCGATGTCCATCAGAACCACGTCTGCAGCAGGAAAAGTCCTCAATGCTTCTTCCACGGAAGCGAAACTGCCGACACACCGGAACCCCTCGGTGCTGCGGAGGATATGAAAAAGCCCTTCGCGGAAATCATCGTGGTCTTCTATTATGACTACTCGCAGCGTCATAGAAAATGCCTCAACAAACATGCAAGACAGAACTTATCAAAGCAATGACACAATCATGTCATCTTTTTCGACAGGGAAACGCTCGTTCCCACCCTGGGCGACGTTTCCAAACTGAATTGTGCCCCAATGGACCGGGCGCGCTTCTCCATGCTCCGAAGACCGTGCCCGCGACCCGGCCTCCCCTCCATCCGAAATCCACGGCCATTATCCTGAACACGTAACTCGAACATCACGCCCGACATCCCTGCTTCCACCGTCACCTTCTTTGCTCCGGAATGCCGAACCGCATTGTGCGTTGCTTCCTTGAAGACGAGGTACATGTTTCTGCGAACTTCCGGACTCAGCCATATTTCAATCGCACCAGGTTGCATCGTGATTTGGTACTGTATGCCGTTCGCCGTGCAGAGCTGGGATGCATAATCCCGCATCCGAATGAGCAATTGACTCATGGTATCCCCTTCCGGCGAAACGGACCACACAATGTCGCCGATTGCATCAACGGAATCGCCCGCCATCGTGGCGATCCGTTCGATGAGCTGCCTGACATCCTGAGACGGATGTTTCAGCTTCGTGCGCAACGATGTGGCAAACAAGGAAATGCTTCCCAGTGTCGAGGCAAGGTCGTCATGCAGGTCCCTCGCCAGCCGATCCCGCAATTCCGCCTTCCCCAGTTCATTCTCGATCTTTCTGAGGTTCACTCTGTCGCTGAGTGAAACAGAAAGCAGAAGCGCATCCAGCAGAGTTCCAAAATGAACGGGATGAACCGTGAGGGAAATATCGGTAAGGATGCCAAGATTCCTGAACATTCGCACCAGGACTGCAACGGAGAGTGCGGCAATCGCAAGCGTAAACGGTTTTGCGGGCTGATACCCCTGCCGCCAGCGGAGGATTGCAGGAGGGAGAAGAACGAGTACTGCTATGATCGTCATGACCGACACGGCGGGATACAAGAACCACAAGGGAAGGATTGGAATCAGCAGAATCATGAGGATTCCCGTCCTCTTCACGAGATTCATGATCTTGTCGTAGGAAGGCACGTTGGTGCTCGTCGCCAGCAGACGTTGTGTCAGGACTTGCGCAATGATGATGTTGGCTGCAAACGCGAAAGGAAAAATGTGCTGCACGATCCACGGGTGAGCAGAGGGAAAGTACAGAAGCATGAAACCGTCAAATGTGAATTGAGAAAGACCGAAGAACAACACAAGCAGTGTGTAGCACAGGTACACGATGTCGCGAAAAGAGAAAAAGAGAATAAGATTATATACCAGGAGAACGAGGAGAATTCCGTAATACATTCCGAGAATAAGATTCTCGTCGTTTACATTCTGAAGAAAGGAATTCTCGTGATGAAGCGTGAGAGGCACGACGATTGCACCCGAAGAGAGTATTTGGAGCCCAATGGTGACCGAGTCGTTTCCGGCAAGAGCAAGGCGGAAAACGGGATTCCTGCTTTTCAACGCAGATGCATCTCGCATGATGGAAGTCCCGCCCTCCTGCATAAGCACCGAACCGTCGGAATTCCGGACATAGACACGAATGAAGTCAAGAAGAGGATAACCCGTCTCGAGAATAAGATGCAATTCACGGTCCCCGCCGTTCGCGACCTTTGTGAGAATCCAGATCGTCGAGTTCGTAAACCCAAAGTTGGGGATATCGTGGCCGCTCGGCCGGAATTGAGCAAGGGTCGAGGGAGAGAGCAATTCAGGAAAGCGAAGATGATTCCCGCTGTCTTCCAGAACAAGGCATGATGATCCGATGTGAACCGGTTCCCCGGTATTATCGACCCAAACAGAATTTTGTGACTGAGCTGTGCACAGGAGGAAAGGAATGAAGAACATCCATTTTCGCGTGGCGGCCATGAGGAGAGCGGCTTCTTGAGTGAACAACGGTAGGGATTATTGGAACGAAAGTAAAGGGCGTCGAATCCTGGTGGCCTCGGTCTTTTCTCTGCCCCGCTTAGTTGTTGAAATTCAGCCGTCAACTTGCCAATGTTCTCTTTTGATTTTTCAGGTTTCACTTTTCCCTTATTTCACGCCCTTGATTCTTACGCAGGGGGTGATTACCATAGCACTCCACAGACGCCAAAGGCCCTCACCTCCCAGCCGGCCTCGCCTTATCGACTCGAACATCGTCTGTTCTCCAGTTGACGGCAGGCAACTTCAATTCAACATCAAGGAGGTTGGAATGGCCACTCTCCGGAATGATGTTCGATTCATGTTGGTTGTGATAGTACTCTCGATTCTCGTGTGTTCACCGGCAAGAGGTCACACAACACGCGGGCATAACGTCATAGAGGCTGCGGCCTACAAGAATCTGCTGAAAAAACAGAGGGGGGACATCCCACACCTTCCGTCCATGTCAGGGAAAGAAGTGATAGACCTTCTTGTTGCCCAAAGGATCCTCCGCGTCCCACCATGCTATCCCCAACCAGACGGAAACCCTGACTGCAATATGACGGAAACCGATTCACTTGGTTGGCTTCCCGTAATTGGCTCAGGAGACATGGATGCAATCTTCTATCGTCAATTCAGCAAGAATGGCCAGTATTTTCATTTCATGGCAAGTCCTGGAGCTCTCTATCGCAATCCGGAAATAGATCCTCGTACCAATGCTCCCCGCGGCCTTACCGAAGAGGCATACCCCCTCGCCATCCGATTTCTGACCGGGATGTACTTCGAAATCCTCGAGCGCAGCGACGAATCAAAGAAGTACTACAGAGATCTCTATTCCCTCATCCATACGGTGGGTGATTCATTTTCCGAAGCGCACGCCGACCGCGACACGGTCACATGGGCGATCAAGCTTCTGAAACCGTGGCAGGCCACAGCGTGGGAACCCTTCCTTATTTACTGGTCCGGCTGGCCTTACTACTTCAGCGATCTCATCCATTGGTTCCCGGAAGATCCGCGCGATAAAATGTACTACAGGGAAGATCTTGTGCCCGCTGATGAAGTCGAATTCTATGAAAAGAGTCCTTATCTTCTACCTCGATTGTTCCTTAACGCGCGCGGCATCGAAGCCGCGGACGCGATTGAAGACCTTCTCGTCATTACTGCCATCATCCTCAAGGAAGGCGGCGACAACAAGGATTCCCTCGAGCGCGCCGCCACGCGAGAATGGCGCTGGTATCTCGATCAGCATTTCAAAGGATACAGTGATCCTGACCTCGTATCCACCGTTGAATTCAAAGCCGCTCCGCGGGAAGAACAGGAATGGCGACCGATGGTGCAGGTTGGAGTAACTGGAAGAACTCGCAAGACTCCCGGCGGCCAGGATTTGCTCGTCGCCATGAACTTTGCGAAACCGCCAAGTGTCGTTGACCCGTTCGGGTTCTATGCCGGTTATGAGATCGGACGCCGTTCCGGCGCAGGCTCAACACTCTGGGTAGGTTCGGTCAGCTTCGGCCTTTACCTGTGGCATTATTCCGACCTATTGGCACTCGGTCTCGATCCCACCGTCGCCGACCTCACTTGGGATGGAAACCGGTTAACAGTCGAGCCGATGTTCTCTTTTGCGCGATTCGACGCATGGATTTCACGCCGCGTGTGGGTCAGCGTCCAAGGATTCCGCTACTCTCTCATCAACGGTTTTCGGTCGAGAGAATTCTCCCTGACCCTCGGTGTTGCATTCAGTCGCGATATCCCCCTTCACTGGACCGATTGGTTCACTCCACGCCGATACCTCGACAAAGCGGAGCAACCTGTCGGCGAACGCTGGCGCATTCCCGATGTTGATTCACCCCTCCGGCTCAACCCGAGGGCGTACGGCTACTTCCATCCCTTCGGTTACGGATTCCATAGCAGGCCAAGCCACATTTCCATCCTTCCTGTGGGCTACACGTTTCTCCGCGACATTGACCGACGGTCAAAATTTTCCAGGTGGAGCTATGGAATGTATGTCGGGGCCGGCGGCGAACACAAGGGTCATGAGGTGTGGATGTTCGTGAAGGCAGGCCCTGTGATCCGTTTCAGACTTCTTTCGCTCCTTTCGCTCCAAGCCGCGCCGCTGACTCCCCGTCCTGCCATAGGCCTGTCGAAACATGCCAAAGGTTATGTTGATGCAGACGCATCGGCGACAATCGTGTTGGCGCTCGGTTCAATCGAGCTGGACCTTGACGTGCTCAAATACTCGTTCAGGGAAAAGCATTTGGAGAAGAAGGCAATTGCAGAGCTCAAAGTCGGAATACTACGGGAGTGACGTCATGAAATACTTTTTCACGGTACTGGCGGTGTGTTGCGCCCATGTTGTCGTCCTCAGCCAGATCAAGATCGATCTGAAGACACCGACGGGTGACAAGGAAAAACTCAGGCTGGCGAAGGCGGGCCTTGGAGCGTACTTGCGACAGGCGGAATGGGCAGAGGTTGTCAACCTTGGTGAGGATTATTCGGTGTGGATCAAGGACCTCAAGCGCAAATTCATGGGCAATATCCTCCATTTCGACGTAACATTGGAGGTTCGCACCACTGCGGATGTCGGATCCGGCACTCTCCTCAACGGCCGAATGATCCAGGATACCATTGACCTCAGTGCGATCGGAT
>DATDRF010000261.1:0-9808 GCA_035291905.1 Bacteroidota bacterium
TTGCATTAGTTTTCCCCCTCAGACTAAACCTAGGTTAGCTGGCACGGCATCTAACCGAGAAAACCACAACATAAGGAACTCGACAATGTCAGAACTCAGTGCATTTGGTCCTATTATTGTAATCGTTTATTTGGCTATGATCGTGTATGGACTCTTCCTTTCCACTCGTTTTGTAAAGGCAGTGGAGAAAATTGCCGAGGCAATGAAGAAATAGCGGCAAGCCGGCCGTGCCAGCTAACCGGTCGCTAAACCTGACGCTGCCCCGCGCTGAGTTTTTTGTAAGGAGAAGGTACGTTTTGAGTCCAATGCTAATCGTAACGAAGTTCTGTGGACACAACACAGAAAACGTAAACGCAACCGCAGTCCAAAACGGGCAGCGCAGGTTAGCTCCCAACCGTTAGACGCCAGTAATCAGGAGCGCACATGAAGAACGTATATGCAATTCTGTTTGTAATACTCACTTCCGGCTGTGCATCAATGCCGCCCCCCAAAATGGAGGCCGCCCCGACGTCTGTTAGACACCAAGGAGACACCATGAAAGTCAAGCGTATGGACAACGTCGGCATCGTGGTGAAAGACATCGATGCCGCAATTCAGTTTTTCACTGAACTCGGCCTTACCCTCGAAGGCCGCATGCCCATCGATGGTGAATGGGCCGGCCGCGTCACCGGAGTGCGCGGGCAACGTGTCGAGATCGCTATGATGCGCACCCCTGACGGACACAGCCGCATCGAACTCTCGCGCTTCGACGCCCCCGCCATCGAGTCCGATCACCGCACAGCTCCTGTGAACTCGCTCGGATACCAGCGCGTAATGTTCACCGTTGAGGACATCGACGACACCCTCGCCCGGCTCAGCAAGCTCGGTGCGACGTTGGTCGATGAAGTTGTCAATTACGAAAACCTCTACCGGCTCTGCTACATCCGGGGTCCCGAAGGAATTCTCATCGGTCTCGCCCAACAGCTCGGGCAGCAGACCTCCCGAGAGAATCCCATGGAGCGTAAGCGTTGAGAACTCAGGCACCGGCGTCTAACAACCGGTTGCAGCGGACGGTCCGCTGCGCGGCCCGCCGCTGAACCGACGCGTTAGGTTGCATTCACAATGAATCCTAATCTTGCCTAGAAGATGAAAAAACTCGACCAGTCTATTTCCCAAGATTATTTTCCCATCAAGCTATATCTCAATGACCTTGTTGAGATACAACAGATTCTTCGCGAATGCTCCAAGGACCATAAATTCGAATCCTCAGGCTATAGTTTTGATTCTATTGAGGAACTTGTCGCAAATATTGGGAAACGTGAGCTTTTCGAGTTGGAGATAAACTCAAGTGGACCATACTCCAGGATTGAGTTTACGCGTATGTGGGCAAAGTTATACGTGGGATCCAGCACACTTGACAGTGCGGGTTTGTTCCACAATCTGAGTCAAGTTCTCGCAAAAGCTAGGCGACAACCGTGGTTCATGTACAGTTACTATTCTATTTGGGGACTCAATATTTTTTCCCTTGCCGCGACATTCATTCGATCGCCCTTCACAAGCGCATTTTCATACTGTGCCCTTGCCATAGTGTTTTGGGTTCTATTTGTAAGACTCAGAAGAAATTCGACTATTATTCTTGTCTCCCGCGATGTTCCCATGTCCTTTTGGAGTCGAAACAAAGATGAAATCATCATCGCACTCATATCGGCCGTTATGGGAGCCATCCTAGGTATTCTCGGTACAGTTCTAGTGAGAAATTGGCTAGGACTTCAGTGAATGCATCCTAACCGGTTGCTCAACCTGACGGTATTGACTGAGCAAGAGCGTTAGCAATCTTGTTAGCTTGCCTGCGAGTATGACGTAAATCCCTTTGGAAGTCACCAGAACCTCCTGCTTATGCGGAGAAGCATCCGTAAAAGTGTGGTAAGGAGGGTCTTGAAAAAGAGAAGGGTTTACCCGACGATAGAGTTGTTCAAAGACTATCGAAGGAGGGTAAACCCTATGGGACCAGGTGCACAAGAGAAGGTAGGGAACGGGAAAGAAGAGTTCAAGCGATTTGAGGAGGAGCTCGTAGGCCGGCATCGGGAACAGATGCTTCAGGAGATGAAAGCGAAGCTGGAAGGGATGGATCGGGCAGCGGCAGATGAGGTATTGACGAGGGGGCGGTATCTTGACAAGGGGTATGTCAGGCGGAGGGTGCAGACGAGTCTGGGAGGGGTGTGGGTGAGGATCAGGCGGTTGAAGCGACGGGGGCGATCTGGGAGCCTGTATGCATTGTTTGGTCAGTGTGGGATACCTCGGGTGAGCGAGCGTGCGCAAGAGCACTGTGTGCAAGTAGCGGTGGGGCAATCCTATGAGATGAGTCGAGAGACGTTGAAGCAGTTGAGTGGGATGGAACTGAGCCGGATGGGGATCTGGAAAGTGGTACAAGAGCGGGGCCAGAGAGAACGTGAGCGAGTCGAAGAGCAACGGCGAAAGGTCTTTGAGTTGGGGGAGATGCCCAAAGCGGAGAAGCCGACAAAGAAGGCCGTGGTGGTGGAGATCGATGGGACGATGGTGGCGAGTCGGGAAGTGACGGAGATTGAAGAAGTTAAGGGCAAGCGGAAGATGGAAGTGAAATTAGGGGTAGCCTTTACGGGAACAAAGCAGCTCAGCAGGAACCGACGACGGACAGAGCAACGCATGGTCTATGGCGAGACAGCACCCGCTGAGGAATTTGGGGAGCGCTGGTATGGGGAGTGTTTGAGGCATGGCATCCAGCCAGAGACGGACGTGCACCTGATCGGTGATGGAGCAGCATGGATCCGGAACCTGCAGCGCACCATCCACCCCGGCAATGGCTAGTGAAATGCAAGTTGAGAGGATTGAGCGTGGCGTGTCAGAACTTGAGGATGTCACACTCGTGAATAGATTGGTGCAGCAATCTGACGGAAGAACATTGTATGATGCGCTACCGATTACATTGGCATTTGCACGGAATGAACTAGGTAAGATGGGAGATCTCGAATTACACAGTCGCCAAAGGCTTCAACATTTCAACGAACAAATGGAACTACAGGCAGGTGAGATCAATAGATTCCAAGGTGAGTTTCAGAAATTCGGAATTGACACACCGAATGAAAAGCGGGCAGCAATATTATGTCGGAGGGCAGAGTCGGAAGTGTTTTCTGGAAACGTCGAGGGAGCCGAGCTATTGTTCAGGCAAGCCCGTGATCTCTCTCCGAACAGTGCATATGTGCTAGCCAAGAGTGCAAGCTACTCCCTTGCTCGAAATCGATTAGGTGAAGCGTTGGAATGCATAGGAGAGGCATGCCGAAAAGCGAACAATCTTACGGGTGCGCTATGTTACGGGATCAAAGCAAGGATCCTTGGAATTCAGCGAGACCGTATGGGGCAAATTCAAGCCCTTGTTCAAGCGCTTGAATACGAGCCAGAAAATACAATCTTAAGACATCAGTATGGGGTTGCCCTTAGTAAGGTGGGGCAGGAGGGGGAAGCAACACAACAATTCACCAGAATTATCGAAGCAGAAGAAGGAAGAATTCCACCGAGACCTTCGTTGATAATGGCGTTAACTACACGAATAATCAATCTCCGCAGAATCGGTAGAAATGAAGAAGCCCAATCTGACCTTGCTCGCGCAAAAGAATTGATCAGGCAGTATCCGTTTCTTGCTTCTGCGGCAGAGCGTCTCCCAGACCTCGAGGCCGACGTTCCGATGTGACCGCCTCAGAACAGAATCTTTCAGTTGTGCTCCCCGATACTACTATCCAGCTAACGCGCATCTCAGCCATTCATCATTAACCGTGCGAGGCTCGAATTTCCTCGCGAGGATTGCATCTCTCGGAATTGGATCGTAGATTCTGCCGTTCATGGATGGTGCTGATTGAAACAGGGTAAAGGCGGAGGGGATGCGCACCAAAATGCGCACAAGTGAGCACAAGACATAACAACTACCGCTAATCCAACCTTCAAAAACTGCTTCAAAAAGCGGGGCCGAAGGGACTCGAACCCTCGACCTCCTGCGTGACAGGCAGGCGCTCTAACCAAACTGAGCTACGACCCCGGAGGAAATTCGGATTTCGGAATGCCGATTGCGGAATTTCCAAAAAATACTTCGCGCATTGCGGATCCAAATCCACCTCAATATACCAAAATCGGCCAGCTTTTGCAATGGAAAAGAGAAATTGACATTGGCACGGTTTGCTTCTAATTTCTGTCACTTGTTTCGTTGTCAGTATGAAAGGACAGAAATGAAAAGAGCGGCGTTCCTCCTCATCTTCATACTCCTTGGCTCCGCGTTTGCGGCGGCGCAGAAAACTGATTCCCGATATGCAAATGCCGTCCAAAAAGCCCGACAGTTTATCAACGATAGTCTGAAGGTCTCCGGTGTCCCGGGTACTTCCGTTACGGTCTCCGTCGGCGGATCCGTCGTCTGGAGCGAAGGATTCGGCTATGCCGACCTGGAACAGGGTGTGCCCGTCACTCCCGAGACGAAATTCCGCATCGGGAGCGTCTCAAAACCGCTCACGGCAACGGCGCTGGGATTGCTCTACGAAGAAGGAAAGATCAACCTTGATACTTTGATTCAGGCATATGTGCCTGCTTTTCCCGTTAAAAAATATCCCATAACACTGCGCCAGATGGCGGGGCATATTGCCGGCATCCGCCACTACCGAGGACAGGAAATGCTCCTGGCCCGGCGGTTCCATACCGTGGAAGAAGGACTGTCGATTTTCAAGGACGATACACTCATGTTTGAACCGGGGACCCGATACTCCTATTCATCCTATGCCTGGAACCTCATTAGCGCAGCGATTGAAGGGGCTGCAAAAGAAGATTTCCTTGGTCATATGAATCGCAGGGTCTTCCAACCCCTCGGAATGACAAATACAATAGCCGACTATTCCGATAGCCTCATTTCATCTCGTGCCCGATGGTACACTCGGGATTCCGTGCGCCATGTTATCAATGCTCCCTTTGTAGACAATAGCTATAAGTGGGCGGGGGGCGGATTCCTTTCAACAACGGAAGATCTGGCGAAATTCGGGAACGCTATGCTGCTCGGATCGCTGCTGAAGCGGACTACGATCTCATTAATGTTTACCCCGCAAATGCTCAAGGACGGGAACCAAACACAATATGGCATCGGCTGGTTTGTGCGAACGGACAAGAATCAGCGGAGGGTTGTGAGTCACACTGGCGGCTCGATGGGTGGAACGGCACACCTTCTTTTGTATCCCGAACAAAAAGTTGTAGTGGCGATGCTGGTCAATTCCGATCAGCGGTTCATCCACCATGCCCCGGCCATCGCCGAATTTTTCCTTTCTCCCTGATTGATGAAGAAGGTCACCTTCTTCTTCGTTAACCTGAGTCGAAGGTAACCTTCAGCCTCTGCACCTTGTACCCCATCACACTCGGTCTCGAATCCCTGTCCGACGAAGCTGCTTCAGCAGCGCAGTCGGGCGCGAAATCCGCATTCCCCATTCCGAAATCCGAAATAAAAAAGCCCCGCTGCTCTTCGCAACGGGGCTTTATCTCCCTTCTCTTTTTAAGAGGAGGGCAGGGGGATGAGTTCGGAAAAGCTAGATTCCCACGCTCACGTTGAAGCGGAGTGAACGGGCGATACCCGGCTGCACTCCAAAGTTGTCAACGTCTGCAAGATGCACTTTGTCGAAAAGGTTCAGGACCTGTGCCGTCAAATAGCCCCGTACCCCTTCGAAGTCAAAGCGGTATCCTGCCTGCAGGTCATAAAGGACTCTGCGGGGAAGGGTTTTCTTGAAGACGGATGTGAACGTCGTTTTTGCGGCATTCCATTCGCCGTCGACAGCCACATAAGTATCGCCATCAAGGCCCCAATGTGCCGCATAGTAGTTCGCATCGATTCCGACGAAGAACCGATCCCACCGGTACGTAACGCCAAACGATGCCATCTGCTGTGGCGGTCCGCCGACATGGGTGTCTTTCAGTTCATCCATGTACACGGTGTCCCGAACGCCCTGGGCATTTGAGCCGTTGGAATTGAATACCTGGCGGGCTCCCGTTGTGGGATCTTTCTTCACAGACTCGAGAACGTCTGTCCAGATGTTGGAGGACATCGTCGCGGAGCCGCGAACTTCAAATCCCTTGACAGGAATCCATTCGTCGAGCTTCGCGTTGAATTCCAGTTCAACACCCTGGTTGCTTGAGCTGCCGACGAGGATTGTGCGGAATCCGTTTCTGTCATATCCCGGTTCACCGGCCTTGCTCACGTCCTGGATTCTGGCACTCTTATTGTCCCATGTCATTGAATAGACATTCAGCTTTGCATTGGCTGAACGGGATGTGTACCCGACGCCGCCCTCAATCTGATTGGACTTCTCGTCGCCGGCATCCGGATTGACACGGCCCGAATTGTAGTAGACGCTGAGGTCGACGAATCTCTCGACATGCGCAAAACTTCCGAACACGTTGAAGTTCTCGTCAACATTGTAGTTAAGACCGAATTTCGGCTGAATAAAGCCTCGGCTCCGGCTCGCATTGACAAGGTCAAATGCATACCAGTTGCGTACCGCAGTTGAGGTCGCACTGTTGACCGTCGATACGTATTCCTTCATGTAGAACTTTCCGTTTCCATCCGGACCTTCGCCCCGGGTCGAGCCTAATCCGAGCGCAGCAATCTGCGCTGACGTCAACATCTGCCCGATAGCATTCTCGCTGGGCATGCTCTCGGTCAAGTCGTACTTATACCAAACGTACTGAAGTGTACCGATAATGTTGAGGTTCGGAAGCAGCTGATAGTTCGCGTTGGCGAAGAGCGTGAATTGCGGAGTCTCGCCGCGATAGTTCCTGTATTGCTGATCGAAGGTGGTAAGGTTGACCATCTCGGTTCCAAAGAGGGTCATATCGCCGTTGGCTACATCTCCCTGAAAGGTCCTGCGCCGAAATGTACCGGCGACGGCACCGGTCAAAGTGTCACGACGACCGTATTGCTGTGCGCTGATATTCGTCTTTCCGTACAGGTTGGTGAAATAACCCGGGTGATCGGCTGTCCACGAGCGGAATTCACCGCCGAGTGTCAGGCGAAAATCATCGGAGAGCTTCGTCTCAACGTTGGCAAGGAGGCCGCCCTGCTGATGCCATGAATAACTGTCTCTTTGATAGGCATTCGAGAGGTAGGTATTCTTGATATACCCGGTGTCGAGAAGAGCTCCATCCGATCCCAGGACTCCGCTTGCCACTCGTGCGGCATATGTGGAGGAGGAAGGATAGGATGAACTGTTGAGGCTTGATCCACCACCGCGGCCTCTGCTGAAGAAGAATGTGGCGCGGATTGACGTGTTCTCGTCAAGGTCGTTGCCGTAGTGGAGTTCAATCTGCGGCTTTTGAAAATGGTTATGAGAGAGTCCCACGATGCCGCCGCTTACCATCTCACGTACGCCGTCGGTTAGACCATAGTGGGCAGCCCCGGTCGTAGCATTTACAGGGAGCTTGTTGACAACGTCCTCGGAAAGCCATGGGGCAGTGTTCGCCGAATATCCGAAGAACTTGAAGAAGCTGATGTTATTGCTGAACGAATACGTGTGTTCCTGGGGCGCGCCGTGGAGGACGAGCTTGAGAGATTGCTGCTGGTCGATGAACCACGAAGCGGAGAGATAATAGTTATATCCCTCGTACCGGGAACCGAGGCGATTTCCTTCTCCGATCTTGCGATCGAGCCGAAGTGATGCGGCATAGGAATCAGCAATAAGGCCTGAATTGAGATCAACACCGTACATTGTGTTCTGCGGGTCGCCGAAGGCAAGGTTCACGCCGTAATGACGCGTCGGGCGTGCATTGCCCGTGACGATATTGAACGAACCGCCGAACGCGCCCGCTCCATACAGGGAAGATCCTGCGCCGCGCTGGACTTGAACGGAAGCCGCGGCAGAGGAGACCGAACCCCAATTCGACCAATACACAGAGTTGGATTCCGGATCGTTTGTCGGAACGCCGTTGATGAGCACCTGGACATAGTTCTGATTGAAACCGCGGACGAAGAGCTTTGCTTCACCGTTTCCTACGCCGTCGGTGGAATACGCATAGAGACCTGGCGTACCCTTCAAAAGCAACGGAGCATCCTGGCCATGAATCCTCTGGTCAATCTGTTCTTTGCCAATATCAGTGAACGCGACAGGCGTTTCGCGCTCGCGTGCGCGGTTGACTTCAACGATTACTTCGCCGTACTGAAGCACTGTCTGTTTCAATGCGAAGTCCACCGTCAACGTGGCATCCGGGCCAAGGTTGATGCTCTGTTCCTGCGCCGTGTAACCAAGATATGTCGCGCGTATGTTGTAAGCGCCCGGAGGGATATTTGACACAACGTAGTTTCCATCTGCATCGCTTGCAGCACCGATAGTCGTGCCGACTATCAACACCGAAGCTGACACGAGTGGTTGCCCGGAGTCGACGTCAGTGAGCCGGCCTCGTACAGTCGCGTTTTGTGCGAATGCGGAGGTCACGAAAAGCACAGTGACGGCGAGCACCAGGAGGGGAGACCACTTTGTCAATGACTTCATAGAACCTCCTGAGTGGATGGGTGTAAAGTAGTGTAGTGATTGTGTGATGGGAGAAGAAAATCGATCATAGAATTGAATGCCGATTGGAGGAAAGGTAAGATCGAACTTTGCAGAAGCTTCAATCGGCCCTGCAATTCTAACGAGGAAAGTACAAAAACACAAGTAGTACATGATGAAGAAATCGTGAATTAAAAAGAAATGAAAAGAAAAATGTGCAACACCTGAACACTTCCTTGTGGAAATTTCTGTAATCCACATTTTATCAACTTGTTGATTGCATCCGTTGGCATGTGAGGTGGCCGGAGAAAGACACTCGACAACTTCCTCACTCGAAAAACATTCCGGATCAGAGGATTTCAACTCGCGAAATTCCCCTCTGCAAAGAAAATATTTTCTTTTCACACTTTTGGTCCTCTTTCATGAAACACCGTGCTCCTAAGTGATGCCTGCTCAACACCTTGCGGAATACTCGAGTTTGTTAGGAAATTCGCAAAAAGATGAATTCGCTCAATGATTATGGGGCTTTTCTCATTTTTTTGTTGACATTCGATTTAAAAACTCTATATTTCTGGGGACTTTTTAATGAGGCTTTAATATCAAGAACGTAGCAGGATTACCTTTAACAGAGGTTTAACTAACTCCACTATCCCACCACCAACTAATAAAGGCCAAAAACCATGGGAAAAGCAATGTCAAAGAGCCAGGTTGCCGCTCACATAGCGAGCAAATTTGAGCTCAAAAAGAAGACAGCAGTCAGTATTCTCGAAGAAATCGCACAGCTGTCGTACCGGGAAGCCAAGAATTCATTCACGCTTCCGGGTATCGGAAAGCTGGTTCTCGTCAACAGAAAGGCCCGTATCGGCCGCAATCCGGCAACGGGAGAGCAGATTCAGATTCCGGCTAAAACCGTCGTGAAGTTCCGCGTTGCAAAAGCCGCGAAAGAGGCCGTTCTCGGAGCGAAGTAATCCGCGGTCATACGGTTTCGCAAGATGCCCCGCCGGCTATCCAGACGGGGCATTTCTTATTGGTTGCATCTCCCTTCGGGAAATTCGAAATTCTCGAACAAGAGGCCCAGCTGACCGCCGAACCTGAGAACTAACCACCAACCACTAACCACCAACCACGGACAACTCTCCATGTCCTTCCTCCACAGCAAATTCGAATCAGAATTGCAGGTGCGTCCCGATGACATCGACATGAACCAGCATGTGCATAACAGCCGCTATTGTGACTACGTTCTGGCTGCTCGCTATGACCAGATGGATCGGTGCTACAAAATGCCGATGGAAGAG
>DATDRF010000262.1:0-5165 GCA_035291905.1 Bacteroidota bacterium
CGACCTCGCAACGGTCGTTCGGGCGGGAAGGACGCAGACCTGCCTGCTCTACGAGTCTTCGACTCGTAAGAGTCGTAGACCGAAGTGATTCATTCACCATTTCAACATAGCGGAATGCTCGGCACGCAGGCAGGGGTTCGCAGAGAAAAGCAGAAATTCGGAGTCTCCTCTGCCTGCCCGCCGCATGTGTCCTCTCTTGAGGCAGGCGGGCGTTTCTCTGCCTGCCCCGTTCTTTCTACGGGGCGACCTCTGCATCTCTGCGTTAGAAACTACAACCAAATTGAGACACTACCCAGGCGGGGGTAAACTTGCTTCTTTCTTCTTAATTCTTGATTCTTCAATTAGTCACGTAACTCCTTCACCGTTGTGAGACCTCAATGCCCAAACCTAAAGCCGAAAAACCCCTCGTCGTCCGCTGTCCGAACTGTAAGAAGACGAACGAACCGAATTTTAACGAAACCACGCATCGGTACGCGTGTCCGATTTGTTCCGCACCCGTGGACGTGCAGGTGATTATTGAGAAGAAGAAAAGGGTTGGGAATAAGGGGAGGAATTGGGAATAAAAGTTGGCTTGTGAGGACCTTGGTTAGTGAATTGTGAATAGTCCGCCTACGCTCACAAGACGAGCTACGGCGGATAAATAAATGGTGAAGAGTTCCCTCGGTTGAGCGAGATCTGGGGGGTGTTTTTCGGCGTTCCACGATTCACTATTGACAATTCGCGGATAAATCACCCCGTTGCACTGACGCTCCCTTGCACCGTTTCGGTCCCGAGCTTCGCGTCAGGAGGCCGGATGAAGAGCACTAAATTCCATATTCTATATTCCAGCTTTCGATTTCCGGGCTGGAACTTCTCAGGGCAATTGAATCCACATGAAGCGCATTTCCATTCTCGTGGCGGGGGCATTCGCTTGCTTCTTCACCTCCCTCGCTCAAACTGACGCTCCGCGACAACCGCTCGAATCGATTCGCCTGGTAATTGAGTTTTCCGGCGAGAACGTGGAGGTGCTGGAGGCCTCGATCATTGAGGGCGGCAACCGTTCGCAGAAATCCCTGAGAACAGTCAACGGATGGTTTCGGGTTGAGGAGCTCGGCGGCAGCGGAGAGGTGCTTCTCGGGCGGCCCTTCAGCGACCCAAGAATTCATGTGGCACATTCCGTTGATTTGGCGACGGGACTTCTCTCAGGAACTCTTGCACAACTTCCCAGGGAAATCGCAGTCGTGACAGTCCCCAAAGTCCCCGGCGCCGCGGGCTTGCGTGTGGTGGCGCCGAACGGATTCCCCCTGCTGCAATTGGATATCTCATCGCTGGAGAGAAAGAGATTCCGCAAGAGCGGGAATGCGCTGTGGCTTGCCGAACCGGTGATGGTGACAGGGGAGCATGAGAACAGGATCGATCTTCTCGTGATGGGAGACGGCTACACGGTGAGCGACACGGGAAGATTCCGCAACGATGTTTCCAGCGTGCTGATACAACCGATGTTCAGGGCGAAATCGCCGTTCAGGGAGTATGCGGGATTCTTCAACGTATACATGGTGACTGTCATTTCCAACGAACGCGGGGCCGACCATCCCGATGCAGGCATCGTGAGGGATACGGAACTGGACGCGAGCTACGGGCTGCCGCCGCTTGAGCGATTGCTGACCTGCAATACTCAAAAAGTGCTGGCGGTCGCCGATGAGGCCTTTCCCCAATATGACCACATCATGGTCCTGGTCAATGATTCAACCTACGGGGGAAGCGGAGGACAAATTGCCGTCTCGGCGAATACCGTATTGCCCGACGAGGTTCTGATTCATGAGTTTGGGCATTCGTTTGCGAATCTTCTCGACGAATACCTTGTTACGAACAGCCCTGTCGCTGCGGTGGGCCCGAACTGCGACCAGAACGAATCAAGCCCGCTATGGAAACATTGGATTCAGGCCGGGTCTCCCGGGGTGGGAGCGTTCCCGGGGTGCTGGGCGCCCAATCTCTTTCGGCCCACGTTCGAGAACTGCATCATGAAATCGCTCCTTCTCCCGTTCTGTGTGGTCTGCAGGGAACACATCACCAGGGCGATCAATGAGGCTGTCGAGCTGTATGATTCGTATACCATTCCGCCAAGCATGAATGTGCAGGCCGGGGATTCTGCCGGGCTCTCTGTTGAATTGATGCGGCCCGCCGACCACGCCCTGACGGCGACCTGGTCGGTTGACGGAATCGTTCAGAAATCGGACACGACAGGCCGGTTCACGTATTTGCCGCTCGATTCGGGCGGGCATCGGGTGACGGCGGTGATTCGCGACCCCGGCGGTTTCGTTTTGGCCGACCCGGCCGGCTCCATGACCGAATCGATTGAATGGGTCTTCCAGGTTACGGGAAGTGTTGTGCGGTCGTTTGCGTTGAAGCAGAACTATCCGAACCCTTTCAATCCCGGGACAACCATTGTTCTTGACGTTCCGAAGGCCGCTCATGTGAGGCTTGCGGTGTATGATCTTCTTGGCCGTCAGATTGAGGTTCTCATCGACGACGATCTTCCTGCCGGGCCGTATTCGCGGGAATGGGACGCGACGGGGTCTCCCAGCGGCGTCTATTTCTACCGAATGGAAGCGGGGGAGTTTGTGGAGACGAGAAAGATGTTGGTCGCGAGGTGAGGAAAAGCCCGACATCGAATGGAGACATTTAAGGGGTCGCCGAAGTGATTGTTCAACATCTCAACAACAATGAAATGGTCGGCACCTGCCCGACGACTTGCTTGCCCCGGGATTCTTGCGTGGTCCGCCGTGCTTTTTGGCGGAACTTGTTCCTCAAAGGCAGGCGGGCCCGCGCCGGTTGATAGAGACCATATCTCCCTGGTCTATACAGATGTAAGAGAAGGCTTGCCCGCTCGACGAGTCGATCTACGATCCTCTACGAGGTCGTAGACCGTAGGGAGTCGTCGACCGAGTTTTTTGGCGGGGGGGCGCCATTCAAGGGGGGGATGAGTTCGCGAGCTTCCGCCCTCTGTTCCTTGATTCTTTCTCCTTTTCTCTTCATTCTTCCTCCCATGAAACCAATCTTCCTGTTATTTTTTCTCTCGACCTCGTTCTTGTTCTCCGACCCTCTGCAAATATCTTCCCCCAACGGCAAGATCAAGATCGAGTTCAAGCTTGAGAGCGGGGGAGTGGCTGAATGGAGAGTCTCCGGCCCCGGCGGGGTTCTGCTGGATTGGTCCTCTCTGGGTCTGACGTTTGTCAAGGAAGGCCCTCTGACCTCTCATTTTGCGATCGTCAACTCTGCGGTAGTCGAGCGGGATGAGACGTACGAGCTGGTGGTGGGGAAAACAAAGAAGGCGCGGGACCATTACCGCGAACTTCAGATACAGTTGCGGGAAGCATCGACTGAGCTTGTCGAAGTCTCGGGCAAGCCGGCCCGCCGCCTCAACATTTCGTTTAGGGCCTACGATGACGGTGCGGCCTTTCAGTACATCCTTCCGCTTCAGGAAGGTTTTTCGGAATTCGATATCACGAAAGAAAACACCGAGTTTCACTTTCCCATGGATATGAACGCGTGGGCCTTTCAGATCAATACGTTCGTTTCGTCGTACGAAGGTAACTACCTCCCGACGACGATCGATGCCTTGCCGGATACCGGATTGACCTACCTTCCCCTGACGATGCAACGGCCGGACGGGGTGACGCTTGTAATCACCGAAGCAGATCTGACCGACTATGCCAACATGTACGTTCGCGGTCTGCCCGGGAACGCACTTCAGGTCGCGCTCTCGCCGCTTCCGGGGAAGAATGGGGTTTGCGTACGCGGCAGGACCCCCTTTGAGACCCCCTGGCGAGTGCTCATGATTGGCGAGAAGCCGGGAGATCTGATCGAATCGACCATCATTCTGAATCTCAGCGCCCCGTGTGCACTTGAAGACGTTTCATGGATCAAGCCGGGGAAGGCGATTTTCCCCTGGTGGCCGAATTTCTACTGCGACAAGCCGGGTGTGGCAAGCATGCTCGATTTTGAAAACCAGAAATATTACATCGATTTTGCGTCGGAGAACAATCTGGAGTATCTCGAGCTGGAGCCGCCCTGGTACGGTGATGAGGACGGCGCCATCAACCGTCCGCAACAATACGACATCACGAAATCAATCCCCGAGCTTCAATTGCCGGCCCTCTTCGAATACGCGAAATCGAAAAACGTGGGGATGTTCCTGTGGACCCATTGGGACAACGTGAACCGCCAGGCCGATGTGGCATTTCCGCTCTTCAAGAAATGGGGGGCGGCGGGGGTGAAGATCGATTTTATGAATCGGGACGACCAGGAGATGGTCAAATGGTACCACATGATCCTGAAGAAAGCCGCCGACCACCGCCTGATGGTCTTCTTTCACGGGGCATACAAGCCGACGGGGACGCAGCGCACCTATCCGCACCTCCTCACGCAGGAGGGGGTATTAGGGAACGAACAGAACAAGGTCACGTATCTTTGCTCGATGGAGCACACGATGACACTGCCGTTCACGCGGATGCTCGCGGGCCCGATGGATTTCACCCCGGGCGGGTTTCGCAATGTGACGCTTGAGCAATTCAAGCCCGACATGAATCAGCCGAAGGTCTTGGGGACGCGCTGTCATCAGCTGGCGATGTTCGTGGTCTACGAGAGTCCGCTCATGATGGTCTGCGATGATCCGGCCGCGTACCGCGGTCAGCCGGGACTGGAGTTTATCAGACACGTCCCTTCAAGCTGGGACGAAACCAAGGTGATCGAGGGGAAGATCGCCGAGGAGATCATCATCGCCCGGCGGAGGGGGGCAGACTGGTATGTGGGGGGGATGACCGATTGGACGGCGAGGGAGGTGAGCATACCGCTCGGCTTTCTTGGCGAAGGGGAGTATGAGGCGGAGGTTTATCGGGATGTTGCGGCTGACCGCCCCACAGAGATGGAGATCGTGAAGATGGTTGTGAATGCGCGAAGTGAGCTTGCAGTTCGTATGGCAAGCGGAGGAGCTATGGTGGCGCGAATGAGGAAGAGGTAAATGGGTCACAAGGTTCGCGGGCCTGCGTACAAGGTTGAAGGTTATGAGTTCGCCAGCTCAGGAGCAGAGCTCCTTCGCAAAGGGGAGTAGTGTCTCAATTTGGTTGTAGTTTCTAACGCAGAGGCGCAAAGGTCGCAGAGGTAACTCCGAATTCTGCTTTTCTCTG
>DATDRF010000263.1:0-19103 GCA_035291905.1 Bacteroidota bacterium
CAACTGTCATCTCACGCAGCGGTCCGGCGATATCGCTCTCGGCATTCCGTTCAACGTCGCCGCATATTCTCTTCTTACCCAGGCCATCGCTCAGGACGCGGGAATGGAGCTCGGGTTCTTCAGCCATACCATCGTCGACGCGCATATTTATGTCAACCACATCGACGGGCTCAAGGAACAGCTCAAACGGAGGCCCAGGCGTCTGCCAAAACTGGAAATCGCGCACAAGCCGATCGATGAGTTGAAGTTCGAGGATTTTCAGCTGATCGGATACGAGTGCGACGAGCCGATCAAGTTTGAGGTGGCCGTGTGAAGCTGATCATTCTTGCTGCGCTCAACCGCAGGCGCGTGATCGGCAAAGACGGCAAGCTTCCCTGGCATATCTCCGAAGATCTGAAACGCGTCAAGCGGCTCACCACCGGTCATGCACTTCTGATGGGCCGAAGAACATTTGAATCGCTCGGCAAACCCCTTCCCAACCGCCGCAACGTTGTTCTCACTTCAAAGAAGATTGACGGAGTTGAAACATTCGCATCGATCCCTGAAGCATTCGAGGCTCTTAGGAACGAGGAGAAGGTTTTTGTCTTTGGAGGAGGTGAATTGTTTGGACAGTTGTTGGAGAAAGCAGACGAATGGCATTTGACGCTTGTCGATCAGGATGTTGAAGGCGACACATTCTTCCCCCCGTACGAACATCTGATCGGAAATGTCTTTCTGTTGGTGGGAAAAGAAGAACACGAGGGATTTACGTTTTTGGATTACAGGAAGGTAGTCTAGAAGGTCGAAGTGCGAAGTAAGAAGTACAAAGTGAAGGCTAGAAATTTCTCCCCTCTGCTAGACCTTAACACCCCTCTCCGCGAGCCCCTTCTTCACGATATCCAGCACCTGTTTATCATCCAGAGTCGTCCTGGCTCCGGCGGCACGAATTGCCTCTTCCAACGTCCCTTTACGCTCCTTTAACCAGATCCAGACGTTGTATCCGAGACGATTTCGGTCGTTGGGCTCGCGGGCCTCAACCGCAGCCGCGGCGGAATAGGCGATCTTCTCAAGTGTTTCAGGCGCGAAATCTTCGATCGAGGGAGGCGGCTTCGTGGACATAGGATTCCTTATTGTGCTTGGACAATTTAGGGAAAAAGTCGAAGGAAAACAAAGCGGGGCTAAACATCTGTCATTGGAAATTGAGTATTGAACATTGACCATTGGATATTGCCGTTTAATCATACAAAACAATATCCAATGTCCAACACTCAACTTCCAATTCTCAATGTTGCTCCTCTGCTAATCTACTTTCACCACAACCATCGTCAGATCGTCGTGCCGCTCTGCCTCACCGACAAACTCCTCAACCGCGGTCGTGATGGATTGCTGGAGTTCGACGGCGGAAAGGTGTCGTTTTGACTGCACCAGCGAGAGTACCGCCTCCTCCCCCAGCTGGACTTGCTGTGTGTTCATTGCCTCGGTCAAACCGTCAGTATAGAAGAAGAACACCGAGCCGGGGTGAAGCGGTTTGTGGACGGCTTTGAGGGTGCTCTCGAATACCGGACCCCTCTCCAGGCCCAGTCCGATTCCTTCCGCATCGAGATATTCGAGCTTCCCATTTGTGCCGATGAGCGCCTTATTGTGCCCGGCGCGGCAAATGGTAACCTCCTTCTTTTCCATATCGAAGAGGGCAAGGATCATCGTAATGAACGACTTTCGCTCGATGCCGTCGTAGATTCGCCTGTTCACATGCGTCAACATCTCGGTGGGAGATTTGTACATGTGCGCCGCAAGCTGCACCATCCCCTGGATCTTCGACATGTACAACGCTGCAGACATTCCCTTCCCCGAAACATCGGCAACCACAACCAGAAGTTTCGTCGGGCTCACTTCGATGAAATCGAAATAGTCTCCCCCGACAACCTGTGCCGGGATGGCAATTCCGGCGACATCCAGCCCTTCGACGACAGGGTTCTGCTTCGGCAGCAGTCCCTCCTGGATCTTTCGGGCGAGCGCCAGCTCTTCCTCGATCTTCTGCCTCTCGATTTCGGCACGATGCAGGCGTGCATTCTCAATGGCTACGGCAGCCTGGCTCCCCACTGTGGAGAGCAGGTCAATGTCCTCCTGAGAGTAGGCCTTTCCTGACATCTTTGGACCGACCATGATCGCCCCGATCAGCCGTTCCTGCAGGAACATCGGAACCGAAAGAACGATCCCGCCTCCGATGATGTTCGATTTGTCCCTGTCATTGATCCTGAACGAGTCCGGCTCTTCCGCGAGAAGTCCAAAGTTCTGCGGCGCCCTGGTCCTCTTCAGCTGATCCAGGAAGCCTCCCGGTTCGCTCCCGAACATGCAGTACTTGTACGGGACATTCTTCCCGACGCTCGTGCAGCCCTCGACTTCGTCGCAGAGGACGATCGCAATTTTCTCCACATGCATGGTACTCGAAATCCGGTTGACCATGGAATTCAGAATCTGGTCGAGGTTCATCTGCCTCGGGAGTTCCTGGCTGAATTCAAGCAGTGCGCGCTGATAGTTCAATCGTTCCTGATAGAACAGCCGGTCGATGCCGTCCTGAACTCTCCGCTTGATCGGATCGAATGCAAACGCAATAACGAGGAACGCCATGATGTTGAGAATCTCGTTTTCCGTTTTCCCCACGAGCGCACTCAGCAGATTTCCCACTCCCAGCACAAATGCAAGATAGATCGCCGCTATCGCCGCAGTGATGATACCATAGAGGAGGCTGCGTTTCACGATCAGGTCAATGTCCATGAGGCGGTATTTGAAGATCGAATACCCGAACGCGAACGGTACACCCGCGAGCAGCACCCCCGGAACAAAATAGAGCGGATCGGTAAAAATCAGAAACTGGTTTGAACTCTGGATGATAAAGAGATAGACATAGGTGGCAATTCCCAAAAACACGCTGTTGAGAATGGGACGAAGCTGTTTCCTCCGTTCCCTTTCCAGCTTTCGGAAATATGTCGCGGCAAAGATTACCAGGCCTGCAAAATAAAACCCAAACGGAGCGTTGACAAGGATCACGACAAGCGTCTGCGGCAGCAGAGGCACCAGACCTGTAAGGAGAGGAAGCACCAGCAATACACTCAAGACGTACAAAGCCACCTTGAACCAGATCTTGTTAAGAAGTGGATAGCGGACCGGGAATCCAAGGAAGAACATGAGGAAGAGCGGAACGGCAAACAACCTCGCAAGAACGAATGAGACAACCAGAGTGTAAAACTTCCATGCTGGATCCGTGGCTGGACTGACATTCAGGCTTGAGAGGCTGAACAGCAGCATCGTGACAAGGGTGTAGTAAGCGAAATGGCGCTGCACTCTCCCTTGCGGCCGGGTCAAAACCACAACGTATCCGACACCGAGGAAACTCAATCCGAGGATGCAGTATGCGATGTAGAGGACGTTGATGAGCTTGAGTACTTCGACCTGCGTTTCGAATTCGATCCCGTCCCGCAGGAGAGTGTATGTCGCAATGTCTCCACCCTTCTTCGGGTTGATGATGCCCATCGCCTGCTGAGGAGTCTGAAACACCTTGCCGTCGATCTTGAGGAGGATATCGCCGTCCTTCACTCCCGCCCGGTCTGTAACGCCTCCAGGAACGACCTGTGTTATGATCGCGCCAGGCTCCCCACCCGGGCGCGCCAACCATCCGCACTGGTCGTTGCTGATGGCCTTGAAGACGAGAACGTCGGCCATATTGAGCGTGCTGATCAGAAGTACAACCAGCACCCAAACCGTAAAAAAGATGCGGATTGTGCGGGGAGAAAGTTTTGCCAGTGGACTTTTCATTGGGTCTCTCTTCCTTACGGAATCGGAGGGCTTTCGTTGCAGGAAGGATTAAAAAGCATAGCCAACCTTGAAGTAAGCAACGAAGGGCCCAAAGCTCAGGGGATTGTCAAACAGGTCCTTTCTGATAAAGAAGGCCCTTCCGACGGAGACCTCTGCGGGGCCAATGGGCGTGTCGAGCCCCAGCCCCACCCCCACTCCGTGCCTCATGTCCTTGAGTCGAATCTGCTCCGATTTTTCCCAAATATGTCCCAGGTCATACCTCAGCTTGAAATAGGAGTCGAAGAGAATCCTGATGGGAAGGAAGTATCGGTATTCAAGTCCAACGGCAAAGAGCTGTCTTCCGCGGGCATCATCTTCCCTGAAGCCATAGAAGCTCTCCTGGCCTCCCAAGGTAAACATCTCGGTCAAGGGGACGGTTTCATCTCCGAATCCGAACTGAACCCTGGGGCTCAACGTCTGACGATCAAAGAAGGTCTGATAGAAACTGTAGTTGAAAACCATCTTGGTAAATCCAAGCCGGTCGGTCGTACTCACGAACCCCGACTCGTAGGAGAATTCCATCACAATTCCGCTGCGGGGGTAGGGAAACTGATCGCGGGAATCGATCTTCGTTCCGAGCTTGATCGAGCTGACATGGAATGATTGCGAAGCAACAGGTTGATTGAAAATGCTCCAGACACGCTGGTGTTCGCTGCGAGCCTCCGCCGTGACCTGCCCCAGTCGCTCGAGCTGCATCCCAAGCGAAAGGGAGACACCTTCACGGACTTCACGGTATTCTCCGTCCCGTACCCGGTTCCACCGAAGCGTGCTGGTTGCCGGCTCGTTTTTGAAAACGTTGACGTCTTTGAGCCCGTAGTACCCCCTCAAGTTGAACGTAAGGTATGAATTGAAAACACGGTTCGCCTTGAACTCGGCAGCATAATAACGGTTCCTGAGCCCACCGAAGAAATGAACCCCCAATTCCGACGCAATTCCCAAAAAGTTTTCATCCCGGACGTCGACGGAGGGTTGGACATTTCGCTCATTGTCCACAGTCATCCCAAGACGAATCAGGTCCGTTGCCCTTTCCTGCGCTCTGATGATGATGATCTGGTGTTCGCCATTCTGACCCTCTTTGCGCACGTTCAACGACACCTGTTCAAAGAGGCCGGTCCCATGAAGATTTCTCAGGCCGTTGGACACCTGGTCGATTTCGAACACATCGCCCTGCTTCCACGGAAGTTCGCGCCAGATCACGTAGTCTTTCGTCTTTTCTGTACCTGTAATTGTTCGTCGATACACCGCGCCCTCGTCAACTTCAACGAAGGCAAGGCCTGAAAGGGAATCGAGAGTCGCGGACATAATGCGGGCAAGGGAATAGCCGCCATTCCGATACGCTTGGAGAACCTGCTCGAGAGCATGCTGATACTCGTGATAGTTCGCCGGCCGGCCGAGCAGTGAAGAAAAGAAGGTTTTGAGACTGTCTGAGGGGATACGATGAGTTCCTGCAAATCGGATCTCCTTCAGCACCGGATTCAGTTTGACGGAAGGCCGAAGAACCGATCTGTCCGCGTGCTGCTCAACGAGAAACTCGATGGACTGCACCGGCTCCATCTCATACATTACGGAGAGGCCTTCGCGGATCTCGCCTGCCGTGAGGTTTCTTCCCTCAAGGTTCAACAACGACTTGAACAGCGGGTCTTCCCGCTGCGACGGCTCAAGGGCAATCACGGGATCCGCCGGTTGGACCGAACCTGAATCTCCGAGGCCGAATTCATCAGAGAGGGCCTTCAGCCGTTTGCCGATCTCGACCGTCACCTGTTCCGCGGAGGCCTCACCCTGGCCTATGAGGGAATCCAGGTCCGTGAAGTTCGTCGACGACCAGCTCCCGAGTTCGGGCCTAATAACAAAATCGGCGTTCTTCAGTTGAAGCTGGTTGGACGCCTGCATGGTAATCCCGATGATCTGGTCGGCAACTCCCCATGGCGTATTCAATTCCGAAACGGGCCGCAGAGGACTGGTGACATCAACGACAACGACGATATCGGCCCCCCATTGTCTGGCAACATCGGCAGGGATATTCGATACCAATCCCCCGTCCAGGAGTTCGGTCGTGTCCCGCACAACCGGGCTGAAGAAGAGCGGCACTGTTACGCTGGCCCGCAACGCTTCGGAGAGATCCCCCTTGTCAAGGATGACCCGTTTCCCGGAAACCAGGTCGGTGGCAACGGAACGGAAGGGAATCTTAAGATCGTCAAAACTGTCGGACGGATGATAGATCGCCTGTAATGCAACGATGCTCAGATAATTGGTGAGGCGCTGCCCTGTGGAAAATGCTTCCGGAAGGACCGGTGCCAGTCCGTCGAACCGCATTACCAAAAGGCTCTTGTCCCTTGCAAGTTTTTGATCGTAGAAGAGATCGCTCCTTCGTGCGTCATCACCGAGGCTGAGAATTTCCCCCCAGCTGGTGGAGTCGATGAGCGCGGTAAGTTCATCGATCGAATACCCCGCGGCATAGAGCCCTCCTACGATGCTCCCCATGCTTGTTCCGACAATGAAATCAATCGGCAGATGAGCCTTCTCAAAAGCTCTGAGAACCCCGATCGAGGCGATACCCCGCGCCCCTCCTCCGCTCAGGACAAGCCCGATCTTCGGCCTCCTTAGTTCAATGTGGGTAACGAGGTTCGGCAATGCGCTCCGGAATTTCACCGACGAGGGATGAAAATTCCAATGCCTCACCCCTTCGTTGCTTACCTGAGCGAAAAGGAGGGAAACCGGAAACAGGAGGAGAAGCGCTGCTCTTCGAACAATGAGAATCATAGGTTGCGTGGCGTGTCGAACTAAAGTACCGAAATATGTTTCGAATTCCAACGGACCGTGATTCACTTGCTTTTCGGGCCTCTTCCCCCTAAGTTGAAAGCGGCAATCATTCTCCGGAGAATCGCAGCGACTGATGACGTTCCTCAATCCCTTTGTACTTTTCGGTCTTGCCGCGGCGGCAATTCCGATCATCCTCCATCTTATCCACCTCCGCAAGCTCCGAACCATCGAATTCAGCACGGTAAGCTTCCTCAAGGAGCTTCAAAAGACGAAGATCCGCCGCCTGAAGCTTCGCCAGCTGCTCTTGCTCATACTCCGAACTCTCCTCGTTTTGCTCATCGTGCTGGCTTTCGCGCGGCCTACGCTGAAAGGAACATTTGCGGGTGGAAGCCGGGCGCTGACAACGGCAGTTCTGATTCTCGACGATTCAAACAGCATGACCGCCGCCGACGAGGAGGGCGAGTACTTCCGGCAGGCCAAGGATGCTGCATTGGGCATCGTCAATCTGCTTGAGGAAGGTGACGAGATCTATGTGATTCCGCTCTCGGCCTCTTCAGATGAAGGGACACGCGATCAGGCGGCCATTCGTGACCTCGCCGTCGTTCGAGCACTCCTCAAAGACCTGCAAGTCACTTCTGTCCACAGGCATCTTGACGATGCCCTGCGTCTCGCCGCACGGCTTGTATCCGGTTCGAGAAACTTCAACAAAGAAGTCTATGTCATTTCAGACTTTCAGGCCGGCATCGTCACGCCCCATCGGACAAGGGATCAGGAACCGGCCGATCGATTTGAACCCGGCGTGAAATTCTTCTTCCTTCCTATCGGAAAAGGGAACATCGGCAACTTTGGAATCGCTTCATCGACCATTCCGAATTCCATCATCGAAGCAGGCAAGCCCTTTACCCTTGACCTGGCTGTCGGCAATTTCTCCGAAGCCGATGCCCGAAACCATTTGGTCAGTGTTTTCCTGAACGGATCACGTGTTGCTCAGAAGGGCCTGGATATTCCGGCGGGACAAATTGTTCATTCCGAATTCTCGCTTGTCCCCAGGACAAACGGTTTCATTGACGGAATGATCGAGCTGGAAGATGATGACCTCCCCTTTGACAACCGTTTCTATTTTTCTCTCCTTCTTCCGGAGCGGATTCGCATTCTCCTTGTCGGGACTGATGCCGACACGCGGTATTTGTCGCTGGCTCTCGCCGCCCGTGCGGGCGAATCATCGATGCTCACAGTGGACCGGGTAACATCCGACCGCGTCACGCCGGCCATTCTTTCAAATCGGGACGTGGTTTTTCTCACCAACGCAGGCCAGGAGACGGCAACTCTGGTGGAACATATTGCCGCCTTTGTTTCCGGCGGCGGTGGGCTCTTGCTTTTCCCCGGCCCCAAGACATCGCCTGCCGCTTTCAACAAACTCTATGCACGGCTCAGGCTCCCCAATCTCAGCCAGATTGAGGCAAAACCGTCCGGACAAAGCGTCGCCGCATTTGCCCGGATCGAACAGGTTGAACTCCGGCATCCTCTCTTCGAAGGGATGTTTGAACGGGAGAACAGCCGGTCCGCAGGTCATGATCGACGATCACTCGAAGCACCGGAGATCCGAACGCTGGCCCGATTCGTCCCGACGGCGACTGCCCTCTCCGTGATGACCTTGTCGAACGGCGCTCCGTTCTTCCTGGACCAGCGCAGCGGTTCGGGAAGAATACTTATTGCCTGCGTACCGGCCACGCTTGAGTGGTCCGATTTTCCGCTGAAAGGGCTTTTTGTTCCCCTGATTCATCGATCGATCTCATACTTGACTCAGGAGCAGGTACAGCAGCAAGCGGCATTCATCGGCGACCCCCTCAGGCTGACCCTGCCAGATTCGCGAAGAGCACAACTGGTGGTCCAAACGCCGCACGGCATTGAAGCATCTGCCGTTCGCGATCCCGCGGCCGCAGCCTCACCCGTCGTGTTTACCGAAACAGAATATCCCGGCCTGTACACCGTGAAGGAGAATTTGATTCCTGTCGCAAAATTCGCGATCAATATCGACCCGGACGAATCGAAAACCTCGCGCGCCCATGAGGAGTTGATTCAGGCGATGATGGGGCGGGTTGGAATAGCGGCAAATGAAGTGACCACCATTGACCAGCCCGGGCGTGCAGACCGCGTTGTTCTTGAATCGCGGTTCGGCGTGGAACTCTGGAAGCATCTTCTCATCGCGGCTCTCGCAATCGCGATTGTCGAGATGATCATTGCACGTGACAGCAAGAGCGATTCCGCATGATTGAACTTTCCAAATCGGACAGGGAGCGTTGTATCCTCGTGGGCGTTTCCACACGGACTACAGGAAGACAGGAAACCGAGGAACTGCTCGACGAACTTGCCCTTTTGGCCGATACGGCAGGAGGGGATGTCATTGCCCGCTTTACCCAGGATCGGGACCGAATCGACCCTGCATCGTTCATCGGCAAGGGTAAGGTCGAGGAACTTCGCGTCTTCGTCGAAGGCAATTCCATTCCTCTTGTTGTGTTCGACGACGACCTCTCGGCCGTACAGGTCCGCAACCTCGAGCGCGATCTGGACTGCAAAGTCCTTGACCGAAGCGCGCTCATTCTCGATATCTTTGCCGCGCGGGCGAAATCGATGGAGGCGAGGACCCAGGTGGAACTTGCCCAGCTGCAGTACCTTCTTCCACGGCTTACGCGACAATGGACACACCTCTCCAAGCAATTCGGCGGCATCGGGACAAAGGGACCCGGCGAGACCCAGATCGAGACCGATCGAAGGATGATTCGGGCAAGGATCAGTCATCTCAAGGAGAAACTCGACCGCATCGGCAGGCAACGAACAACCCAGCGACGGGGGAGAGAAAAACACACGCGCGCAGCGATGGTGGGTTACACCAATGTCGGAAAATCGACGCTACTCAACTCTCTCTCCGGCTCCGAAGTTTTCGTTGAGAACCGCCTCTTTGCGACTCTCGATCCGACAACCCGGCTTGTGCCCCTCACACAGGGTGTCGAAATCCTTGTAACCGATACCGTCGGTTTCATTCGCAAACTCCCCCATCATCTTGTCGCCTCGTTCAAAAGTACCCTGGAAGAAATTACCGAGGCGGATCTCTTGCTCCACATTGCCGATATTTCCAGCCGCGTGTTCGAGCACCAGATCAAGATCGTTCAGGAGACCCTCCATGACCTGGGCTGCAGCACAAAGCCGACGCTGATGGTTTTCAACAAGATCGACCGATTGGCCGACCGCGGAGTCCTCCACGATGTCGCAAAAGAGTTCCCGAATTCGGTCTTTATTTCAGCGAAGCGTGGCATCAATCTCCCCGGCCTGAAAAACGAGGTCTTTGGACTTCTGGAAAAGGAGTTCGTCGAAAAGGTGTTTACCATCTCTCAGGAACACCAGAAGGTTATTTCCTACCTCTATTCCATCGGAGAAATACGGGAGAAGACATATCAGGATAACTCCGTTGTCCTGAAGGTCAGAATTCCAAAGAAAGATGAGGAACGTCTGAACCAGATTATCGCTTCAGGGGGATCGAAGCTGACAGACCGCGATTAGAGGATCGTGCGGATGGTTTCGGCGGGGCGTGCAAGGATGGCCCGGTCGCCCTTTTCAACGATGGGACGTTGTATCAAATCGGGGTGTAGTACCAGAAGATCGATCACGGCATCATCGGACAATTCCTTCTCTGCAAGGCCCAGCTCCCTGTAAAGAGGTTCTTTCTTCCTCAGCAAATCTTTGGCGGGAATACCCATCTTTTTCACAAGCGATTTGAGTTTCTTACGGGGGATCGGCTCGAGGTAGTAATTCACCGATTCGAAATCCACCCCCGACTCCCTAAGAATTTGGTGGACCTGTTTGCAGGTCGTGCAGGTTGGTTTCTGATAGATCGTGATCGCTGCCATTTACGAATGAGCCAGTTTTGCCCGCGCTTTCGCGTATCCCGGCTTGATGACATCATAGATGATGCCGATTCGCTTCTTGTAGGGCATGAATGCGCTCTTCATCGCGTTGATGGTAAGTTTTTCAAGGTCGTCGATCTTCAGGTGAAAAGCCTCCGCTGCTGCCTTGAACTCGTCCGAGAGGGTGATTTTACTCATAAGTCGGTCGTCCGTATTCAGCATCACCCTGAATTTGTACTTGTACAGAATCCCAAAGGGATGGTCTTGGAGATTCTTGACTGCACCGGTGTGAATATTGCTTGTCAGGCAGATTTCGAGCGGAATTCTCTTATCAAGTACGTACTGGGCAAGCGTTCCCATGTTCTGAACGGTCCCATCCTTGATCTTCATATCTTCAATCAGTCTTGTGGCATGACCGATACGGTGCGCCCCGCACCACTGGATTGCCTGCCAGATCGATTCCTTTCCGAACGCCTCGCCCGCGTGTACCGTGATGTTGAAATTCTCCCTCTGGATGAAATGAAACGCATCCACATGCTTTTTGGGCGGGTATCCCCCTTCTTCGCCTGCGAGGTCGAATCCCACCACTCCGTGCTGACGAAAGTCCACGGCAAGTTCGGCAATCTCCATGGAGATCGCCGGTTTCATGTTCCTCATGGCGCAAAGGATCAATCCGAATTCCACTCCAAAGTCTTTCTTTCCGCGCTCCAGGCCTTTAAGGACTGACCGGACAACAGTTTCGAGGTGGAGGCCTTTCTGTTGATGGAAGATCGGCGCAAACCTCGTTTCCAGATACACCACGCCGTCACGGTGCATATCCTCCATTGTCTCATAGGCAACCCGTTCGAGAGCGTCCTCAGTCTGCATGACTCCGCACGTGTGGTCGAATCCTTCGAGGAAGAGCGGCAGACTTCCCCTCGTCGCCCCCCGATGAAACCATGTTTCAAGCTCACGCGGATTGGTCGTGGGAAGGTTTTTGTATCCGTGCTCCCTCGCGAGTTCAATAACGGTCGATGCACGGACTCCGCCGTCGAGGTGATCGTGAAGAAGTACCTTTGGTAAAGACCGAATCAGGTCAAGTTTCAGTTTCATTATTCACCCAGGGAGCCCACAACATGCTCCACAGCCTCCAAAACGGAATTTGATTTGACAAGTTGAATGGCCGTCTGAATGTCGGGATATAACAGACGATCCGCATCCAGGTGACGGATGTGGGCCCTGATCAGCCGATGTGCCGCTTCGACTCCGCGGCCGGCGGTCATGAGCCGATTGCCTTCTCTCTTCCTTGTGAAGTCCAGACCCTGCGCAGCGCACAGGAGTTCTATGGCGATCACGGTCTGCGCATTCTTCAGTACACGCCATGCTTTTTGTGCACTGATCGATCCCATGCTGTTGTGGTCCTCCTGGTTCGCCGAGGTGGGGATGGAATCAACACTCCCCGGATGACAAAGAACCTTGTTCTCTGACACGATCGAAGCCGCGGTGTACTGTGCGATCATCAACCCCGAATTGAGCCCCCCTTTTTGCGTAAGGAACCTCGGGAGTCCGCTCAACGAACCGTTGACGAGACGTTCGATCCGGCGCTCGGAGATGTTCGCGAGCTCAGACATGGCGATGGCCAGAAAGTCCATTGCAAGGGCTATCGGCTGGCCGTGAAAATTTCCGCCTTCAAGATGAATCCGGTCTTTGGGAAAAATGAGCGGGTTGTCGTTGGCCGAATTCATTTCAACAGATACGGCGTTCGCCACATATTCGATTGCGTCACGCGATGCGCCGTGAACCTGCGGCATGCAGCGAAGCGAGTAAGCGTCCTGGACCCGCGGGTCGTTGAAACGATGTGACTCGCGTATCTCACTTCCCTTCATCATGCGACGGATATTGGCGGCGACGGTAATCTGTCCCTTGTAAGGACGAAGACGATGAATTCGCTCATCGAACGGCGTATCGCTTCCGCGAAGCGCCTCAAGACTCAAAGCACCGGCGATATCAGCATAGGAGGCAAGATCCCGCGCCTGCTTTACCGCCAGCCCGGCATAGGCAGTCATCATCTGCGTACCGTTGACGAGCGCAAGTCCTTCCTTCGCCTTCAGCCTCACAGGCTTCAGATGATGGGCGCGCAATGCCGAGGCCGCCGGGCGTTGACCCGATCTTCGGTCATTCCATACATTTCCCTTCCCTATCATGGTGAGGACAAGATGGGAAAGCTGCACAAGATCGCCGCTCGATCCCACCGAACCTTGCGACGGGATGACCGGAACGATGTCGTTGTTGAGCATCGCGGCAAGCATCTCGAGAATCTCGGTACGAACACCGGAATATCCTTTTGCCAGCGCGTTGATTCTCAGCGCCATCATCGCCCTGACGATCTCCGTGGGAAGAGGTTCCCCTGCGCCAGCCGAATGGCTCAGAATCAGGTTTTCCTGAAGCTGCTCGATGTCCTCAGGGCTTATGCGAACCGAACTGAATTCCCCAAACCCCGTTGTTACTCCGTACACCTTTTCGTTCGAGCGCACCCATTGTTCAACGAGGCGGCGGGCTTCTGCTACGCGTAATTTTGTTGCCGGCTTGAGACCGACCGGCCTTCGACGGAGGGCGATGTCTTCAAGGAGATTGCTGGTGAGCGATTGCCCGTCGAGGAATACCGGACTTTGACGTTTCTTCTTTGCCATTGAGAATCAATGTAGCAGTGACTCTTCTGAAATTCAACAACTCAATACTCCGGTGTTCTCTGTCCTCCTCTGTGGGACCTGCCTGCGTACGCCCCCCGCAAGCACGCTGTGCGGTGCCTGCTGCCGGAGTGCGGCCTGCACGAGAAGCGAAATTCCGATAATTGTCCGGTACGCAGGCGGGGACAGGTGCCGATCATTTCATCATGAAAAGTCACAACTGAAGCGGCAAGCAGGTCTGTGATTAAATGCTTCTACCACAAAGGACACAAAGTCACTAAGGGCAGCGAGAAATACCGACGAAGAGTCACGCTCAGGGAATGATTGACTTTGCCCTCGAATCTCGTTATCATCCTAACCAGAAAATTGCCTTTCAACGAGAGCCCCCGCACACAGTAATCATGGCCGATAAAATCACCGTTCTCATCGCCGACGACGAAGATGGACTCCGTTCAACCATCGCTGCATGGCTGAACGATGAGGGCTTTGCCGTTGACGAGGCGCCGGATGGAAAAGAGGCCATCAGGAAGATTCAGGTGAAGGATTTTGATATCGCGCTGCTCGATATCAAGATGCCGGGGGCCAACGGACTTGAGGTCCTGAGATACATCAGAAAGAATTCCGGATCGACAGAAGTAGTAATGATGACCGGAATGAGCGACGTCACGATGGCTGTCGAGGCCATGAAACTGGGGGCCAGGGAGTATCTCACCAAACCCCTGGACATGGATCAGCTTGTTCCGCAGCTCCGCAATCTTCTCCAGAAAAGGGACGCCGAGGACAGGATCCGCCGCCTGCAGTCCGAGCACACTGCCCGGCTCCTCTACGACCTGCACAACCCCATCGCCGGGCTCAAACAAAGTATCGGGTACCTTCTGAAGGGGATGGCCGGCCCACTCGGCGATCACCAGAAGGAGCTTCTCGGGTACATGACCAATTCCATCGACAAGGTCGTCCTGCTGTTGAACGACATGATGGATCTGACGAAGCTCGAAGGCGGCAGAGTTCGCCTGAACGAGGGGATCGGCAATCTGGGTGACAGCCTCACCAAGGTCATTCAGGAATTCCAGATTCCCATAAAATCCAACAAGATTACGCTCGATCAGCTCATCGAGCCGGATCTCCCGCCGCTTGAGTACGATTCGGAAAAGATTGAACAGGTCATCCAGAACTTCCTGAGCAACGCGGTCAAGTATACACCCGTGCAGGGCGCAATCGTGGGGCAGATCCGAAAGGTTCAACTGGTCATGGAAGAGGGCCAGATCCCAACCGACTTCCTGATGCTCTCCGTTTTTAACAGCGGCTCAGGCATTCCGAAAAATGAAATACCGCTCATTTTCGACCGCTACCGCAACGTCACAGCCGGAAAAGATAACAAACAGCAGACCACCGGACTCGGCCTGATCATCTGTCAGCGCATCATCGAAGCTCACAACGGAAAGATCTGGGTCGAATCGGAACCAGGTAAAGGCGCCACGTTCTACTTCGCTCTTCCCATCAGATAGCAAACCCCGATCTTCCCGATGAGAGCTCCTTTATCTCCATCTCTCATTTGTTATGAAGGTCATCCGGTAACGCTCTCATGGACCTCTACATTCTCAGACACGGCGACGCCGTCGAGTCGTCATTCTATCAAGACCGTGACCGCCCTCTGAGCGACCTGGGCAGGCGCCAGATCCAGGCCGTGGCGCATTTCTTCCAGACCGCGAGGATGAAACCCGATCTCATCCTTTCCAGCCCGCTTGTCCGCGCACAACAATCGTGCGACCTGATCCGGGAAGATCTCGGAGTGAAGGATTCGATGACGACGAACTTCCTCGTTCCCGGGAGCAACTTCAGAGATCTGATGAAGGAAATCAGTTCTCACAGCGTTGCCACGATGCTTCTTGTTGGGCATGAGCCTCAATTGAGCGGACTCATTTCCGTCATGACCGGCGGGGACGAACAGTTCAGGCTGGAAATGAAGAAAGCCTCGCTTGCATGCCTGAGCGTGCCTCAACCCCTTAAGAAGGGTCATGCCGTCCTTAACTGGCTGCTCTCCCAGAGCGTCCTGACATTGATTCGATAGCTTCCCCTTCTCCGGAGACCGGAGTGTTTTTTCAACGAAGAGATTGCTATTTTGATGGTATCCTTCCTTTTCACCACGCGATTGTTCGGAGGAAATCATGGAACTCTCCGTCGTCTCAATTGAAAAACCGGAATCAACCAACCTCATCCTCGGGCAGAGCCACTTCATCAAAACGGTGGAGGATATCTACGAGGCAATCGTTCAAACAAACCCGCAGATAAAATTCGGACTGGGATTCTGTGAATCATCAGGTCCGGCTCTCGTCCGCTGGGTTGGCAACGATGCCGCCCTGACAGAGCTTGCCAGGAAGAATGCCCTGGCTCTCTCCTGCGGCCACTGCTTCATCCTCTTCCTCGAGAACGGCTTCCCCGTGAATGTTTTGAACGCCATCAAGAACCTGCCGGAGGTGTGTCACATTTATTGTGCAACCGCAAATCCTGCGGAAGTCGTTGTGGCAGAGACAAAACAGGGACGGGGAATCATGGGCGTAATCGACGGCGTGAAGACAAAAGGGATTGAAACGGAGAAGGATATTTCCCAGCGGAAAGAGTTCCTTCGGACGATCGGCTATAAACTCTGATCATCACCAACATTTCGAATCGAGGTGACTTATGAAATTGATCCCGGGAATCCTGATCATTGCCCTGTTCTTGTGCGGTTGCGGCCCTTCTGAAGATGATGTGAAAACGATCGTCGCAAACGAGCTCGCGAATGCCTCTGCACGCTCCGAAGTCACCAACGCCGAAGTGATCGGACCATACAGCCCCGCCGTCCGCATCGGCAACCTGTTATTTGTCTCGGGGCAAATCGGCCTCGACCCGGCAACCGGCCAGCTTGCCGGACCGGAGATCGAAGCCCAGACGCAACAGGCTCTGCGAAACCTCGGCAGTGTTCTCTCCGGCACCGGATTCGATTCAAGCCATGTGGTTCAGTGCACCGTGTACCTCAAAGATATGAACGACTTCCAGAAAATGAACCTCATCTACGGCGGTTATTTCCAGGAGGGACATTACCCCGCACGGACCACGGTGGAGGTCTCCAACCTTCCGAGAAACGCGATCATCGAAATCGCCGCAATCGCATTCAAGAGTACATGATCATGAAAAAGAAGCCGACTCGCCTCATTCATGCACCCAAGGGCTTTCAGCCGTCATGCAAAGGATGGATCCAGGAGGCCGCGCTGCGAATGCTCATGAACAATCTCGACCCAGCCGTGGCAGAAAAACCTGAAGATCTCATTGTTTACGGCGGCACCGGCAAGGCGGCACGAAACTGGGAATGTTTCGACGCAATTGTGCGGTCGCTTCGAAATCTCGAAAACGACGAGACTCTGCTTGTTCAATCGGGAAAACCCGTTGGAATATTCAAGACTCACGCGGACGCCCCCCGCGTGCTGATCAGCAATTCCATGCTTGTGCCGAAGTGGGCGACATGGGATGAGTTTCGCCGCCTCGAAGGACTTGGACTCACCATGTACGGTCAAATGACTGCCGGGAGCTGGATTTACATTGGCACGCAGGGGATCCTGCAGGGAACCTATGAGACGTTCGCCGCGTGCGGCAACAAACATTTCCACGGATCCCTCGCCGGGCGGTTTCTTCTCACTGCCGGGCTGGGAGGAATGGGCGGCGCTCAACCACTCGCCGCCACCATGAACGGAGCGGTGTGCCTGGTTGTCGAGGTCGATCGCTCGCGCATTGAGCGGCGCCTCAAGACCAGCTACCTTGACACCGTTGCTGAAGATCTGGATGATGCATTAACGCAAATCCGCGCTGCAAAAGCAAAGAAGGTGCCGCTTTCTGTGGGCCTGCTTGGTAACGCGGCAGATGTCATTCCGCGCATCGCCGCCGGAACACTGATTCCCGACATCGTCACCGATCAGACATCCGCCCATGATACTCTCAACGGCTATGTCCCCGCCGGAATCCCGTACAGTGAGGCTCTGAAGCTTCGAAAGACAGATCCCAAAAGGTATGCGGCCCTTGCCGGCAAGTCGATCGCCGAGCATGTGCGCGGTTTGCTCAAGCTCCGGAAAAAGGGAGCGGTTGTTTTTGACTACGGAAACAATATCCGAGGCGAGGCGTTGGCAAACGGTGTG
Organism: Bacteroidota bacterium; assembly: GCA_035291905.1. GTDB lineage: Bacteria > Bacteroidota > Ignavibacteria > UBA10030 > UBA10030 > JACPLA01. The sequence goes on from DATDRF010000263.1 coordinate 17,326, forward strand.
AAGGATGCATTTGCGATCCCCGGATTCGTCCCCGAGTATATCAGACCCCTTTTCTGCGACGGAAAGGGTCCGTTTCGGTGGGCCGCACTGTCAGGCGATCCGAAGGATATCTTTCGCACCGACAGAGCGGTCATGGAGACTTTTCCCGAAAACACACAGCTCTGCAACTGGATCGAGAAAGCGCAGACGCAAGTTGCATTTCAGGGACTTCCGGCTCGCATCTGCTGGCTGGGATACGGTGAGCGGGCCAAAATGGGAACCATCTTCAATCGTCTGGTGGCCGACAAGGAAGTGAAAGCCCCGATTGTCATCGGACGAGACCACCTCGATTGCGGTAGCGTGGCATCTCCTAACAGAGAAACGGAAAAAATGCTCGACGGAAGCGATGCGATAGCAGATTGGCCCATCCTCAATGCTTTGCTCAATGCGACTGGAGGAGCAAGCTGGGTGAGCGTCCATCACGGAGGCGGAGTCGGAATCGGGCTCTCCATTCACGCGGGGATGGTCGTCGTGTGCGACGGAACTCGGGAGGCGGAGAGGCGGCTTCAACGCGTCCTGACGTACGATCCCGGGATGGGGATCATCCGCCATGCGGATGCAGGCTACAAGCGGGCCATCTCGAACGCGAAAGAATGGGGCGTAAGCATCCCAATGATTCGCCGGGAAAAATCGACTGAATGATGATTAAAGAGCGCTTGGGGGAACAGGAATACGAGTCAACGACTCAACGAATCAACGAGATGGAGAACAGTTTGTGAAAGTTCTCGTGATGGGAAGCGGAGGTGTCGGAGGTTTCTTCGGGGCCGTGCTCGCGCGTTCAGGGGTCGACGTCTGGTTTATGGCCCGGGGACGCCATCTTGAGGCAATGAAGAGAGACGGACTTCGAATCCGATCATCGGTGGGAAATTGGACGGTTCCTGCAGGGACCATGAGTAATAATCCCGGGGATGCCGGTCCGGTCGACCTCGTTCTCTTTTGCGTCAAGTCTTACGACACCGAACAAGCAGCAGCGCAGGTCTCCCCCGTTCTTTCTTCCGATTCAGTCCTCATTTCACTCCAGAACGGTATCGACAACGAAGAAACGCTGCATCGCCTTCTCCCCGCCGCCACGGTTCTGGGAGGAGCGGCATATATTTCTGCCCGCATCACCGCTCCGGGCGAAATCGCAGAGACCGGCGGAACCCAGCGACTTACCTTCGGACCGCTGTTTGGCCAGGCCGATAAACGCGCATCGGAGATCCTCTCCATGTTTCTCCGGGGAGGGATCAAGGCCGACCTTAAGCAGGACATGCACTCCGAGCTCTGGAGAAAGTTCTCCTTCATTACGTCGGTAGGATCCTTGACGGCACTGACACGCCTCAATCACAGCGAGATGCTGGCCTCCCCCGAGACAATGGACCTCGTCTTTGCTGCTATGAAGGAAACCGAAGCGGTTACACACGCCCACCGTATTCCTTTTGAGCCGCTGATTCCCGAGAAGGTCATAGAGGGACTGAAACGCTTCGACAGCGACACCCGATCCTCGATGTACTACGACCTTGTCAATCAGAGACCGCTCGAGATCGAATCGCTCAATGGCACCATCGTTCGCATGGGGAAAGAGGCAAACGTTCCCACTCCGATCCACCAGACGATCTACGCAAGCCTCCTTCCCTACCATCGCCTCCACAGCAGCATGCATCGATCGTGAGTAATTCATCTCAACAGCCGCAAACGGGTCTTTGCCCATCGTGCATGCACTGCCGCATTGTCACAAATGCCCGGGGGAGTACGTTCGT
>DATDRF010000264.1:0-7600 GCA_035291905.1 Bacteroidota bacterium
CACCATCGCCGCTCTCACCACGTTCTATCCCGAAGCGAAGAATGTTTTTGATTCGGAAGTACGACAGCGCCAGATAATCCGGCTCATTGCGAAAGTTCCCACGATTGCCGCGTTTTCCTACCGTCATTCAAAGGGAATGCCCTATGTCTACCCCGATAATTCCTTCACCTACGCGGGCAATTTCCTCAATATGATGTTTCAGATGGGATCGACCGTCCATGAACCCCATCCTGTGCTCGAACATGCCTTGACCGTTTTGTTTATTCTCCATGCGGACCACGAGCAGAACTGCAGCGCCAATGCTATGAGGGGCGTCGGGAGTTCGCACATCGATCCTTATTCGGCATGCGCAGCCGCAGCGGCCGCATTGTGGGGCCCGCTGCACGGCGGTGCGAACGAGGCCGTTCTCAGGATGTTGGACAAGATCGGCACAATCGATAACGTCGCCTCCTTTGTCAAACAAGTGAAGGACGGCAAAGGACGGCTCATGGGTTTTGGCCATCGGGTCTACAAGAACTACGATCCCAGGGCAAAAGTGATCAAGAAACTCGCCTACGAGGTTTTTGAAGTCACGGGCAGGAACCCGAAGCTTGAAATCGCACTGGAACTCGAGCGAATTGCCCTCGAAGATGATTACTTTGTGTCCCGCAAGCTCTATCCCAACGTCGATTTCTACTCCGGCCTCATCTACCAGGCAATGGGATTCCCCATGGACTTCTTCCCCGTCCTGTTTGCCATACCCCGAACGGTGGGCTGGCTTTCCCAATGGGAAGAGCACATCCTCGACAGTGAGCAGAAGATCGCCCGTCCGCGGCAGCTCTACCTCGGCGAAAAGGAACGGGCGTGGAAACCGATCGACAAACGGTAACCTAAGCATTCGCGTTCAATCCGATGGGACGACGCCACCAAAGCCTCATACCGCTCTCCCGCGATCACCACGACGGCCTTGTGCTTTCACAACAGATCAAAACCGATCATGGCACGATGGACGGTTGGCCTGCAGACCCCGTCGGCCAGGCCCGGTTTGTCTCCCGTTTCTATGATGAGCATCTGAAAACGCATTTTGCTGCCGAGGAAGAGTCACTGTTCCCATTCGTCACGGAGCATGTGCCGCAGGCCGCTGCCCTGGTGAAGGAACTCGTGCACGAACATAGGAAAATGGTGCAATACGCGTCACAGTTCGCCGTTATCGATTCTCCGTCGGCTTCGGCACAACTGAGCCAATTCGGCATGCTGCTGGAACAACATATCAGGAAGGAAGAACGCGAACTCTTTCCTCTTGTGGAGAAACACGCTCCAAAGGAAATACTGGAAAAAGCGGGTCAAATGATTCTGAATCACTATCCGCCACACAAGCGGTAAGGTTGCATCATGGAAAACCGGTTTTTTCTCATTCTCTCTGCCACGGGGGGCGCCGGCCACACACGGGCAGCGCACGGACTCGAACAGGCCGCCGCGACATTTGAGCATCCCATCCGTGTCAAGCATTACGATTGCCTCGACTTCACCTCGAAGGCATTCAAGAAACTCTACTCCGAATCCTATCTCGCCATCGTCAACAGGGCCCCCGAGCTGTGGGGATACCTGTACACAAGATCCGAGTCAAAACCGTATGAGAAGAAGGCCTTGATGCGGCTTTTTGATGAGCTGAACTATAAGAACTATTTGAAACTCCTGAAAGAAGAACAACCCGACGTCCTTCTTTGCACACATTTCCTTCCTTACATGGCTGTTTCGGCGTCGTTGCGAAAGGCGGGGATCTTCGCACCTGTCGTTGCAGTGACAACCGATTTCGACGCCCACCAGTACTGGATCGACCCCATCGTGCATCGCTACTATGTTCATACCGAAGAATCGGCCTGGCAACTGAGGGCGAAGGGCGTCCCGGCGGAGCGGATCTCGATCAAAGGAATCCCCGTGCTTCCCCAGTTCGGACATCGGATGAAGAAGAGCGAAGCGAGGAAGAAGATTGGTATCGATGAGGATCGCCTGACCATTCTGATGGTGTGGGGAGGATTTGGCGTTGGAAAGGCCGAGGAAATGGTGAAGGAGGTCGCGGCGATGCTTCAAATCTTCCCGGAACAGCTTTTTACCCTCATGCTCGTATGCGGCAGGAATGAAAAACTCCAGCAACGAACCTCGTCGGCGGAATATTCGCACAATGTTCAGACCCGGGTCTTCGGCTTCGTCGACAACATTCACGAGCTCATGAGTGCCGCTGACGTCCTTGTCTCAAAAGCCGGGGGACTTACTTCGGCAGAGGCCATGGCCCTGGGACTCCCGATGGTCATTGTCGATCCGATCCCGGGACAGGAGACGCGAAACGCCGAAATCATTGTGGAGCAACGCGCCGGATGGAAGGCCCTCGACATCGCGAACCTCGGCTACAAGCTCAAACGAATCATCGAAGATCCGAAGCTGCTCGAATCGGCGCAGATCGCCGCAGCCGGTTTGGGAAAACCCAACGCTGCACACGATATTCTGCTGGATGTCTACAACCTGCTCACCAAAAAGGGATCCCATGAAAATTGAACTCAATGGCGCCAGAATCAATTACCAGGAACGCGGACTCCCCCAGGGCCTTCCCATCGTCTTCATTCACGGTTTCCCGTTCAACAACACCATGTGGGCACATCAAATGATGGCCCTCCCCCAGGAATACAGGGCCATTTCGTTCGACGTGAGAGGTCACGGGGAGAGCGACATCGCGGACGGTCAGTACTCCATCGAGCTGTTCACGGATGACCTGATCTCCCTTCTCGATCACCTGGGCATAAGACAGGCCGTCCTCTGCGGGCTCTCCATGGGCGGGTACATTGCACTCAGGGCCGCCGAACGGCATCCCGACCGCATTCAGGCTCTCGTTCTCTGTGATACCCGAAGCGAAGCCGATTCCAATGAGGCCAAGGTTAAACGGGCATCCCAGATCAAAGCGGTGAAATCGCAGGGGGTCAAGCAATTCGCAGAGTCATTTGTCAAGGCGGTGTTTGCACAAGAGACTTTCAAACAAAACCCGGAACTCGTTGCATCAATCCAGTCGGTCATTGAATCGACATCTCCTCTCTCCATCTGTGGAACTCTGCTCGCCCTGGCGGCAAGGACCGACACAACGCAGGCCCTCGCTGGCATCAAGGTCCCCACACTCATCATGGTCGGCGAGCACGACGTCCTCACACCCCCCTCCGCATCGCAATCGATGCACTCGCACATAAAGGGCTCTGAAATCCATATCGTTCCGAAGGCAGCCCACATGAGCAATATGGAAAACCCGACGTATTTCAACGACAAACTTCTGGCCTTTCTTAAGAAGATTGTCCGGACATGACGGATCTCGCAAGTCTACAACGCCGCATTGTTTTGTGCAAACGATGTCCCCGGCTGGTCCGATGGCGCAAGGAGGTCGCAGCAACAAAGACAAAGCGGTTCCGAGACCAGAAATACTGGGGAAAACCGGTACCCGGTTTCGGAGACCCCCGGGCGCGGCTCCTGCTTGTCGGACTCGCTCCTGCAGCACACGGGGGCAACAGGACGGGGCGCATGTTCACCGGTGACCGAAGCGGAGACTGGCTCTACCGGGCACTCCACAAGTTCGGATTTGCCAATCAAGCTCGTTCGGAATCAACCGATGACGGACTGCTCCTGACCGATTGCTACATAACTGCCGCCTGCAGGTGCGCTCCTCCCGTGAACAAACTCCTCCCGAACGAGCTCAAGAACTGCAGGCCCTTTCTGCTTCAGGAACTGACGCTGCTGACCCGGATACGGGTGGTGATCGGACTTGGGAAGATCGGTTTCGACGCGGCGCAGCAGAGCTTTGGCGAACTCGCGGGCGACCCTCTTGTTCCAAGACCGCGGTTTACCCACGGAGCGGAATATTCCATCGGGGGGAGAATCACGCTCATGGGGTCGTTTCACCCCAGCCAGCAAAACACCTTCACCGGAAGACTCACGGAACCGATGTTCGACGACGTATTTCGAAGAGCGCGAACAATTCTCAACGGAGCAAAGACGTGAAGTCCAAAAACATCGCACTGGCGTTCGCGGGAATATTTCTGATCCTGGGGCTCTTTCGTATCAACGATCTTTCGCTGTATACGGACAGCACACGGTACCTCATCTGGGGACATTCCCTCTCTGAGTTCAAGGGCTTCGTAGACGACACTCAGCCGATCCACAACCGGTTTGTGATGAACGCTCCGCTGTATCCGGTTCTCCTCGTACCCGCACAATGGATATTTCCTTTTTCCGTGGAGGCGGCAAAGGTGTGGACGCTCTTGTGGGGGTGCGCGGCCGCCGCGCTCTTCTTCTTGTGGTTCCGGAAGTACTCCAGCACTGCGGTGTCGGCCTCGTTTACGCTCCTCCTCCTGTTCAATCCCCTGTTCCTCACGGTCTCCACGGAGGTTTTGTCGGAAGCACCCTTCATGGCTTTGGCGGGAATCATCTTGTTGCTCGCCGACGAGTTCTTCGGCAGCGCACCGGACAAGCGGGCCCGTATCGCATTCCTCGTGTGCATCGCAGTAATCATGCTCCTGCGCGAAATGGGAGCCGCGTTCGTTGTGGCAGCCGTCTTCGTGTTGTTCCGACAGAAGCGCGGAAAGGATTTCCTTCTCGCCGGTTCATTCGCGGGCACCCTGTTTCTCCTCTGGACTCTGCGCAATAGTGTCATGGTCGGTTCAGCCGAAGAAAGCCAAGCCGCCAATGTTCAGTACATTTTCCGGCATTTCGTTACTTCCGAAGATGCATCTCTCGTCGCCGAATTCTTCACAAGGGCATGGCTCAATTTCAAAGGCTATGCCATGACCATCGGCGGCAGAATCTTCTACCCCTTCCCTGAAACGCTGATCGTCGGGCAATCAGCGTTGTACGACGCATTCCAGACCTTCGCCAACGGTCTCCGGATCCCCCTCTTTCTTCTCGCGGCCACCGGCGCTGTCATTGGAATCTTCCGCGACCTGCGGTCCGGAGCTTCGGGACTCTTCAGGCTGGTGAGTCTCATCGTCTCCGTCATCATCATTCTTTTTTACCCCGTGCACGACATCAGATTCTTCCTGCCGCTGCTTCCTTTTCTCTTCTTCTATCTCGCCCGGTTTTGGGATGCGGTTGTCGGTTACCTGAATCCGCCGCGGGTCAGAAACGCCGCAGGGAGCCTCCTTGTCGCCCTCCTGCTCGTTCCGAATGCGACAGCCGTCTGGGAAATCATCCGCACGAACAATGAGTACCGGTCCGACCCAGCGCATTTCCGTGATACCTCTGGCAATCAGTCGGCCTATTTCGATCAGCCCTGGTCTCTCATCGGAGGCTGGATACGCGATCATTGTCCTGAGGATGCGGTCATCGCGAGCCCCGTCAAGGAGATTGTCCCTTTTGTCTACCCAAGGCCTGTCCTTGAAACAAGTCGTATCCTTCCTACTCCGGTTTTTGAGAGATACCTCCGCGACTTCGAAGCCTCGTACCTTCTCACGGTGAACGCATTCGACAGTGTGGAGACGTTTCAATACCAGATGCCCGAATCGCGAAGATTGCGGTTCATACCGCTTACAGGCGTTGCGGGAACCGCGGTTTATGAGATCCATTCCGCCATTCTCGATGCAACTCAAGGTCAGACAATTCTCGCAGCTGATACGACCACAACACGGGGCTTACTGATCGAGGGAAGAAAAGCCTTGATGCGGGGACGGTATCATGATGCTCTCGGATACTTCGAACGATGCCTGAGGAAGAGCCCCTCTCAGCCGGAGATTGTCTTCCAGATCGCAGTGACCCTCAGCTTTCTTGGCGACTCGGTCGCTGCGACAACCGTGGTTGAACAGCTCTTCACGCTTCCAAGATCAACCGCCTATTTACAGAGTGTCCGTTCCGCCCTTGACATCATGCAGCAGACGCTGAAGGCAAAACGGCTCCCCAACGCATCACAGCAATCGTTTGCCCTTTTTGAAACTGCACTTGCATACTGGGGTCTTGGATACGGGGAGGCTGCCCGGTCCGTCATCAGGGATGTTGTTCGTCTGGACGCCACGAATTTCGTCGGAGCACTTTGGGGCATCCATATGGCAAAGGAGTTGGGCGATACTCTTGAATCAAACCAGTTCCTCAATCGGCTCAAGCGCATCGACCGTAGTGCACAAATCGTCGGCGATTGGGAAGAGATTAGAAGGCTGGGGGAAGCTCTCAGGAGATCTACAGGAACTCGGGAACCAGCAGGGATTCATCTTGCCCTGTCACGTGTCTATGCCAAAATAGAGCTCTTTGACGAGGCGGTCGATGAAACGTTGAGAGCGTTGAAGCTGGAACCAACGAACATCGACGCGTGGTTGTACAAAGGTGAATTGATGGAAAAGAAAAAAGCGACGTGGGGAGCCGCTGTGGCGTACAGGCACGTGCTCAGGCTCGAGCCCCACAACTCTTACGCTCAGGCAAAAATCGAATCGCTCAAACAATAAAGGAATCGCCTTGTGAAAAAGCGTTCATGGATCCTCTTCATGCTCTTCATGATGATCTCAAGCGATACCCTCGAATCGCAATGCTCTGACGCCGGGATATGTTCCATCGGGCACCAGCCTGTTCGACAACAATTCCAGCTCTCGCTCGACTATCTTTTCGGGAAAAGTTCCAAAACAGACGGGCTGACATTTCATTCAGTCCTTGCGACCGTTTCCGTACCAGCCTTCGAGGACTCCCGCCTCACTTTCTTGCTTCCGTACAATTCCCAAAGTGGTCCTCTCGGCTCGGTCTCCGGGATCGGTGATCTCACTGCATTCTGGACCCAGCTGTTCTTTTCGGAAACAGATTTCCGGTTGAGCGCAAACGTCGGGGCGAGGATTGCACTTGCCGGGGTCAACTCGCGTGACCTCCCCCAGGCCTATCAAAGCGGCCTCGGGACAAACGACCTGTTGGCCGGGATATCGCTCGAGACTGGAAAGTGGGATTTCTCCATCGGTTATCAGTTGTCGCGCGGACGCAGCAAGAACACGGTCTCTCGTCTCAGGCGGGGTGACGACCTTCTCCTCGCCGCGGGTTACGAGGTACCGATGGGGAACCTCACTGCCGTCGGGGAAATCCTCTTCATCAAGCGCCTCCATCAATCGAACGCAGTAACACCCCCGGCCGCACAACCTCTCCCAATCCCGGGGAGCGATCAGACCCAGATCAACCTCGTGGGGCGGCTCTTGGTTCCTGTCTCGGAGAGAATTCACGCACGGGGAATGCTCGCCGTGCCGGTCCTCAGGAGGGACGTAAACATCGACGGACTCACGCGAAGCGTTTCACTCTCAGTCGGTTTCACCTACATGTTTTGATCGTTGAAATGAAGAACGTTCTCGTCACAGGTGGCACAGGCTTCATCGGCTCGAATCTTTCGGCCGCCCTCATCGAACGCGGATATTCAGTGCGTGCTTTCCATCGGGCCTCTTCTGACCTCACCGCCATCGCCGACCTGGACGTGGAACACTTTCACGGGGACCTGCGTGATCCGGAAGCGCTTCGTAAGGCAGTGAAGGGATGCGATACCGTTTTTCATGTCGGCGCCCTCGTCTCCTATTGGCGGAGGCAGCGGGAAGAAATGTATGACATCAACATCGGCGGCACGAGAAACGTCGTCGGG
>DATDRF010000265.1:0-4252 GCA_035291905.1 Bacteroidota bacterium
GTGAGCCGGGATCGGGGAAATCGGCGTAAGGCTCTTGGAGTCAGACTCTGCTCATGGTGCGAAAATGCCTGGAAAATAGCCATACAATTGAGAGTTTGGAAACGACCGACGGACCGGCTCATCCTTCTGCAATTCTCTCATTCACTGTTGCAGAAACCTATCTCCGCCTTGACCTCACACAGCTGGAAGTTTGCGTTCACGGTGGTTGCGAGTTCGGATCTTTCGACGAGTGCTCCGACACACTCGTGTCTCCCGCTGAAGTGACTCATCCGGATAAGCTGCATCTCATTCCATTGCGGCGAACACGGAGATCCGACCAAACCTATCATTAATTGGCACAATTTCATGTTATCTGAATGCCACAGCGCTGCAAATTCACAGTGCCAGACATTTTTAGCTGAGCATAATGACCATATAAGTGTAATACAAAATGCAGATTGCATTGTATCGCCAAATCTATGCCGTTTTTGGCATTTTCTCTCCTCCGACACACTCGTGTCTCCCGCTGAAGTGACTCATCCGGATAAGCTGCATCTCATTCCATTGCGGCGAACGGTGTTTCATATTATGAAATGGGCACATCTGCGGCATGACTGAGAAGATAGATTTTTTTTGTACTTGCATATTTCTCTTATATGTTGTAATTTTCTGCCAGACTTGTAACGGAACAATCTCAAAGAAGGAGGTCCTATGGAAATAACGAAGGAGATCGTAGAGCTTAAGAAACGAGTTGATCGGTTGGAATCAATGCTGCAGATCAACCCACCGGAGATCCTTGGAAAGAAAATGTCTGCAAGAGAGTTTCTTCTGACAACAAAGGTTGAAGACAGCGTGCAAAAGACTCTGGCGCTAGCATACTTTCTGGAAAAATTTGAAGGATTGAGGTCTTACAGCGTGAAAGAACTGGAACGAAGTTTCATGATAGCAAAAGAAAGAGTGCCAACGAATACCAATGACATGATCAACAAGAATATTTCCAAGGGACTTATGATGGAGACCGAAGATAAACGGGACAAGAAGAAAACCTGGTGTCTGACTAATGCTGGAGTGAGATACATCGAGACACAGATGCTGCAATGAACGAAGGTGATTAACAAATCGATTGGAAAGGTGTGCTATGGCAAATGACTCAAGTGATATCCTGAACAAACTCTTCATTGACGAAGCAGAAACGCTTAAAGACCTTGAACAACTGGTGGATTCCGCCTCCAAGGTTTTCCGAATTGAAAGGCCATCGGGCAAAGTCATATTCCGTGATTTCAGGCGATTAACAGACAAGCAAAGGATCGGGGCTCTTCTGAGCGGAAAATATTTTGCTGCCAAATCGCATGTTATTGCAGAACACACTCTCGGCATCGCAGAAATAGCGAAGGAACTCGGGAGGCCGGTAACCTCGCTATCAGGCCCCATTCGCCAGCTAATCAAAGAGGGTTTCGTCGAAGGCTTGCCGGATAAGAAATATTCAATTGTGCACCATCGATTGAAAGACCTTTTAGGAAGCGTTTTAGCATCTACAAAATAAGGAGGACCTATGGACGAAGAGTTAGAGAAGACTCTCGCGAATCACGAAGAGAGAATTTCTCGCCTAGAATCTCTGTTACACGGCAAGAAAACTCTTTCATCAAAGAAACTCTCTTCAAAGGAATTCCTCCTGAAAGCCAGGCCAGAAGGCGACGTCATGAAAGTGCTTTGTATCGCCTACTATCTAGAGAGATTCGAAGGACTGGAAACTTTCAACGCCAAAGACATCGAGACGGCCTTCAGAGCGGCCAAAGAACCGATTCCTGACAACATCAACTACAAAGTGATCAAGAACATCGAAAAGGGGTTCATCATGGAGGCGGAACAGAAGAAGAACCATCGCAAAGCATGGAGCTTAACTAACACAGGTGAAGAATATGTTGAAAATAAGACTGGACAAGGATAAGACTGTTGAGCTTGATATTCCTGAAAACCTCACCGGCATAACTCACCGGTATCACGAACGATATCTGGCGGACAATTCTTTGTCTGATGTTGATGTGGTTCTTCTTTCAGTACATTTTATTGAGTATAACAATAAGAAATCCGGTGCCAGTTATGTCGAAGTAAAGAAGCTCTTTGTGGCCTTGGGACGAAAGGAACAGCCAAACTTTGCTGTCGCGTTTCACCGAGCAAAAAAGCAGAACTTCATCGAGGATTCCGACGGCATAGTTCGCTTTCAAATAAGAGGAATCAAACACATTGAAAGAATCTTGGGTCTTGTCGGGAGGGCTCCTGTGTTCTTGATAAAAGCGGGACAAAGTTTTTCAGCAGTCAAACTCTTTGAAGAATTCCTCATTGGCGAGGTGAAGGAGCCCGAGATCCTGCTTTGTGATTCTCACATTTCGCCGTCTACTCTCTATCCTTTTTCTGTTCTAAAGGGCACGCTCCGAACTCTGAAAATCCTTAGTTCAAATGTCTACGAATCCGAAAAGCTCAATGAATATAAAGAGAAGCTGCGGAAAGAAGCAAACGTCTTGGTCGACATAAGACAATCTTACAAGATTCACGACAGATATCTCGTCTCGGGAAAAAGTTGCTGGGGCATTGGAACGAGCATTAAAGATCTCGGGAATAAGGACACCGTGATCAGCGAGTTACCTAGCGTCGCGAGTTCCTTGTCCGCATTATTTATAGAAAGGTGGGACGAATCGAATCGTTCATAGATGGAATCACAAATCGATAAATTCCTCATCAATCCAACTCTCGCATTCTTCCCATCAAGAACCTTCGTTCCGGCTCCTGTTGTGTGAGAGCCAGGGCCCGTTCGTAGGAGGCGCGGGCCTCCCGCTTCTTCCCGAGTCGGCGGCAAAATTCGGCTCTTGCGGAATGGGCAAACTGATATTCCGACAAATCGCCGCGGGCGAGGATCGCATCAACAAGATCCAGGCCGGCACGGGGGCCATCCCGCATGGCGACCGCAACGGCCCGGTTCAGCTCGATCACGGGAGACGGTTCCACGCGCATCAGGATATCATAGAGTCCGACAATTTGAGCCCAGTCTGTTCCGACGGCTGTTGCCGCTTCGGCATGAACGGCGGCAATTGCCGCTTGAAGAGAATAAGGTCCTACACGCCTCGTCGAGAGGGCCTGTTCAACCAGGGCAATTCCCTCCCTGATCTGTTGGCGGTTCCATCGGGAGCGGTCCTGGTCCTCGAGAAGGATCAGATCCCCTTCGGGCGATGTCCTTGCAGACCGACGCGATTCCTGAAGCAACATGAGCGCGAGCAGGCCCATCACCTCCGGGTCAGGCAGCAGTTGCATGAGGAGGCGTCCGAGGCGGATTGCCTCGGCCGAGAGATCCGAGCGCGTCAGGGAATCGCCGGAGGTCGCCGAGTACCCTTCGTTGAAGACCAGGTAGATCACCTGGAGCACGGCGTCAAGCCGACCCGGAAGCTCCGCCGGAACCGGAACTTCATAAGGAATGCGGGCGTCGCGGATCTTCGACTTGGCACGAACGATGCGCTGAGCCAGAGTGGAGGGAGTTGTCAGAAAGGCGCGTGCAATCTCTTCTGTCGTAAGATCGCAGACCTCCCGCAGCGTAAGGGCAACGCGCGCCTCCGGCGAAAGAGCGGGGTGACAGCAAGTGAAGATGAGCCGAAGCTCGTCGTCCTCAATTCCCTTATCGATGGTTTCGTGAGGATCGGGAGTCTCAGCTTCGAGGTGCTCGGCGACGTGATCAAGCGATGAGTCAAAACGGGCCTGACGCCGCATGGCATCGATCGCTTTGAATCGGCCGGCTGAGACGAGCCATGCGCGCGGATTGGCAGGGATTCCTTCCTTCGGCCATTGTTCCGCGGCGGCGGCAAAGGCATCATGAAGGGCATCCTCGGCGGCATCGAAGTCACCGAGGAGGCGAATGAGCGTGGCGAGGATCCGGCGCGATTCGGAATGGTAGATCCGGTCGAGGGCCTCACGGATGGGGTCGGCGTAATTCTCCATGGGTAAATCCTCGAGAATTTACCGATTCGTTTCGACAAATTCCTTCAATGTAGTTCCGATAATCGACAGCCAGCCTTCCTGGAAGTTCTTTTCTGCAAAGTCCGGATTGCTCTTCGGGAAGGATTCCAGGCCTTCGTGGGTCAATCTCACCCGCGTCTTCTTGCCTTCGGCGAAAAGATCAAAGGTGACGATTGAATTCCCCTCATATCCATCATACCGCCAGGTATATTTGAGCTTCTTGAATTTTACGACTTCCAGCACCTTGCAGAGATGCAGATACTGCTTTTCC
>DATDRF010000266.1:0-2857 GCA_035291905.1 Bacteroidota bacterium
CGAAGTCGGGATCACAGATACCCTGGAGGTGAGCCTGCCGGCTTCATTGCTTCAGCTGAGCGGAGGAGTTCTCTCGCGCACAATCGACCGGGCGTACCGATACAAGAGCTTCTCAAATCCCGCAGGCACGATTCTTGACACGAGAATCCGGGAAACGCGTCTTTTCGGAAGCGCATCCGTTACGGCCGCCCTTGCGCCATGGCTTCGGTCGCAGGCAATGCTCAGTTACGACGAAAGGGATGAACGACACGGGGTTGCAGATAGTCCGTTCGTACCGGATCAGACATTCGCCCGGCAGAATCTGGCAGCCAAACGGCTTGCCAACCTTGCCCGCCGAACCAGCGCTTCGCTCGATCTGCTCTCGAAAATCGGCGAAAAAGATTCATTGAATTTTACAGGATCGGCAAGCATATTGCGATACGATACTCCCGACTCCCTGAACACCGACGATCGGGATGAACTGCTGCTTGTGGCCGGGGTCGAAGAGGTTCACCGGTTCAGCCGCTCGCTGACGCTCTCGTTGCTCGCAGACGTGACCCTGAGTCACCTGGTCTATTTGAATCGACTCCAAAGCGCCAACAATAACTGGAACAGGATTCTTCGCCTTCGATCATCGGTCGAATATCTTCCCGATCGAACGTTTAAAACAATCCTCACCTCCGAAGTGCTGGCAAATTACACGGTATACGATTTCGAAGAACAGGTTTTGTCCGTCAAGAGCTATTCTTTCCGGCAAGCCTCGTGGAGTGACTCCACCGTTTGGCGAATTGGGAGGAGACTTTCGGCTTCAGTGCTGGGGATTGTGCGTGTATACGAGCGGGGGATCTTGAAATGGAAGGAATTCAAGGAAAGGCCCGAAAACTATTTTGTGGAACAGTCCTATTGGCCGCAAATCTCCCTGCAAATCAGGTCGATGATGGACGTGGCGGTGGGATACCGTTACTTCTCGCAGGCCCGCTATCAGTACGAAGGCCGATCAAGAAAACTCGAGCGGACGATCGAGAACTACGGACCGACAGTCTCCGTTTCATGGAGAGGTCAAAACGGAGGCATTGTCGCTCTCGAGGGGTGGCGTGAGGCACAACACGTCGATGGGGCAAGAAAACGAGTATATTCAAACGTGTCAGTCATCGTAGGAATGACTCTTTAGAACCATGTCACTCAAAGGCCGAAAACCTGCAAAGAAGCCTCGAATTGAAGTGAAACGGCAGAACCACGAGCGCGTTGTCTTCGAGATGAAGTGTATTTCCAATCCCAAGGAGATCGGGAAGGTGGAAGATTTTCTCAAGCGCATCAACAGAACTGCCAGGTTGGATGACGGTACGTTCTATCGCCTTTTTGTCTCCAGTACAGAAGCTGTGAATAACGGGATTGTCCACGGGAATAAATCCGATCCTTCAAAGACAGTCTGTATTTCCTGCACAGTGAACCACGATGCCATCATTGTGCGGGTGAAAGATCAAGGCACCGGATTCGACCCTGAGTCGGTTCCGAATCCTCTGGATGATCAAAATCTCATGAAAGAAAGCGGACGAGGAATTTTTCTGATCAGGTCAATGATGGATAAGGTTAATTACAGCATCACCAAAGAGGGGACGATCATCGAAATGATCATTGATTTAAAGCGGCTGAAATAGAGCATGACTATGAATGGTCATGCCTTTCAAGGAAAGTCCGATAAACCGGACTGACGATTCTTCGCGATGATTGTTTTTCCAGCATCCTTCAGGATGCTTTCTTTGCACAAGTGTTACCCTTCAGGGGAATACCCTCAGCGCGACAAACAAAAGAAATCCCCTTCGGGAATACCGAAGGGGATTTGTGTTTCAACGGGTGAAAAACGGCTTAGAAGTGAAAATTGACGTTGAAACCAATGAGGCTGGCCGTGCTCTTGTAATTCCCTGTGTATTTTGCAAGAAGAGTGGTTCCAAGATAGTCGCTGAATGACCCATTCCTGTCGGCAGAAGAAATGTACTGGTACGCTGCATCGACCGAAATCATTTCGTCGATCATGTAGCCCGCACCGAGCGTGAACTCCGTGCGGTTTGCGTCCGGCAGCATCGGTTCAACAGATGGAGTGATCTGGGGGGTGCCGTCGTAAATGAATCCTGCGCGAAGCGTAAGCATGTCCATCTTGTATTCTGCGCCGACGCGATAGATGAATGAATCCACCCAATTTTTTAGCTGAACGGAACTCGTTTGAAGTCTGCCAAAGGGTGCTTGGCTTGGTCCGTCCGGAAGTGAGATTGTCAATTTGTCATAGGCGCTCCACATGACAAACTGAAGGTCGGCAACCACGGTGAGTTCCGGCATGGCCTTGTAGGCAAATCCGGCTTGGAGGTTCGAAGGCATCGGGAGTTCCACTGATCCGGTGCCTCCAGGGAACCAGGAAGTCAACGCCTGCATATTCGTGAATTTTGCGTCCCCTTCGTATTTCACCTTGGCAACGTGCCGATAGGAGACACCTGCGGAGAGTTCGTCGGAATACTTAAAGAGCACGCCGACGTTGAACGTAAATCCGCTGCCGCTTCCGTCCAGCGTAATCTCCCCGTCTGTTGCAGATGGTGTGGGAGGAGCAAGCGTGGAGAAGGTGCGGATCTTGCGGTTCAGCGTCGCTGTACCGGTGATGTAGCTGAAGCCCGCGCCGACCGCCCATTGGTCATTGATCCGATAGGCAACGGAGGGATTGATGTAGAGGGCCTGCAGTTCGGTCTTGACGGCCGAATGTCGCCCGTCCCATGTCGCTTCCCATTCTGTTCCCAGTCCGTAGGGTGCGAAAACTCCGAGGCCGAATGTCCAATCTTCCATGTTGTACGTGAAGTACAAATTGGGAGGAAAGAACGTCTGGCTGACCATC
>DATDRF010000267.1:0-20577 GCA_035291905.1 Bacteroidota bacterium
GTTCATGGACGGTCGATCCCATCTGAAACATCATATTGAGGAAATTGCCCGCGTAGGTGAAGGAATTGTCGGGGTAGACGTAGGGCATTCCCTTTGAGTGACGGTAGGAGAAGGCGGCGATCGTGGGAACCTTGGCAATGAGACGGACTATCTGCCGCTGGCGAATTTCCGCATCAAAGATGTTTTTTGCTTCGGGATAGAATGTTGTGAGAGCGGCGATGGTGCTGATGAACATTCCCATCGGGTGAGCATCGTAGGGGAATGGTTCCATTAATTTCTTGACGTTCTCATGCACAAAGGTATGGGTCCTGATCAGATTCCGCCATTCTTCTCGCTGCTTCTTTGCCGGAAGCTCGCCTCTCAACAAGAGGTACGCCACTTCCATGAATGAGGTTGAATGCTCGGCGAGTTGTTCGATAGGGTATCCTCGATATCGCAGGATCCCTTTCTCTCCGTCGATGTAGGTAATGCGGCTCTTCACGGACGCAGTGTTCATGAAGGCCGGGTCGTAGGAAACGAGTCCAACATCGTCTTCCCCGGTCTTGATCTGCCTCAAATCAAGTGCCCGGATGGCGTTGAATTCAATTGGAATTTCGTATTTCTTACCCGTGCGGTTGTCGGTAACGGTAAGTGTTTCGGCCATGCAGATTCCTCGATCCTGTTTTAATCGAACGACCCAAGATAAAGATTTTTTCCCCAATTCTTCCATGAAAATCGACATTGAAGGTAATATTCCCTATACTTGAGGAGTCACTATCTCTAAATGAAAGGATGAAGAATGAAGATTCGTCAACTGGTTCTTTTCTCGGTGCTCTTTCTTTTTACGTTGAGTGCGTTGGCGGGCGACGGCAAGAAATACGGAAAAGACCTGACCGTCAAAGAAAAGACGGCGATCGCGGACATACTGAAGAACCCGCAGAAGTTTGAGGGGAAAAGAATCCTGATCGAGGGTGAAATCGACGAGGTATGTCAGATGATGGGATGCTGGATCAAGATCAAGGACACGACGTCCACGGAGGCAATGCAGTTTAAGGTTCAGGACGGCGTCATCGAATTCCCCAAGGAAGTAAAAGGGAAGAAGGTGAAGGCCGAGGGGGTTGTCTCGGTCAAGATTACGTCAAAGGAAGATCTGATTAAACAGGGAGAGCACGAAGCGCAGGAACAGGGGAAGAAATTTGATCCTGCGTCGATTACCGGTCCAAAGACCGTGATCCGAATTGAGGGCGAAGGAGCGGTTATCGGAGAGTGATCCGGGAACCTCTCGCTGCGCCATTACGTTATGGATAATGGGTCTGCCGTTCACTCGGCGGATCTATGACAGCCTCCCTGACCCCGGTGCATCCAAGGTGTGCCGGGGTCGCTTTTTTGCCCTCCGGTATTCAGATCACCAGTTCCCGCAAGGCGGAAATCTCCGGCAGTGTGAGGTTCCGATATTCTCCCGGGCCGAGTTTTCCCGTTGTGAGGCTTGCGATGCGTATGCGAACGAGCCGAAGAGTCGGAAACCCAACCGCTGCCGTCATTTTACGGATCTGTCTATTCCTTCCTTCCCGAAGGGTCATCTCGAGCCAGGAGGTGGGAATGGTCTTCCTCACCCGGATCGGAACACCGCGTGGGGGGAGCGAAGGGGGAGATTGGAGGGGGGTCACCTTTGCCGGAAGAGTCTTGCGGCCCTGGACGAGGACGCCGTTCCGGAGCGCCATGATCGAGTCTTCCGTTGGTACACCCTCCACCTGCACAAGATAGGTTTTTTCGTGTTCGAACCGCGGATCCGTCAGCCGATGGTTGATGTCCGTGTCGTTTGTGAGGAGCAGCAAACCCTCGCTATCCTGGTCCAGCCGCCCGACGGGGTACACGTCCCGGGGGAACGGTCCAAAGTCCTTAAGACACGGTCGTTCTTCAGACGAGGTGAATTGCGACAAGACGCCGAAAGGTTTGTAGAAGAGGATATAATCAGCACTTGTTTTAGGTGGAACCATTTCTTGATCCGGACGCCGTTTCACCCGCGTCCGTTTCAACGGACGTGATCCGATGGCATGAAAGCGAGTCGTCTTGCTTTTTTGCATAAGGATGAGTATTTTCCAACTGCAATTAACAGTACACCGTCGTTGCCTGATGTCTGATGGACCCGTTCACCGGGATTGTTTGAAGCCCCTTGAAGTTTGTTCCCGCGTACGCGGGAATTCGGACGCTTGCAAACAAGGCTTTCTGCTCTACGAGCCTTACGACTCGTTAGAGTCGTAGACCGAATGGCAGCATCTGTTCAAAGGCCAGCAGGCTGTACGTATGTATAACAAGTTTCAAGGAGCAATCCCAATGGAACGCGGAACCGTCAAATGGTTCAACGCTGCAAAAGGGTACGGCTTCATCCAGCGTCAGGGTGGAGAAGATGTGTTCGTCCACTTCAAAGCGATCGTGGGTGATGGCTACAAGAGCTTGAACGAGGGCGACACCGTCGAGTTCGAAGTGCAGCAGGGACCAAAAGGACTTCAGGCTGCCAATGTCGTGAAAGTCTGACGAGAGAATTCTCTCGGGCGTTCAATCCCCCGGCCAAAAGTCGGGGGATTGTTGTTTTAAGGCAACATGTAGCAGGCTACCAAACCCTTTGATTCTCCTTGTCTCCCCCTTTGCAAAAAGGGGGAGAGTTGCTCGCATGATTCTTGTTCCCGTGTTCTGGAAATAGAAGAAACGGAAATGACACGGATACAACAATCCGTTCTTTTTCTGTCTATTTCGATGAAGATCAGTGTCCCATTAGCCGCGCAACAAAAACCCCCCGATCGATATCGACCGGGGGGTTTTCTTCGACTGTTCCATCCTCCGCTCAGGAAACGTCGGCCACTTCTTCGTCCTGCTCTTTCAGCTCGTCGCCGCCCTTGTCTTTTGAGGAGTCGACGAACTTCAGCTCTTCCGACTTCTTGCTGAAACTCACCTTCACCTTGCTGCCCGAGGCAAATGTTCCCTTCAGAATCTCCTCTGCCAGCGGATCCTCGACATATTTCTGGACTGCTCTTCTGAGAGGACGGGCGCCGAAGGCAGGGTCGTATCCCTTGTCCGCCAGGAATTCCTTTGCAGCTTTCATGAGTTCGATCGTGATTCCCATCGTTCCCATTCGATCGATGAGGTCCTTGGCAGCGATGTCGATAATCTTGACGATGTCTTCCCGTTCGAGGCTGTGGAATACGATTGTTTCGTCGACACGGTTCAGGAATTCCGGATTGAACACCCTCTTCAGGGCGTCTTCAATGCTTCCTTTCATCGTCTGGTACTTGTCTTTCGTCGATTGAGTACCGAACCCGAAGGAGCCCGCAAACTTGATGTCCCTCGAGCCGATGTTGGAGGTCATGATCAGGATCGTGTTTTTGAAGTCGACGCGCCTGCCTAAGCTGTCGGTCAGGAGGCCGTCGTCGAGCACCTGGAGAAGAATGTTGAAAACATCCGGGTGGGCCTTTTCAATCTCGTCGAGAAGGACAACCGAGTATGGCTTCCGTCTCACCTTTTCCGTAAGCTGTCCGCCTTCCTCATATCCGACGTAGCCCGGGGGCGCTCCGACAAGGCGGGAGACGGAGAATTTCTCCATATACTCGCTCATGTCGATGCGAATCAGGGCCTCTTCTGAATCAAAGAGATAGCGGGCAAGTGCTTTTGCCAGCTCGGTTTTTCCCACGCCCGTGGGCCCGAGGAGAATGAACGATCCGATCGGCCTCTTTGGATCTTTCAGTCCGGCTCGGGTCCTGCGGATCGCTTTTGTGAGCTTCTCTATTGCTTCGTCCTGGCCGACAATGACGGTCTTCAGGATGTCAACCATCTTGAGGAGTTTTTCGGATTCGCTTTGCGCGACCTTCTGAACTGGTATGCCGGTCATCATGGCAACGACCGAAGCACAATCATCATCCGTTACCTCGTACACCGTGTCTTGGGCCTTCAACTCCCATTCGCGCTTGGCAATTTCAAGGTCGCTCAGAAGTTTCTTCTCAAGGTCTCTCAGCCGCGCCGCCTCTTCGAAGTTCTGATTCTTGACAACCTGATTCTTTGACTGCTTGATCTTCTCGATTTCTTCTTCGAGGTGCAGAATCTCCTTGGGTACGACGATATTGGCCAGGTGCACCCGTGATCCGGCTTCGTCCATGACATCGATCGCCTTGTCGGGTAGATACCGATCCGTAATGTAGCGATCGCTCAGGCGTACGGCCGCATCAACCGCTTCGGCGGAATAGCGGACGCCGTGGTGATTCTCGTAGTTTTCCTTGATATTCTGCAGAATCTGGATGGTCTCATCCACCGTGGTCGGATCGACCATGATTTTCTGGAACCTTCTGTCGAGTGCGCCGTCTTTTTCAATATACTGGCGATACTCGTCGAGCGTCGTCGCACCGATGCACTGCAGATCGCCGCGGGCCAGGGCGGGTTTGAACATGTTGGATGCGTCGAGGGAGCCGCTGGCACCGCCCGCACCGACGATCGTGTGAAGCTCGTCGATAAAGAGAATGACATCCTTGGCCTTTTCCAGCTCATTCATCACGGCTTTCATCCGCTCTTCGAACTGTCCCCGATACTTGGTTCCCGCCACAAGGGCGGCGAGATCCAGGGTAACGACGCGCTTGTCGTGCAAGACCCGTGAGACCTTCTTCTGGGTGATGCGAAGCGCAAGGCCTTCGGCGATGGCCGATTTTCCCACTCCGGGCTCGCCGATCAGAACGGGGTTGTTCTTCTTTCTTCTGCTCAGCACCTGGGCCACGCGTTCTATCTCTTTTTCGCGTCCGACGATGGGGTCGAGCTTGTCTTCCATGGCAAGTTTGGTTAAATCACGGCCAAAGTTGTCCAAAACCGGAGTCTTCGATTTGTCGGTCTTTTTCTCCGCTGTGTGCTGCGCCGGGGGTGTCGAGGGCTTGCCCGAAATGATATTGTCCAGCTCGTTTCGGACCACGTCATAGTGGACATTGAATTGATGCAGTATTTGAGCGGCGATATTGTCGTCGTCACGCAAAAGGGAGAGAAGGAGATGCTCCGTTCCGATGACATCCGACTTGTAGAGCTTCGCTTCCAGGTATGTGATCTTAAGAACCTTCTCAGCCTGCTTGGTCAGAGGGATATTGCCGATGGTAAGGGTCCCGCCCGAAGTGCGGACTGTGTCCTCGATCGCCTTTTTGAGCTTGTACAGATCGACGCCGAGGTTCCGGAGGATCTTGACGGCTATCCCTTCTCCTTCGCGTATGATTCCAAGAAGGAGATGCTCGGTTCCGATATAGTCGTGCCCAAGCCGGAGGGCTTCCTCACGGCTCAGCCGAATCACATCCTGCACACGATTCGAAAAATTTCCTTCCATTATGCCTCTCGCTGATGGGTTTGGAACGATGAAGGGGACGAATTTCCCCCACTATAACCAAGTCAGATTGGGAAAAGTTTCTAGATCAATATAACCAAATTAGAAGGGGCAGTCAAGAAACGGGGTCAACGCACACCAAACGGCAAATCTCCTTGTCAGCAAAGGAGAAAGGCCGTTCATCTCACTCTTTTCTTTGACTTTCAAACCAAAAAAGTATAAATTTTGTCTTACCCTTGAAAAAACGCCCGAGAAACAAGTGCCTTTAGAAAAAGCCACCGGACACGATAAGAAGCTGCAAGATCGCCTGATTGAAGGGGGCGAGATCCCGCAACACATTGCCATCATTATGGATGGGAATGGCCGATGGGCGAAAAAGAGGGGGATGCCACGTATCGCCGGTCATCACGAAGGGGTTAACTCCGTCCGGGATATTGTTGAAGCCTGCGGTCAGCTGGGCGTCAAGTATCTGACGCTCTACGCTTTCTCCACCGAGAACTGGAAGAGGCCGCGGGAAGAAGTTTCGCTTCTCATGCGTCTATTATTGAAAGCCCTCCGGGATGAGAGGGACCGGTTGCATCAAAATGAAGTGCAGTTGAAGGCAGTCGGAGAGATCGCTCAGCTTCCGCAGGATGTTCAGGACGAGCTTTTTGATGCCGTCAAGCTGATGCAACAGAATTCCGGCTTGACCCTGATTCTCGCATTGAGCTACAGCGGGCGTTGGGATCTCACCAATGCGATCAAGCATATAGCCGACGATCTTCGGTCAGGGGCTTTGAGACGGGAGGATATCAGTGAGGAAACGGTTTCGCGGTATCTGGCAACAAAGGACTTTCCGGACCCCGATCTTCTTGTCCGAACGAGCGGGGAGCTGCGAATCAGCAATTTTCTTTTATGGCAACTCGCCTACACCGAGCTCTACATTTCTGAAGAGTACTGGCCCGCTTTTCGCCGCAAGAATCTCTACGCCGCCATCTCAGAATTCCAGAAGAGAGAACGGCGTTTCGGAATGGTCAGCGAACAACTTCAGAAGTCGCAGGGGGGTCGATTGGAATATGTGGAAAGGTTTCTCAAAAGTGTTGCGAAATTGTAGGGTCGCTCTCGCAGTCCTGATTTTTTCCCTCCCATCCCTGTATGCCCAGCAACGACCGGAGGTTTACCAAATCCTCGGTATCTCCGTTGAGGGTCAGACATCCGCGGATCCGCAGGCAGTTATCGCCAATACGGGCCTCAAAGTCGGAGGAGAAATCTCCGTGCCCGGAGGAGAGACCTCCACGGCCATTCACCGGCTTTATCAACTGAAACTGTTCTCGGATGTTCAGATTCTGATCGAAAACCGCGTTGAGAACGGTGTATACCTTCTCATTCGCGTCAAAGAGAATCCGCGTTTGGAGTCGATTGAGATCACCGGCAACGATGAATTGAGCACGGAAGACATTCAGAAAAAGATAAACCTCACGAAAGGTCAATTGGTCAGCCCGCAGGAGCTCTCGACGATCAAGCTTCTGCTCAAAATGGAATACGAGAAAGAGGGCTACCTGAATGCCAGGATCGACACCAAATTGACGGCAAGTGAAGACACGAGCTCTCGTCGTGTCAATCTTGTTGTGGCAATTGATGAAGGCTCGGTGGTGAAGGTCGGCTCGATCAATTTCTTCGGCAATTCGCATTTCGACGATGGCGATCTTCGGGGGGCATTCAAGGAAACCAATGATCCGCCTTGGTGGCAGTTCTGGGTAAGCAGGAAATTCAAGCCGAAGGAATACGAAAAAGACAAGCAGCTTCTTATCGAGTATTACCGCAAGAACGGTTTCCGCGACGCCGAGATTCTCAAAGATACGCTCGCGTACGACGACGAAAAACGCTATCTGACGGTCGACGTCTATGTATTCGAAGGACCCCAGTACAAAGTGAGGAATGTGATCTGGCAGGGGAACACGGTCTACACATCACAAATTCTCAACCTGAGGCTGGGATTTCAGCAGGGGGACGTTTACGACAAGGAGAAATTCGAGAAGAACCTGTTCAGGAATGAGGATGAAGCGGACGTCGCCTCACTGTACTATGATACCGGGTATCTCCTTTTTCAGGCGGAGCCGGAAGAGGTTCGCGTGGGCGAGGATAGTTTGGATATCATTATCAGGATCCGGGAGCGGGACAAGTTTCGTATCGGCCGCGTCCTGATCACAGGAAACGGGAAGACCTATGAAAAAGTGGTTCGGCGCGAACTTTACACGAGGCCCGGGGATTACTTTAGCCGCCAGGCAATCATTTCAAGCGTTCGTCAGCTGGCACAGCTGAACTACTTCAATCCCGAAAAAATACGGCCCGACACGAGAATACATCCGGAGAACAATACCGTTGACATCGAATACACGGTAGATGAGAAATCCAGCGACACATTCAATATGTCGGTGGGCTACAGCGGGGCGTTTGGATTCAACGGCGGACTGGGCCTTACGTTCAACAACTTTTCGATTTCCCGCCCGCTCCAGGGCGGAGCCGGTCAAGTTCTCAACTTCGACTGGCAATTCGGAGAGGCAAACCGCTACCGGACATTCACCATCGGGTTTACCGAGCCGTGGATGTTTGACACGCCAACGCTGTTTGGAATCAGCCTGTTTGACACTCGGGTGATTTATTTCGATTATGACTATCGGATTACGGGTGCATCGTTGCGGGTTGGCCGAAGACTCCGATGGCCGGACAACCTCTTCCGCGGCGACTGGACGATCCGATACCAGAGCAACGAGGTGAACGCCGGGGGTGATTTCTATGCGTCGGGGACGTCGACTCAGGTCGGTGTGTCTCAGGTGCTCAGCAGGAACAGCACGGACAGCCCTATATTCCCGACGAGCGGTTCGAACCTTTCGTTGCTCACTGAAATTTCAGGCGGCCCTTTTCTGCCCGGAACGGCGAAGTATCACAAGCACGTTTTCAGCGCGGATTGGTACGTTCCCATTCTCAACAGCAGCCGCGTTGCCCTGAATCTTTCGACGGTCTTCGGGTTTCTCTTTGGCTTCGACAAGACATCGTTCATCCCCATTCAGGATTACTTCTACATGGGTGGAACGGGTCTTGGGCAATTCTCGACCACTCCTCTTCGGGGGTATGATGACAGAAGTGTTGGACCCCGAAGAACAGCGTCGCTCACCTCGAGGGGAGGGATCATCGGTGGCCGCGGCATGATCAAACACTCCGCCGAACTCCGGTTTGCGCTGGCAATGAACCCGATTCCGATCTACATACTTGGATTTGCCGAGGCGGGCAATGTGTGGGCCGAACCGAAAGTCATGAATCCGATGGACCTGAAGAGATCTGCGGGTATCGGTGTACGTCTTCTGATCAACCCGATCGGGCTCATAGGATTCGATTACGGTCACGGTTTTGACGGGTTGTTCCACGGAGACATTCCGGCAGGATGGAAGTTCCATTTCCAGTTTGGCAGAAGTTTTTAGACAAGTCAGAAATCAGAAGTCAGAGATCAGAAGTCAGAAATCAGAAATTAACATTCATCAACAAGTGAGGTTCTCGTGACCAAGAAATCATTCAGCGCTGTTCTCGTCCTGATGTGTATGGCATTTGCAGCAACCGTTGCCTTTGCCCAGGCACCGCGTCTCTCGTACGTGGATTCAGAGAAGATCATCAACGATTTGCCCGAGGCGCAGGTTGCACAGAAGGAGCTGGAGGGTGTTTTCAAACAGTGGCAGGATGAGCTGCAGAAGATGTCGGAGGATTTACAGAAGGGCGTTGAGGAGTATCAGAAGAAAGAGGCGGTCATGGCGGCATCTGCAAAGGAATCGAAGCAGAAAGAGCTTGCCGACCTTCAGCAAAGGGCCCGCGATTTTCAGGCACAGAAATTCGGGCAAAACGGCGAGGCACAGCAACTGCGCGACAAGAAGCTTGCCCCGATTCGGGAAAAGATTCTCAGAGCCATCGAAACGGTGGCCAAGGAGGAGGGCTTCAGTTTCGTATTCGACAAGGCTAACGACATCCTGCTGCTTTATGCAGACTCCAAATTCGATCTGACCTACAAGGTTCTTGATCGGTTGAAGCGGGGAGAGTCCAGCAAGAAGTGAGGGCCTCAGCGTAAATATGTTCCGGATGGTAAGCCGAAGAGGAACAAGCATGAAGAATTTTCTGATGTGCATGGTTTCGATGATGTTGCTGGCCGGTAGTGCGACGGCCCAGCAAAAGATCGGACATGTCAGTACTGATGCGATCATGAAACAATTGCCTGACGCCCAGGATGCGCAGAAGCAGCTGGATGCGCTGGTTGTCGAGTGGCAAGGCGAGTTGAACAAGATGCAACAGGACTGGCAGAAGAAGTTCGATGACTACAATCAGAAGAAACTGATCATGACCGATGCACGGCGGGCAGAGGCGGAGCGTGATTTGAGGGATCTGGATCAGCGCATCGCGGACTACCGGAGCCAGAAATTCGGCCAAAGCGGCGAGCTGTTTCAAAAACAGAACGACCTCATGAAGCCGGTTCAGGATCGGGTCTTCAAAGCCATTCAGGACGTTGCGACAGAAGAGGGCTACGACTATGTTCTGGACAAGAGCGGCGAGATTCTGATGATGTACGCGAACGAAAAGCATGATCTGACCACGAAGGTCCTCCAAAAGCTTAACGCAACATTAGCGCCCACATCGCCGAAAGCGAACTGATTCTTCATGACCGTCTCTGAAATTGCCGCCTGGCTCAACGGAGAGGTTGTTGGAAAGGGAACCGTTGAGATCTTACGTGTGGCAAAGCTTGAAGAGGCGGGTCCGGGCGATCTCACCTTCCTGGCCAATCCCAAGTATGAGAAGTACCTTGTTCTCACAAAGGCTTCCGCGATTCTCGTGTCGCGGAAATTCGACCAGGCGAAAACTTCCGGGCGTATTCCTGCGCTGGTCAGAGTCGACGATCCCTACCTCGCGTTTCTCAAGGTCCTGAAGCGCCTGACACCCGCTTTGGACGCGTTTCCCACCGGAGTTCATCCGACTGCAGTTGTCTCACCCGCGGCGAAGATCGGGAAGAATGTCGATCTTGGAGCCTGCGTCGTTGTCGGCGACGGCGTTATCATCGGTGACGGGACTCGAATTGCTGAAGGGTGTGTTGTGGGGATGCAGGCAGAAATCGGTAGAGAATGTCTGTTTTATCCGAACGTCACGCTTTATCATCAATGCAGGATTGGGAACCGGGTGACAATTCATTCGGGTACGGTCATCGGCAGTGACGGATTTGGCTTTGCTCCGAAGCCCGACGGGACGTACGAGAAGATACCGCAACTGGGGATTGTCGTCGTCGGAGACGACGTTGAGATCGGGTCCAACTGCTCGATCGACCGGGCGACGATGGGCGAAACCCGTATCGAGAGGGGCGTCAAGCTCGATAACCTGATTCAGGTGGCGCACAATGTTGTCATTGGCGAGAACACGGTGATCGCGGCCCTGTCAGGAATAAGCGGAAGCACGAAGATCGGGAAGAATGTCATGGTGGGCGGGCAGGTGGGGTTTGCCGGACATCTTGAAGTTGCCGACAAGACCATCATCTATGCGCAATCGGGAATTCCAAAATCGATCAAAGAGCCTGGAAAGACCTTTTTCGGCACGCCGATAAAGGAGAGGAGTAAGGCGATGAGGATCGAAGCGGTCATTCGATCGCTCCCCGAACTTGCTCTGGAGGTAAGGGAGTTGCGGCAGAAGGTCGATAGCCTGTTGAAGAAGCTGACAAAATCATAATCTGAGGAAGTCATGCTGGTACATCAGCGAACAATCAAGAAGCACGTCTCGATGCACGGTGTCGGATTGCACACCGGTGTGACGACCACCATGACATTCAAACCGGCGCCGGAAGACTACGGCATCCGATTTCGGCGCGTGGATTTGGGGGGATCTCCCGAGATTCCGGCCGATGTCGATCACGTTGTTGATGTTGAGCGCGGAACAACGCTTGCCGTCGGCGATGCCCGCGTGCACACGACCGAGCACGTGTTGGCAGCCATTGTGGGACTTCAAATCGACAATCTCATTGTCGAGCTGGATAACATCGAACCTCCTATTGCGGATGGAAGCGCCAAGCCGTTTGTCGATATGCTGACAGAGGCGGGTTTCGAGGACCAGGAGGCGCCGAAAGACTACCTGATCATCGACCAGACGATTCACTACCAGAATGAAGAAAAAGGGGTCGACATTGTGGCATTGCCCACCGATGATTTCCGGATTTCGGTTGTCATTGATTACAATAATCCGGCCCTCGGAAGTCAGCACACCGGCATGTTCAATCTTGAAAAGGAATTCGTGAGCGAGTTTTCGTCCGCAAGGACGTTTTGTTTTTTGCATGAAGTGGAACAACTGCGCGAGCAGGGGCTGATTAAAGGGGGTAATATGGATAACGCGATCGTGATAGTCGATCGCAATATCGACGACCCCAAGCTCAAGGCGCTTGCTCACAAGCTGGGTATCGACCATTCCGTCATTCTCGGAAGCACGAAGACGCTCAACAACAAGAAGCTGCACTACCGTAATGAGCCGGCGCGGCACAAGCTTCTCGACCTCATCGGCGACCTGGCTTTGATTGGAACGCCGTTGAAAGCGCAGATCCTTGCCGCCAGACCGGGCCACGCGAGCAACATCGAGTTTGCGAGAAAAGTCAGAAAGCTCTATCAGCAGAGAAAGCTGGTTCGCAGGTATCAGCACGAAAAGAAAGAGGGGATCGTATTCGACACGAATGCCATCCAACGGATACTGCCTCACCGGTATCCCTTCCTCCTTGTCGACAAGATCGTCGATTTCGAGCTTGATAAACGAGTCGTCGGGGTGAAGAGCGTAACATTCAATGAGCATTTCTTCCAGGGACATTTTCCCGGCGCCCCGGTGATGCCGGGCGTGCTGATCATGGAGGCTCTGGCGCAGGCGGGAGGCGTGTTACTCTTGAACGGAACCGAAAATCCGGGAAACAAGCTTGTGTACTTCATGGCGATGAACAATGTGAAATTCCGAAAGACCGTCGTACCCGGGGATCAGTTATTCCTCAACGTGGAGTTGGTGAGCCGCAGGAGCAAGGTGATTCTGGTGAAGGGGAAAGCCATTGTCGACGGAGACGTGGTTGCTGAGGGTGAATTCACAGCGATGATCGTTGATCGGACGCCGGCTCAGACAGGAGTGTAGCACCCCCTTTCACCAAAAACATCCGGTATTCTATGAGCGCCAAAATTGATTCCCGCGCAGTGGTGAGTCCGAAAGCGCAGCTGGGTGCGAACGTCACCATCGGTCCTTTTTCTGTTGTTGAGGACGATGTTCACATCGGTGACGGGACGTGGATCGGCTCGAATGTCGCGATCAGCAACGGTGCCCGGATAGGCCGGGAATGCAAGATTCATCACGGGGCAGCCATTGCCGGGCCGCCCCAGGATATGAAGTATGCGGGGGAGACAACCTACCTTGAAGTGGGAGACAACACGGTCGTCCGCGAGTTCGTGACTCTCAGCAGGGCCACCACGGAGAGTGGAGTGACGCGTATCGGCAAGAATTGCCTCTTCATGGCTTATTCGCATGTAGCTCACGATTGCCAAATCGGGAACAACGTCATCCTGGCCAACTGCGTCGCGCTGGGCGGGCATGTCGTTTTCGGAGACTGGGTTATTGTGGGAGGGCTTACACCTATTCATCAGTTCGTCCATGTAGGAGAACACGCGATGATTGGCGGCGGATTCCGCGTATCGAAAGACGTTCCTCCCTATATCCTCGCCGGGTCAGATCCCTTGTCCTTCGAACGCCTGAACATCATCGGCCTTCGGCGAAGGGGCTTCAATGACAAGGCCATTGCCGCACTGGATCAAGCTTATCGGCTTCTCTATAAGTCAGGCCTCAACGTTTCGCAAGCAGTCGCAAGAATCAAAGAAGAGGTTGAGCGGACGAAGGAGGTTGAGAAGGTTCTCTCGTTCATTGCAGACAGCAAGCGCGGAATAATCCCCGGCCTGGCACAGCTGAAGAACTAGCATGACGACGACCTGGCAGTTCCTCCATACGGGATTCTCAAGCGGTTCACGGAACATGGATTTTGACGTTGATCTCGCCCGGAAAGCAGCTTCGGGTGGCAAAGTCTCCACTGTTCGCGTGTACGGCTGGAATCCTCCCGCCATTTCACTGGGGTGGAACCAGTCATGGGACGAAATCCGGATGGACAGGGTTGAGGCAGCGGGAATCGACGTGGTTCGGCGTCCAACGGGCGGGAGGGGAATCCTTCACGAGAATGAGCTGACGTACAGTGTCGTCATGCATGCAGAGGGGGCCAACATCCCGTCCATCTACAACAAGATCAGTCTCGCGCTTGTTGCAGGACTTCAAACTCTTGGCGTCGATGCGTCGCTGGAACGTTCCCAGCCGCATTTCCCCAGTCTCTATCGGAAGGTCGAAGCAGCTGCATGTTTTGTAAGCTCGGCAAGGAATGAAATCATGGTTGGAGGAAAGAAACTCGTGGGAAGCGCGCAGCGTCGGTATGCCGCAGCCAAGGGCGGGGAAATCGTCCTTCAGCATGGCTCGATCCTTCTGGGTCCCGAACACCGGCGCCTCGTTGACTTCCTTGTCCTGACCCCTGATCAACGGGAGTATTTGTCCGAACAGCTCACGTCGCGCACGACCGACCTTCGGGAGGTTCTTGGGACGGCCGTTTCTTTCGAGGATGTCGCTTCTGCAGTTCGCACGGGATTTGAAGAAGTTTGGAATGTCGATTTCGATTCAAAGTCCTCCACACATTCAGCGGAGTACCTTCATGTCGAATCAAAAACCTGACGATGCAAAAAGGGTGACGACGAAGACCGTCGTGGCGATGAAACGGGATTCGAAACGGATCGCCTGTTTGACGGCCTACGATTTTCTCACTGCGAAGCTGGTCGATCAGGCGGGCGTCGACATTATTCTTGTCGGCGACTCGCTCGGAATGGTTTTTCAGGGACAGGAGACGACCCTTCCGGTAACACTGGACGAGATGATCTATCATGCGAAGACCGTTGTCCGCGGAGTGAATCGGGCGATGGTGATTGTGGACATGCCCTTCATGACTTATCAGGCCAATGCGGAGGAGGGATTCAGAAACGCAGGGCGCATCATGAAACAAACGGCTGCAGGAGGCGTGAAAGTTGAGGGGGGTGAACGAGTGGCCGACATGGTAAGAATGACAACGAGTGCCGGAATACCCGTGATGGGCCATCTGGGCCTTACGCCACAATCAATACACAAGTTCGGTGGTTATCAGCCGAGAGGGGCGACACCGGAAGAGGCGAAGCGGATTCTCAGGGATGCAAAGATACTGGAAGAGGCAGGGGCGTTCTCAATTGTTCTGGAGAAGGTCCCGGCAGCGCTTTCAGCCAAAGTCACGGCTTCAGTCAAAGTTCCGACCATCGGGATAGGAGCAGGACCAAGCTGCGACGGCCAGATTCTGGTTATTTCGGACATGCTTGGACTCTATGAAGATTTTCATCCCCGCTTTGTCCGCCGCTATGCAAACCTCGCCGAAGAAGTTCGAAAGGCTGTCGGGTCCTACGTCAAAGATATCAAAGAAAGAAAATTCCCCTCAAAGAGCGAGAGCTACTAGAGGGGCGGTTTTTCCGCTTCTCATGAATGTTCAAAAAAAGAAAAGACTCCGGATTCTGGTCTCCAATGATGACGGCATTGACGCTCAGGGCATTGCTGCGCTTGTCAGTGAGTTGAAGCTTGTAGGGGAGGTTACGGTTGTCGCACCGGACCGGCAGCAGAGCGCCGTGGGACATGCGATCACGATGAACCATCCGCTTCGCGTAAAGCCCTTTCAGAAGGACGGCAAGTTCTTCGGTTATGCGGTCGAGGGAACCCCGGCCGATGCGGTGAAGCTGGCTGTCAAGGCTCTTCTCAAGCGCAAACCGGATGTGCTGGTCTCGGGCATCAACCACGGATCCAACACGGCCATCAGCGTTCTCTATTCGGGTACGGTTTCGGCTGCAACGGAGGGGACGATCCTGGGGATCCCGTCGGTCGCTGTTTCACTCACCACATTCCGGCCGGCCGATTTTTCCTTTGCGGCGAAATTTTCGGCTAAAATTGTCCGGCTAGTTGCCCGGCACGGGCTCCCGAAAGGGACATTGTTGAATGTGAACATTCCTCCGCTGAAGGAGAAAGACATCAAAGGGGTTCGCATAACGCGCCAGGGGAAATCCGTGTGGGATGATACGTTTGACGCCCGTCGGGATCCTGCGAACAAGGAGTATTACTGGCTCACGGGGGCGCTGGTCGAGATGGATGAGGGACAGGATGTCGACCAGTGGGCAGTATCGCACAAGTACGTTTCGGTGACTCCGATCCAGTACGATCTTACGGATCACGCGATGGTCAATGAGTTGAAACGGTGGGGGCTTGATAAATCGACTTCAAAGAAGAAGTGAGGGACTCAGGAACCTCTCCCTGAGCATTGGTCTATCAGATAAAAGATAGATTGATAGTTGACGCCGCCGTGGAGTGAGAGGCCGATTTCACACGTTCGGCTCGTAGAGTAACCCTTCCTGCAGTTTTCGGGAATCTGAGAACGAAGTTCTGCCAGGGCTGACTGATTCAGCTCCGGTACCGTGAAACCCCGATCGCCAGCCCATCCGCAACACTCAATCTCAACGGGAACAATCACCGAATCAGCGCATTTCTTTGCCAGCTCGACGAGCTTTCCGTTTATTCCCATCTTGATCGCACTGCAGGTAGCGTGAATCACGACAGGTTCGGGCAATTTCCTTATCGGGAGACGGTCGACAAGAAACTCGAGCGCAAATTCGATCTGATCATAGATTTTCAGTGCAGGCCCAAAGGTCTCTTTCATTCGAAGGAGGCAGGGACTCATGTCAACGACAATCGGGTACCGGCCGTTCTCTGAGGCGGCGGTCAGTGCCTGCTCCAGTTCTCTGCTCTTCGTCATTCCCGCTTGTTTGAATCCCTTGCTGGAAAATGCCATCCCGCAGCAAAGTGCATCCGCGTTTGCAGGGATAATAACTTCAAACCCCGCTTTCCTGAGAAGCCGCGGCACAACAGCGACAAGCGACGGCTCGGGGGAGTCCGGAGCAGACCCGAATGTACGGTTGATGCAGGTTGGGAAATAGACCACCTTGGGCTTACCATGTTCCCCTGCGCTCTGTGTTGGCAAGCGGTGAGCCCCACGCGGCATCTCCCTGTTCCAAAGCGGCAGGATGCCCCCGGTCAATCCGTGTACCGCACCTGCGAGAACTTCCATGACTCTCGTGCCTAGAACCTGCCGCACAACAAAGAGCAAATTGAGAAAGAACCTTGCACCCGATGTTGTCAACGCCATGTGACCGGCGATGAATCCCGCCAGCCGCGTTGCCAGGGTTCCATGCTCCTTTGAGCGTATTTCTTTGACGAGCTCGCCTGTATTGATATTCACGGGGCATGCAAGGGCGCACAGGCCGTCCGTGGCGCAAGTCTGGTCTCCGTAGTAGTCGTAGTCCCTCCTGATCCTGCCCAGCCTTCCGTTGTCTTCCCTTGTCATTTCAAGACGCTTCATTTCCCTGAAGACGGCAATGCGTTGGCGCGGGGTCAGCGTGAGGTCCTTCGAGGGACAGTGCGTTTCACAGAATCCGCACTCGATGCACTTATCGACTATGGGATCGGCCGGAGGAAGCGGTTTCAGATTCCTGAGATGGGCAAGGGGATCGGGGTTGAGGATCACGCCGGGATTCAGAATGTTGTCCGGATCGAATATCGCCTTGATCTCCTTCATCAGCCCGTAGGCTTCCGTTCCCCATTCCAATTCGACAAACGGCGAGATGTTGCGGCCCGTCCCGTGTTCAGCCTTCAGCGATCCGTCGTATTGCTTCACCACCATGGTCGTCAGATCGTCCATGAATCTTTTGTACCTGTCAACCTCCGGCGCTGAATTGAAATCCTGCTTGAACACAAAATGGAGATTTCCGTCGCGGGCATGGCCGAAGATAATCGCATCTTCATAGCCGTGTTTCTTGAAAAGCTTTTGGAGGTCAAGCGTTGCCCTGGCCAAAGCCGGAACTGCAAACGCCACGTCTTCGATGATGACCGTTGTTCCTGTCTGTCTCATCGCACCTACAGCGGGGAAGAGGCCTTTGCGGATATTCCAAAGGCGTCCGAACTCTGCCGGGTCGTCTGTGAACGAAATCGGAAGAACGGTAGAGACCGATCGGAGGGTCTCATGGATGCGGCTTATGTTGCTTTTCAGGCTCGCGGCATTTTCCGAACGGGTTTCCACCAGAAGGGAGGCAACCTGTGCATCGAGGTCTTTGAGATATGCCGGCATTCCCTCTTTCGTCTCCACCGATCGGAGCGAGGCGCGGTCCATGAGTTCCACAGCATCTACAGGAGCCGAACTTCTGAGAAGTTCCACCGAAGCACAGGCGGCGTCGATATTCGGAAAAAGCATCAACGCACTGGCTTTGTGGGGCAGGTCGGGGACTGTCCGCAGAGTCACCTCGGCGAGGAAGCCGAGAGTCCCCTCGGAGCCGACCATGAGATGCTGAATGATCTCGATCGGGTCGTCGTAATCGACCAGGGCATTGAGGCTGTACCCGGTCGTGTTCTTCATTTTGTATTTGCCCCTGATACGATCCGCCAGAGCGCGATCCGATCTTACGCGTGCTGCGAGAGCTGTGATTCTTGAGACCAGATCCCGGCGGAGCTCAAGGAATCGTCCTTTGCTTGATTTGTCTGCCGTGTCGAGCAACGTCCCGTCGCTGAAGATGAGACGCATGCTCTGAAGCGTGTTGTAGCTGTTCTGGGCGGTTCCGCAACACATTCCGCTTGCATTGTTTGCCACAATACCGCCAATCATGGCCGCATTGATCGACGCAGGATCGGGGCCGATCTTTCGGCCAAAAGGTGCAAGAAGGCTGTTTGCCCTTGACCCGATGATCCCGGGTTGAAGCGAAATCGAAGCGCCGTTGTCATGAATCGCAAAATTCTTCCATGTCCGCCCGAGGACGGCGAGGATCGAATCGGAAACTGCCTGGCCGGAGAGGCTTGTCCCGGCGGCGCGGAATGTGACCGGCAAACGAGACTCCCCGGCCGTCCTGAGCAGGGCAACGACTTCTTCCTCACGTTCCACCTGTACAACGAGCTCGGGGATCAACCGATAGAAGCTTGCGTCGGTACCGTGAGCCAGTCTTCGCAGATCGTCCGTGATCAATCGGTCGTCGGGGATGTGGCGGGAGAGCAACAGCGGCAGAATCTTGTATGCGCTTTTCATGGTTCGGAGAAAAGGTAGCAAGGAATTAGCACAAGAGGAAGAACTTGAGGAGATTTACTTCCGGGTGCGGACATTGTGCGGCAGGATGTTCATGCGCGTCGTTCTTGCTATAGACCTTCTTTTTTCGTTAACTTGTAACAGGGTTATGATAGAGGGAGCGGGTTGCGCCGGCACCGCTGCAATTCGTCCTCTCTGTCCGTGCTACATCAGAGGTGTTGGATCAGTTGAAGCAGGACCTCTCTCAATATCCTGGATGCTCAAAAGAGAATCCTCCCATCCATCTTTGAGGGCACTATGATCCAGACTTCCCTGGAACCGTCCCTGCAAATGACCGTCCATCGTTGCACCGGGGCGGTCGCCATCAGCGAAATCACAGAAGTTATCAGGAAGTTCTATGAGTCGGCTCCCACACTCCATGTGCTGTGGGATTTCTCGCATGCCGATGTTTCAGCCATCAAGTCGGGAGAGATCGAGGCGCTTGCCAGCATCGTAGCCCGGAATTTGCACTCGCGGGAGGGTGGGAAGAATGTCATTATATCTCCGAATGATGTTTCGTTCGGACTCAGTCGTGTCTACCAATCCTTTGCCGAAATGAGGTCCCAGATGACCGAGACGAGGGTGTTTCGCAGCGAAGCGGAGGCCCGTGAGTGGCTGGTATCTTCGGCAACGAGGGGAGAAAGTTCATGACATCGTACGCGGCAGTTACTCACGACATCAAAGTCACAGTTCGTCCGGTGTATCTCGACGGCCAATCCGAGGCGCTCAGCCGCAAGTTCGTATTTGCCTATTTTATCAGGATTGAAAATCTTGGCGCGGATTCCGTTCAACTTCTCCGGCGTCACTGGATCATCAAACACTCAAGCGGGAAAACGGAGGAGGTTGAGGGGGAGGGCGTTATCGGGAAGCAGCCCGTGATCAATCCCGGCCATTCCCACGAGTACAACAGCTACTGCATTCTGGAGACGATGGAAGGGAGTATGGAAGGATACTATCTGATGCAGCGATCCAACGGAGAGCAGTTCAGCGTGATTATTCCTCTCTTTTCCCTCCGGGCTTTGGCCAACTAATGAAAACGGTCAGGACGAAAGTCCTGACCACAAAGTACTCCAGTTCCAACTTCGATTCGCATTCGTTCCCGCATACCCGGGAAGTCGGCGCCTACCCGTCCACGACCAACCGGGCCGGTCGTAGAGCAAGCAGGAATGTCTCATCGTATTTCAATCCATTCCGGCGGTACCAAGGAATTCAGATTGCTCCGCAGTTCCGGAGTCATCATACGAAGTCCCACCTGATAGGAGGCATTGGACCAGCCGAATCCTTCGCGGGTGATGTAAGCGAATGCTGTGCCGACATTTCCATACTCGGCGAAGACATCATGTGACCTTCGCACGACATCAAGTTTTTCCGTGATGGTACCGTTGTAATTCACCGCATTCAACGTAAGGGCATAGAGCCAGCGATACGCAAGCCGCCTGCCGATGGCACCATACCCGTATTTCAGCAAGCCGGCCCAGACAAGCATTTGATGCGGGGCCCAGCCATTTGGATAATCCCATTGCCGTGCTTTCCGATTTGCATTGAGAGGCCCGCGAGAATCTTCGGACGAGCCGCTGATTCCGCCGGCCGTTTCGAGAAGAGGCAAGGCATTCCTGACAATCGACTCAGCCTGATGTGGTGATGCTAATCCCGCCCACAGGGGATAAAACGTCGTGGCGCTCTCATATCCGGTTTGGCGCTTTTGCATGAAATCATAGTCGAAATACATTCCACGCTGTTCATTCCAGAGGATCGAGTCCACCAGTTCCCTGCGACGCTGTGCCCGACGCTCCCATTGTGCGACCGTTTCGATCGTCCCCTCAGATGTTGTGAATGCTCCGGAAAATTCATTCCTGATCGTCGTGGCAATATCGGATTCGATTTTGAAAAGGAGGGAATTGAGGTCAACTGTGACCAGGTTTGCACAGCGGCTGTACAATCGGTAGCTCGTGTCGTGTCCCGATTCCCGCATTGCGCGGTCGTT
>DATDRF010000268.1:0-7513 GCA_035291905.1 Bacteroidota bacterium
ATCCGGGATGGGAAATCTCGGAGCAGGGGAAACTTCTGGATATCCTGCTCGGAACTGGTGCGATTCCCGGCAAGCTTGAGGCTCTTGAGAGCGGCATGCTTCGTCCCAAGAAGTCGCTTCTGGGGGTTTTTGGAGTCACGCGGAACGTGGATCAGGTTCAGCGACTGAGTTCCCTGGTTCCTTGCCAGAGTTGCTCATTTCAACCGTGTCAATATCGGAGAGCCCCTTTCAGGAAACACCTCCCCCGGCTTGAGGACCTAAGCAGGGTTCAACGCACTTTTACTGTTCAAGGAGAGAGAAGACCACAATGACCAAGCTTTGCGACATCAACCAGGTAGCAAAGGAGAAGCTTCCCCCAACGACCCCCGACAAATCGGGAATCGGGGTACACTATATCGACGCGTTCATCAAGCCGATGAACACGAAGATAGAAAATGACGTTCGGGTTTCATGCAAACGGAAGGGATTGAAGATAACGCTGACAGTGGGTACGAAGAAAGGAGAAGGGCTCATGAGGCGTCTGGATGTGAGCTCAGATCCGACTGTCATGTTGAACACGGCGCTTCAGGAGGCTGCGAAAGCGGCGGGAGTTGAACTGAAGATCACAGATTCGGAGATCTTTGTTTCGAATTAGTCTTGTGGGATGAAACATGGAACACGGAAAGAGCAGAAAACAAACGTATCTGCACGGACCGTAATCCGTGCCTTTTCCGTTTCCTTCAGTGTTTCTTCCGTGTTCTATTCTGTTCCAGCATCCATCCCGCTCCAGATTCCCATTACTGCCTCCGCCTGTCGAAATCCGGCAGTTTCTTTGCTCTCTCCTTCTGCAACCCTCCCCTGATCCAGAGCATGCCTCAGCAAACCGACCATCTCATGATTCGCGGGCAACGGTTCGAGGGCCGATTCTGGATTGACAATCGGAAAATCGAGGCCGGCTTCCGAGGCGATGGTAAGATAGGCTTTCTCTAATTCATGTCGTATGTGCTTCGGAGTCCCCCAGGCGAAATTAGAAAGCCCCACTGTGATGTGAACGCCCCGGAGGTCCGGGTCTTTTCGAATCAGCCGCATCGCATCCAACCCGATATTGACCAATCCGTACGTGTCCGCCCCAATAGGGGCAAGTCCCGGATCGATGATGATCTGGTCATTGGTCCTTCCTGCCTTCTTCGCAAGAAGCTCGACAAAGTGCTTTGCGGCCTCATGGACATCCTCAGGATTCAGGCATTGCGCCGTTCCGCCTTCGACAAACCGCTCGGAGGCCATTACCACCACCATTGTGTCGTACTCTTTCACAAGCTCGATCATCTCGTCGAGGTGCTCCCGGGAAGCAGCGATGGAGTCAACAATTGCCCTTCCTTTTGAGCGGTCGTAATACCTTAGAGCGACTTTATGGTATTCCATCGAGGGGTTATCAATGCAGAGCGGAAGCGGGGATGCCTCCTGAAGAGCCGGGATGACTTCAGGTAAAAACTCGAGCATCTCCTTCGGTCTCACCTGTATCTGCTGGGTCCCGTCAAGGTTAACATCCAGATAATCCACTCCCAATTCCGTTTGTGACCGGGCAAGGTTCTGATAACCTTTCAGGTCGCGCTCGCGGAAGGCCTTTCGGGCACGGCCGTATGCGTTATTAATGAGATCGCCGATGGTGTGAAGTTTTTTGTCAGACATCAAAGGATTTCCTATTTTCGATTTCAGATTGTCGATTTATGATTTGCTCTTTCCGGAGTGATCTTGCCCCAGCCAGTTGTTCGCCCACGAGGACGTCCCTCGCAGCCTCTGATCCTGCACGACGGGCGCGTGTGCCAGCAGCTTCTCTTCCTTCCCGTCCGATTTCAGTCGTTCGTAAGCACGGAGCCAGATACACTCTCCAAAACCATCGACTTCGCACCTTCCCTCCCTTGTTCCGCCGCAGGGACCATTGCGCTGGTTCTTGGCACATTGAGATTCGGGGCACAGGAACGCTATATCGGGCAACGAGCAATCGCCGCAGTCTTTGCATCGGTACAGAAGAGATTTGCTCACCTTTTCCATGATGCGCAGGGGACGCGGACCCTGAGACGGGTCGGCCGAATGACTCACGATCCTTGCTCCCCATTCCGTCAGCGTTCGTCCGGGTTTGAACATAACGTCGTGTACGGTTTTTGAGAGCCGATACGATGTTGCACCTTGACCCGTTCGCGCCTCCGGGCGGCGGATGGGCCTGGTGCGGTCAGCCAGGCCTGTTGCCGAATCCTCGGCATAGAAACAGAACTCGCCCGGCCGCGAGAATCGGATCTCTTTTGCAAACTCCTTCCAATCGTCAGGGGAGAAACGTTTTTCGATCTCCATGATCCGCTGAATCGCATCGCTGGAATGGGCGCCTCCCAGATACGCGCCCCGATAGCCCAGACCCCGATAGACAGCGACCATCTTTGCCGCAAGCTCGAAGAAGAATTCCCTTCCTCCGTCCGGCGACTCCCCGTGTTTCCTGCAAAGCTCCAGAAGATCCCGTGTAACGACGATTCCGGGAACTTTTTTCTCGTGAAAGAAGAGCGCTGCTTTTGGATTGAGCAAATAGACATTTCCGATGAGGGGTGTTTGACCCATCCCGTGGTCGTGCATGTAGAGACGCAGTTCATGCATTTTGCGGGCATCGAATCCGACCTGATTGATGATGAATTCGGCGCCACACTCGATCTTCTTTTCCAGCTTGAGGTACTGAGGAATTACTTCCCCTTCGAGCAGTTTGTAGTTTGTCGTCACCGCTCCGATGCAGAATTCGGTCTTCTCGTGGTTCTCATCGAACCCGCGGTTCATCTTGTTCAGCATGCAAATGAGCCCGACGGAGTCGATGTCGAACACGGGTTTCGCCATTCCTTCGTTCCCCGTGACCGGATAGTCCCCTGTCATGGCGAGGACGTTATGAAATCCCTCACTGTTCAGGAGCCATGCCTCGCTCTCGAGTCCGTTCCGATTGAGATCTTTGCACGTGAGATGAAGAACGACCTCCTTGCCGGCATAGAGGATCGGTTTTCCGAGGGCTTGCGGCGCGAGTTGGGGATTGCCTCCGGCATTGTCGGTGACGGAAATCCAGTCGACCGCGGGATTCTCAACGAGCTGGGCGGCAAACGTGCGGGCCTTGACGGCGTTCCTCTCCCCCATGGAGCCGCGGACAGAGACGAGCTCGACTCCGAACAGGAAGCTTGAAGATTTTCTGAGTTGTTCTTTCAGGGTCAGTGTCATGGCGAAAAGCAATTACACGAAGAGACACAGAGGAGACACGAAGTTACACAGAGAATGATACCTCCGCGAAACTGGCATAACGTCATCGGCCGTAATCATCAACGGCCTTTCGGATGGCGCGGGTATGCTCGGGAGTGCTGCCACAACATGAGCCGATGATGTTCGTGCCCGCCTCAAGCGCCTCGCGGACGCCGGAAGCCATATCCTCGGGAGTCTGCCTGTAGACAGCCTTCCCTCCCTCCAGAACCGGAATGCCTGCGTTGGGCTGACCCATCGTTGGGAGCGAGCTGTGTCGGCGATAAGACTGCACAACATGAGCGACGGCTGCCATGTCGATTCCGGTACCGCAATTCAGGGCGAGCACATGAGCTCCCCTCTTTTCAATAAAGCCTGCGGCTTCTTCAGGGAGGACCCCCATCATCGTGACGTGGAATGTTTTGTCCGCAGACATATCATAAGCAAGCGACGCAATAATACACGCGGCCCCGGCCGATTTCGCGGCGTCGATTGCTATGCCCAGCTCATCAAGAGAGGTTTGGGTCTCAATGATAATGCCGTCGACACCGGCTTCGACCAATGCGCGGGCCTGCTCTTCATAAGCGACCATGGCGTCGATTGCAGGCAGATCTCCGTACGGTTCCAGGATCGCGCCGAGCGGGCCGATGTCACCAAGCACATATCCTTCCCGACCGTTCAGAGCTTTGCGGGCAACATGTGCACCCGCCTCGTTGATGGCGCGAACGTCGTTGCCATGACCGTGCCGCTGAAGCATGATTCTGCTCGCCCCAAATGTGTTGGTGATGATGCAATCCGCACCGGCGAGGACATATCTTCGATGGATTTCCTCAATACGGTCGGGATGTGCGATGTTCCAATACTCACCGCACCCTCCCGGTTCGAGGCCCGCGAGCATGAGCTGGGTTCCCATTGCCCCATCGCAAACAAGACGGCGTTCGCGCAATGCATCCAGAAGGAGTTTTTTCACGATCGGATTTTCCGGGTCAGAGAAAACGCAGTTCTAGCTCTTTTTTGATTGCCTGAGCGACCTGTTCAGCTGTCCCCTCTCGTTCCTGTTCCTCGCTCCAGTTCCACTGGCTCAGGTATTCGTCGGCTCCGGTCAGCCCTTTTGTCTGAGCAGCCTGGTCTATTCGGGCAATAAAGCGCTGGCCCAAATCGATATTGATTTCATCAGGTCCATCCCAAACCTTGATTTGCGATGGGATATCCTGCCAGTAAAGTATCTGAAAAGTCGCCATACAGTCACCCTGTCATTTCTTCTCCACCAGTTTGAGGAAGAGGTCGACGGCGCTGGAGGCATCGGCACCATATCCATCGGCATGGATCTCATCCGCAAACGTCTGGCTGATCGGCGCTCCTCCGACTGCCATCTTGATATGTCCCAGTCCTCGGTCCTTGAAACCGTCAATC
Organism: Bacteroidota bacterium; assembly: GCA_035291905.1. GTDB lineage: Bacteria > Bacteroidota > Ignavibacteria > UBA10030 > UBA10030 > JACPLA01. Next base: position 4,651 of record DATDRF010000268.1, read on the forward strand.
ACCACTTTCATATACGTCATGGTCGTCGTCAGCAAGGCGCTCATACCGACGATGTCGGGCTTGTCTTGTTCCGCTGCTGCAAGGAATTTGTCAATACTCTGATCCACCCCGATATCGTGCACCTTGAACCCCGCTCCCTCTGCCATCATGCAGACGAGATTCTTCCCGATATCATGCAGGTCTCCGCGGACTGTCCCCATCAGCAGAATGCCGGCCGGCTTCACGACTGAATCCTTTGCCGTGAGAAGGGGCTTGAGAACAGCCATCCCTGCTTTCATGGCGCGGGCAGCAATCAACACCTCTGGCACATAGAGGACATTGTGTTTGAAATCTTCGCCCACCACGCTCATTCCTGCGATAAGACCTTCGTTCAGCACTTCCTTGACGCTTCTTCCCTCTGCAAGAGCGTCCTTTGTCATCTGTTCGACCTCTTTCGCTTTCCCCTCGTACAAATATTGGTTCATCAACGCATAGTCAGGCATGGACGGTCTTTCGGTCAGTGCGCGGCTGAAAAATGAAACACTAAATTTGCTAACGTCGAAATGGTTCTCGGTTTGATTTCCGTTCCACACGTCCCAACATCTTCACGAAATCAGAAATCTCGCCAGATCAGCCTTCCAGCGGTCATACGCCGATCCATACTTCGATGTCATTTCGTGCCTGCGGCGAACTGTTGTCCTCGCCGCCACGCCCCGAAGTGCGTCGCCATGCGACGAGAATATTCCGGCCCCCACCCCGGAACCTCGGGCCGCGCCCTGCGCACCATCAGTATCATAGATCTCGAGATCAACATCACACGAATGGACAATAGCCTCCTGGAACACTCGGCTCTTGAACAGATTGGCATCGCCTGCCCTGATCACGTTGAACTCCATTCCCATTTCCTTCATGATGTCCAGCCCGTACCTGAAGGAGAAGGCGATTCCCTCCTGAGCCGCCCTTATCAGATGTCTCTTGTCATGAATATTGAAGCTGATCCCGGAGAATTGACCGTTGACCTCCCTGTTCTCGAGGCTTCGTTCGGCACCGTTGCCAAAGGGGTAACACAGCAGACCGTCCGATCCTATTGGTACGGCGGATGCCATCTCATTCATCTGATCGTACGTGTAGCGGCTGTCGAGGAGATGATGGTTGATCCAACTGTATTGAATTCCTGTCCCGTTGATGCACAAGAGGATCCCCTTGTTTGGCCGTTGGTCCGAGTAATTGACGTGAGCGAACGCGTTGACGCGGCTGGCCCTGTCATACAGGTTCTCCGCAGTCACGCCATAGATCACTCCGGATGTTCCCGCCGTTGCCGCAACCTCCCCCGGATTCAGAACATTGAGCGAATACGCGTTATTAGGCTGGTCCCCGGCCCGATACGAGACCGGAATATCCTTCTTCAAACCGAGCTCTGAGGCTGCCTTCAGCGTGAGTTTACCCTGGACACCGAACGTTGGAACAATTTGCGGTATCATTCGAGGCTCAAAACCATAGTACTCCAGGATGTCACCAGCCACCGCCCGCTGCTGGAAATCCCAGAAGACTCCTTCACTCAATCCTGAAATTGTCGTACACACTTCGCCTGTGAGCCTCATTGCAACAAAATCACCGGGGAGCATGATCTTGAAGATTTTTTTGTAGATCTCGGGCTCATTGTCTTTCACCCATTTGAGCTTCGATGCCGTGAAGTTGCCCGGAGAATTAAGGAAATGCTTAAGACAATGTCCGTCTCCGATCTCGGAGAACGCCTTGTTGCCTATAGCCACGGCGCGGCTGTCGCACCAGATGATGGACGGGCGGAGAATGTTCTGATCCGTGTCTGTAACAACAAGACCGTGCATCTGATATGAAATGCCCACTGCACAAACCCCGCCTGCAAAAGAGGGATCTGCAGAAAACATCTTTCTTGTCACCGCAACGACGTTGGACCACCAGAGATCCGGATGTTGTTCGGCCCATCCCCCGTGCGGCGAGTCGATTTTCATTTCTTTGTCCGGGGAGCTTGCCGATCTGACCATGAGGCCTGTATCGGCATCAACAAGAGAGGCCTTGATGAAGGAACTGCCAATATCATATCCGAGAAGGAATCGCTTGGCCATGTTGACCGTTGGGTTTGTTCGAAAAAAGGTATGTGAAAAATAAACAAAAAGGAAAGGAACCGGCGGTGGGAGAAACAACGCCTCACATGTGAAAACGCCTTCTTTATTGAGGATTGGGGCAAAATTGCTTATCTTCTGTAAAGATAAGCGCCCGTAACTCCCAAAATTGCCTGCGAGCGCTTCTCAGCGAGTAGTCGCAATTTTGAGGATCCCGATGTTTTTGTATCGGGATCTGGATTGATGATTCACACGATGCCCCGTAACTCCCAAAATTGCCTGCGAGCGCTTCTCAGCGAGTAGATGCAATTTTGAGGATCCTGCCGAGGCGGGATCTGATACAACAGATGCGCCCGTAGCTCAACTGGATAGAGCATCAGACTTCGGATCTGAGGGTTGGGGGTTCGACTCCCTCCGGGCGCACCAGACATGGAAGATTGCAGATTTCAGATTGAAGATTGAAAGGCGTGCTCTGTGGAGGGAACAGGGCCCCGCCTGTCCTACGAAAAGCTCGGGACGGCGGGATTCTCAATTCGACTTCGAAGTTAACAGGGAAAACATTAACTTCGGTCGAATTGGAAGTTGGGGGTTCTCCGCCTTCGTCCAAGATGCGGACTTCCACCTTCGCTCCGCTACGATGGACAAGTCGGCGGACGGGGACTCCACCCGGGCGCACCAAACATTGAAGATTGTAGATTCTAGATTGAAGATTGAAAAGGCGACAAGAAGAGGCACAAACCGCAATGTTCAACACTGAGGATAGATGAAGCGATTCCTGCGTC
>DATDRF010000269.1:0-32961 GCA_035291905.1 Bacteroidota bacterium
TTAGGTTCTGGATTTTGCCTCGCGCGGTGCAAAAAGCCTTCCATGAATCGTTTTCGGGTTAAGAAAATGACGTACAACAAGATTATCAATACCGTCACGCCAGCGACTAATATGTTCAGAATCCAGAACCAGCTCTCGCTCATAGAATTCGCCTTTGATGCTGCTGATAAAACTTAGGCGCAGGCTGAAGAAAACCAAAAGAAGGAGAAGATTACAGATGACAAGATATTGCGCGATGTTGAATATTTGAAGGAATGTCGAGAAATCATTTACCATAATGTACGTGTAGAAATGCAAAGCCTCAAGAGAACAAAATGGGAGAAAAAGAAAAAGTATCTTTTCCACATATGCCCCTTGGGGTGGGTCTTTCTTGTATTGGTAGCCAAAAAACGTAAACAGAAAAACGACCGAAAGGACATCCAAATATATCACGTTCAGATGAAGTGGCTTCATCAGAAGGGGAAGATAGTTATTGCCTTCCAGGTAGGGCATAATGAATTGAATACGACGGATATTCTCATCAGGGAACAAAAGGCCGACGGGTTTCCCGTCTTTCCAAGCATTAAGGCCGATTTGCTCAGAAACCTGCTCCGGTTTTGGATCCTGAATCCCAATCGATTTCAGCTGACTCACAGTCTGATCTACAATTCTCCAGTCAGCGATATCCTCAGTCTTGTACAGATATTGAGGATCGTTGAGAATCGGAGAGTAGTAGTATAGAAAGAAACCTCCGACGATCACTGCCGTGGTCAAGTACTTCTTCAGTATGCCCATATTGGTCAGTATTGTATCCAATGCAGCATATACCAAGGAAAAAGCGAGCGATACGACTATCAATGCGCATAACACATATTGATAGAAATAGTGGCTCGCGTACAATTCTTGCGGAAAAAGGACGCCGACAAACGGATAAACAAAGTAGCCAATTGAAAGAAGGAAATAGACAGAGAAGTTTAGAAATATTACCTTGCTCCTTCTATTCCTCTCCCTGAGGAAAATGTTAATTGAGACAATCCCGATAAGGAAGAGGAGGGAATTCACAATCTGGGATTGAAGTGTGATCTGGGAGTGGCTAAACAGGAGAAAGCTCAGTGCAACGACAACCACTAATGCCAGCCAAGAAACAACAATTTTCCAGAAAATGGTCACCAGCAAACCTTTCAATCGTAAATTGAAACGAATATATACCGCAATCCCCTTGATGTCAAGGCAAATGCGCGTGATCTGACGACAAATGTGACACCCAACACCATCTTGGAAGGCCGCTATCTCATTGAAACAACGAATTTTACGAGAATTCGCTGAATTATTGTTGACATTCCCTGAAATTTCGCTAATATTCGTTCCACTATTCTGTGCAGAATCTCCTCAAACCACTAACAAGGAGCTAAGATGAATACCCCCCACCTACTTGTTCGTCGCTCAAAGGCCATAATCGCTTCAGTCGCTATCACTATCGCAATAAATTTTGCGATTTCCTATGCTGCTGACAGTGGCGTTCCTTCCTCGCCTCGGCCTAGCGTCAGCACTTTTGAAAGCGGAGTTCCGTCATCACCAAGACCGTGAACAACTGGATTTCAATCTAAGGCTGAATTGATGGCTTTTTTCCGTAGCTTGTTCTCAGCAGTGAAACGAGAATGAGCACAGACGAGCAGTCAGATCCTATTCATAGCAAAATGCGGGACTACGGTCCCGCATTGAGCCTCTTGCTGTTGGCCGCTACCGCCCTCACAACGGCGATCGCAGGAGTTCAATGGGCGGGGAAAGATCCTTTCGAACTGCGAAACCTCCCCACCGGATTCGAATACGGATTCGCAATTCTTTTTGTACTCGCAAGCCATGAGTTCGGCCACTACTTCGCGGCCCGGTATCATAAAGTCAAAACAAGCTTTCCCTACTTCATCCCCTTTCCGCCTATCCCGTTTCTCTTGAATTTTGGAACCCTCGGAGCAGTCATTCGGACGCGTTCACAGGTCCTTTCACGAAAAGCGATGTTCGACATCGGCGTCGCAGGACCATTGGCTGGATTCTTGGCATGCATACTCGTCCTCTGCTACGGGTTGACAACCTTGCCTGGCCCGGAGTACATTATTTCCATCCATCCAAACTATGATTTTCATCTGAACGCGCTCCCGAGCAGTGACGGACTTCCGCTCGAGTTTGGTCAGACAATACTGTTCAAACTACTTATAGCAACGTTCGCTGATTCCACAACTCAGTTTGTCCCTCCAATGTCAGAGATCTATCACTATCCCTATCTCTGCGTGGGTTGGTTTGGCCTCTTTGTCACGGCGATGAACCTTATCCCGATAGGCCAGTTCGACGGCGGACACATCATGTACACGATGTTTGGAGATACCCAGAAAATTGTCGCAAAATGGGCGTTCGTGATTCTTCTGGTTCTCGGAGTCCCGTCGGTTCTTGATTCCGCGCTCCGCGCAATCCTATCAGCTTTCTCAGATCAACCTGTCGCTCAACTCATACCCTTCTCCGAATACAGCTGGAGCGGTTGGTTCATCTGGGCCATGATCTCGTATTTTTTCATCAAACTTGAACATCCGCCCGTCCCCGATGAGACACCACTGGACGCAACGCGCCTGTCAATTGGCTGGATTTCCATGTTGATTCTAGCTGTTTCTTTCTCTTTCGTTCCTTTCACCGTTACTCTCTGATTGGGAGTTGCTTTTGGGGAGTTTTTTCATAAGATTTCTCGTACCAAGAAAGGCTGACCGCATAGTCATTGTTATTGAGTCCTGCTAAAACAACTAACAGTGGGTTTTTGTGCGTCAGCAACAATTCTTCCCTCCTTTTCTTCCGCTCCTCTTTGCTCTAACGGGCATTTGGCTTCTTTCGTCGTCCTGCGAACAAAAAGATCTCCGGATCGTTGACTCAATCGGCAGTGCGCCGCAAGTCCTCTCCGTGAGTCTTATTCCTGCATCTGTGAATTCCGATACGATTAATGTTGGTCCCGACCGAAAGCCTACCGATCTGCTTTCATACGACCTTCGTATCTCAGCGAGCGTCTCACATCCCGTCGGCCAGAATCAGATAGCTGAAACCCAATTCACGTTCTTTCGAACGAAAAGAGAGCCTGAAATTGCACGGGGACTTCTGAGTGACAACGGTATATTCCCCGATTCAATAGCCAATGATTCAATATTCACCGGATCCGTGAAATTCACGGCAATACGATCTGAAATCGGCACGTTCTATGCTGAAGTCGGTTCATCGGATGCACAGGAATTCACAAGCAACACGATTCGAATACCATTCACCATTTTGCGATTGAATCAGGCCCCGGTAATTTCAAATCTTGTTGCACCTGATACCGTGTACCGCTCCCTCCAGACCCCATTTACGGTCTCCGTTCAAGCCTCAGATCCTGACGGACTGTATGACCTTGTGTCCGTGACAATGACAAATGAAAACAATAGTGTTTTCTCGTTGCACGACGATGGCATAAACGGTGACGAAATGGGCGGAGACGGGATTTTCACACAGGTTTTCGCTTTTCCCACCGACCAGCCATTAGGCCCTTATGTCTTTACCTTCAAGGCTATCGACCGATCGAATGTGTCAAGCGCTGTCCTAACCAAAACAATCGTCGTAGCGCAATGAAATCCTTGGCAACCTTCATAGTGCTATCCCTTGCATTCCAGGCTTCAGTTGCCCAGGGGATCCAGACCTATGCCCTCAATAGCGCCGCATCGGCCCAGCCGCCAAGCAATTCGATCGATGCACTCGTGGCGTCGGGAGACTCTCTCTGGATAGGGACATCAAAAGGACTTGGATTGGCTGTCAAAGGAAGCGCTTGGAAGAACTTCACAAACATGACTCCCTTTGATGATAAAGGAATTTCGGCTATAGCGACCAAGAATGGGCTAACGTGGACTGCAATTGGGTACTCAGTGAAAAGAGACGGCGATTACGTCCAGACCGGAGGTGGGCTAAATTGGTCAAGCGATGGAGGAACAACCTGGACCCACGTTCCGCAACCTGTGGATGTCGGAACTGTCGACACACTTCTCTATGGATCCAACAAGATCCCCGCCCTAGCGATCACTGTCCCGCAGCAGAACATCACGTTTGATGTCGCACTCGCAGGCGGAACAGTGTGGATTGCCAGCTTTGCAGGCATGCTGAGAAAATCCACCGATTTCGGGATCACCTGGAATCGCGTCGTTCTTCCTCCAGACAATCTCAATTCGATTTCACCCACAGATACTCTCGACTTTGATCTATCGCCGTCTGGAGGAACCTTGGGATTAAGAGAGAATCTTAATCACCGCGTTTTTTCAGTCTATGCAAGCAACGATTCCACACTTTGGGCTGGTACAGCGGCCGGCATCAACCGGTCGACAGACGGCGGAACAAGCTGGACAAGATTCTCCCATCAAAACCAGGCGAGTCCGATTTCGGGAAACTTTGTGGTCGCCATCAACGGACTCACGTATCAATCCAAGAACATGATATGGGCCGCAACTGTAAACGCCTTAGGAGAGGATGAACAGCAAGGAGTGAGTTTTTCTGACGACATGGGTCTCACTTGGTCAACCACTCTCCTCGGCGAGCGAGCCCACAACATTTCCTTCAAGGACTCAATTGTTTATGTCGGCACCGACAGAGGTGTTTTTCGTTCCGGTGACTACGGTGAGAGCTGGATTCTGAATGGAACAATAGTCGATCAGACTACGCTTCAACGATTCTCATCAAGTCCGATCTATGCTGTAGCTATTCAAGGCGATACAGTCTGGGTTGGCGGACCTGATGGAATGGCCTACACGCTCGACGGGGCTGCAAATCTTTTCGGCGCTACATGGAAGGTCTTCAGGACTTCGGAGTCAGTCCTTTCTTCCGGGAACACCTATTCATATCCTTCTCCTTTTTCTCCCGACGATGAGATTGTGCGAATCCATTACGCCCTCACCGGCAGTTCAGATGTCGTTACCATTCGCATTTTCGATTTTTCCATGCATCCGGTTCGAACTTTGATCCAAAACGCGCCCCGACAGAGTTTATCGGAATATGACGAAATATGGGACGGAAGGACCGACAATGGTTCCTTGGCAACTAACGGCGTCTATTTCTATCGGGTTCAATTAGGGGACAAAGACCCTCAATGGGGCAAGATTTTCGTAATACGATGAAAAATCGATTCCTCTTGTACTTTTTGTGTATCGTTTCTTTCGCAGTGGGCCAACCTCACTCCAGGCTCGGCGGATTGCCCGGATCCCCGATGCGACTGGGATTCGGAGCAGAGGGTATCGGCATGGGAAACGCTTTGGTTGCATTGCGTTTCAATCCTATGACGGGGTATTACAATCCTGCGCTCCTCCCTTTTCAAGAGAATCCCGTAGTATCTGCGTCCACGGGATTTCTTTCTTTGGATCGAAATCTGAATTTCTTTACGTTCGGCAAACCTGTGCATCCTTCCGGCGGAATATCCATCAGCATCATAAACAGCGGAGTTTCTGATATCGAAAACCGAGACTCCGACGGGAGAAGGATCGGCACTCTGTCCACCTCCGAAAACGCATTCTTACTCTCGTTCGGTGTTCGATTAGATGACCGTCTATCCGTAGGTATTTCGACAAAGATTCTTTATTATCATTTGTACTCAAGTCTCAACAGCACGACTGTGGGATTTGATCTTGGAGCTCTTGTGTTGCTTTCCGATGAATGGTCCGTAGGCGCGTCCCTTCAAGATCTTGGTTCGAAATATAAATGGGATACCACCATTCTGTACGGAACCGGCGGAAACACGACAATTGACCGCTTTCCCCTTCGGAAAAAGATAGGAATCGCGTACGTACCATCAGGGTTTTCGCTCCAGGCTTCGGTAGAGACAGAACACGTCGCAGGAATGCTCTTGCAACGAATGGGAGCGGCATATAGTATTGTCGACGGATTTATCCTAAGAGCAGGAATAGATCAGGTGTCGTTCACGGATAATGTGCTCCCAAAACCGTCGTTTGGATTCACGGCAGCACGAGGAATAGGATCCATGACCGCATTCCTGAGTTATTCCCTCGTCGTCGAGCCATACTCTCCCGCCAGTTTTCATTTACTGACCGTTGGAGCCACATTCAAATGAAGAAATGGATCTTTCTTGCCCTTTCCGTGTGTGTCCCATCCCTGTTCGGACAAGGGAATTCCGGCGGATTGGCGAATCTGAGATTGCCTCTTCATGCAAGGGAGTCCGCACTTGCAGGATCGACCGTGTCCGATCCTTCCGCTTTTCCGTCTATTTCACTTAACCCGGCTCTCTTGGATTACTCGCATGAACTTGAGTTTTCCCTGTCCCATCAAGAATGGATTGAAGATGTTCAATCGGAGTTCCTCGCTGTCATTCTCCCGACCTCATTCGGTGTTTTCGGACTTGCTGTCTCATCCACAAGTGTCGACGGAATTGAGTTGCGGGATCAGCCCGGTCCTGCCATAGGCACTTTTACATCCCGCTATGGGGTTGTCTCGCTGTCGGGCGCCACGACATTCAGCCCGGGTCTGCATGCGGGAATTACGTTGAAGTATCTTTACGAGAAGGTTTTTGTCGATGAGGCGGAAGGATGGGGCTTTGATTTTGGTATAGCACACGAGACAAGCATCGATGGTCTTTCATGGGGAGCTGCAATACTAAATCTTGGTTCGATGTCACCGCTCCGCTCATCCTCGACACGGCTTCCGACAAGGATTGACGCGGGAGGTTCATTTCAGAGTGCACTCGGCGAAGAATCGTCGCTTCGGGTGAACGGGTCAATTCTGAACGAGTTTTCCATCTCCACGGTTCATGCATCGATTGGCCTCGAGGTTGAGTACTCATCAATCTTCTCAATCAGAGCCGGTTATCAATCCGGTTATGTGAACCGGGGCTTTTCTGCCGGCATAGGATTCGTCTCACTGCCAGTTCTTCTCGATTATTCCTTCACTCCTTTCTCGTATGCATTAGGCAGCGCACATCTCATAACGCTTGGGATTCGCCTCTCACATGAGTCTTGAAGTAGTTCAATATTCAGAGCGATGGATAGATGCATGGGATCGATTTGTCCTTCAGTCAAATAACGGCACGATTTTCCACCTCCAGCGATTCCTTGGGTATCACCGTGACCGCACATTCAATTGGCATCACCTGCTCTTTGTCGACAAGAAGGAGATTGTGGCTGTTTTACCCGCCGCAATCACAGGAACGACGTTTGAGTCTCCGGTGGGGGCTTCATACGGTTCATTCGTCACAGGCGATATCGGCTTTTCAACAGCCCTCGATCTCATAGACATTTTTTCGGAGTATTGCCGTGCCGCCAAAATAGAGAGAGCAATCCTGACTCCTCCCCCCTCCATCTATCAGCGTGTCCAGACCCAGAATGTTGATTATGCATTGGCATATCGGGGATTCACGTATGACAAGCACTATATTTCTCACGCAATCGAAATCCAAAACTCTGATCTCATTTCCAGTTTTCAGCCGACAACACGAAGGTATGTGCGGAAATATCTGCGCGAGGGATCCCTTCAAATAGTGTCGAGCGAGGATCTCGATGCCTTCTACCCTATACTTGTCAAGAACAAGTCACGGCATGGGGTAAGCCCAACGCATTCCCTCGAAGAACTGAAGCGACTGAAGCAGCTCTTCCCTGAGAATATTCAATTGTTCCTTGTGCTTCAAAAGAAGAAGCCCATTGCCGGATCTCTCCTTTTCGCGTGTAATCCACAGGTCGTCCTTTGTTTTTACAACATGCTCCTCTACGAGTTTGAACATTCCCATCCCATCCACGCGGTCATGTATGAGGCCCTCCGTTGGACAAGAAACCGCCAGTTTCGATGGTTTGATGTCGGTGTTTCACAGGACACGCATGCCGAGGACCAAATGACTCCGGCCATGAGCCTTATTCGGTTCAAAGAACAATTCAACGCAAGGGGTATTCTGCGCAGCACGATGTACAAGAGATTCATCTGATGAAGATCCTGCACGTTGCACCGATGAATGTTGCCGGGGTTCCCTACAACATGATGGACATGCAACGGCGATTTGGCCATGGCTCCCGTCTTGTAACACTCCACGCCAACGATTTGACGTTTCCCGAGGACATCTGTCTTCACCTTCCCCTTTTTCGCGATCCTGTGACACAGCATTGGCGACGATTCAAAGCTGCACATACCTCCGCACATCCCCCCGTCCTCAGGGCCCGCAACATGGTTGAGCGAGCAGTCTTTTACCTTGATGACCGGTTCAGAACAGGGCGGGTACAATCATGCATTGACAAATATGGCCTTGACGAATTCGAGATAATCCATTACGACGGCGGCTTGGATTTCTTTCGTGACGCGAGAGTCGCCCGACGATGGAAGGATAGCGGGAAAAAGATTGTTTGCCATTACATGGGAAGTGATCTACGGCTCCGGGGCATTCATCCGGCTATGGACGAAATCAGCGACCTGAACCTGACAAACGAAAGCGATCACCTGAATCTGCATCCGGACATCCACTATCTCTATATTCCGTTTGACGCGTCTCTTTTTTCTGTTCGAACGATTGAGAGCAGCCCGTTGCGAATCGTCCATTCTCCGTCAAAGCGCTCGATGAAAGGAACTGAGCTGATACTCCCAGTGATTGAGCAACTGAAAAAGTCTCGCAATGTGGAGTTTGTCCTCGTTGAGGACACGCCGCACGAAGAGGTCCTGCGCATCAAGCTGCACTGTGACATAGCTATTGAGCAAGTAGGCAACATGGGTGGAACAGGTTACGGGCGGAATTCACTTGAGAATCTGGCAATGGGAATTCCCACTGTAACAGAAATGACAGACGACTATCTCTCGTGGCTTCCTGAAAACCCGTTCATCCTTGCCGATGCATCGACCCTTCTCGACCGGCTCATTCATCTCATTGACGACGAGGACCTTCGTCAGCGCACTCGTATTCGAGGAAGAACCTGGATAGAGAAGTATCATTCCTATGAGGCGGTCAATTCACAGTTGATGAATCTCTATAAGAGCCATGGAATCATCTAGTTCCGCTCCTCGACCGCGCATACTGCTTGCCATGCTTCTTGGGGCTCTGCTGATCCGCGTTGTGTTCATACTTGCTCACCAGACACTCCCGGTCTCCGACGAGTTCGAATACGACAAGCTCGCGCGGACCCTTGTCAATAACGGTACATACGCTATTGATGGCGTGTCGACGGCATACCGACCCCCTGGCTATCCCGCGTTTCTTGCACTCTCGTATTTCCTCTTTGGCCAGGATACTCTCATTCCAAAAGTCATCCAGGCAATCCTCGATGCTCTTACAGCATATATTCTTTTCTGCATAGGGCGAATTCGTTCGGAGCGTGTCGGGCTGATTGCGGCATGTACGTGGTCACTCTTTGTTCCGGCTATTCTTTACGTCAACCTTCTTCTGACAGAATCGTTAACGGCTTTTATCCTTGTCGCATCTGTGTTCATCTTTCTGGAAAACACAGAGAATCGCATTCCTCGCCTTGTCGGCTTCGGGGTCTTGATGGGAATCAGTGCACTCTTCAAACCAGCGCTATTTCTTGTGCCACTGTTGCTCCTTTTGCTATCGACCCGGATGTCCATCCAACCACGGCACGGGATCCTCATTGTCGCCGGTGCATTTCTCGTCCTGCTTCCATGGATGATCCGCAATCAGATTACGCTCGGCACTTTTAGCCTCTCGACGAATACCGGGATGAATCTCTACATAGGGAATAATCCGGAAGCGACGGGGGCTTACCGCGGAGTCTTTCCTGATATTCTGGCCGATCCTTCCTTCACAGAGGTGGCAAGGGACCGAGAAGCAATGTCCTTGGCAAAGGAGTACATCATTTCATCTCCAGGTACATTTCTTCTGAATGGAGCGAAGAAGCTTGTGCATTTGTTTCGATCAGAGGGCGACGTTTTGATCGCCGCTTTCTCGGAATATCCTTCGCCGGTCGGAATGGGTTTCAAACAGAGGTATCGATCCGTACCGATTCCGCTCACCATACTAACGAACATCCTGGTTTTCGCGATCTTGTTTGCAGGATTTCTCGGGTGGTCCTTTAGCATCCGAAATCGTCAATTTTGGTTCACCTTCTCGTTACTCTTTGCATTACTTGCGGCGCATTTTGTTTTCTTTGGCGGCAGCCGGTTTCATTTTATTCTCATGCCGTTTGCCGTCCTCTATTTCTCGGAAGTCGTTGTTTCCTTTCTCAAGAAGGAGTTGAAACTGACTGGAAGGCAAAAGGTTCTCCTTATGACCGCTTTCCTCGTCTTGTCCGCAATCTGGTCTTATGAACTCTTTGTCGTCTTCAGCGCAAATTGAGAATCGACTGCCGCCTGCGCAGGCAGCGCTCCTTTTCGGCGCTGCATTGTTCAGGTTCATCAACCTGGGTTTCCTCGACCTCCAGGCATGGGATGAAGCTCTCTATGCCGTACGCGCTCAAGCCATCCTCCGTGCCGGGTTATGGTTGGACCAGACATCGCACGCAATTGACGGGCTCTATTCGTCGTTGCATCCTCCCTTCTATGTTTGGGCGACCGCAATTGCTTATCAGCTCTTCGGTGAATCGGAGTTTGCGGCGAGGTTCTTTGCCACCCTCAGCGGAGGACTGACAGTCTTCGTTATTTACTTCATTGGCCGGGAGCTTCGCTCGAAGGAAACCGGTCTTGTTGCTGCCTTGCTTTACTCCCTCAACCCTTTCACTGTATTCTTTTCACGTCAAGGCCAGTTTGACAGTCTTCTCGTCCTTTTCCTCGCGCTCTCGGCACTTGGCCTTATCATTTCAATTCAACGGATTGGTCGTAAGGGTACGGTTGTCGCGGGTATTCTGGTTGGATGCGCGCTCATGACCAAGCTCTTTGTCGCTTTCGGTATTCCCGTTGCGTACGTACTGTGGATCTTGATTGTCAGACCCGAGAACAGAAAGGAGCACTGGATCAGGACCGGCATCATTATCATGCTTGCATCGGCTGTTTCAGGACCGTGGCATGTGTATATGACGGTCGTGCACGGAAACGGGGACCCATTCTTCTTTCTCGGATCTTCCGCCGTTGTGCAAAGAACCCTTTTCGGGATCGAAGGGAATGTCAAACCTCTGGAAGTGTTGTATTATGTGAATCAACTCATCGTCCTTTTTCCGTTTGGGCTCGCTGCCTTTCTTCACGGATCATGGGAGTCGTATCAGGCGCGAAGACCGCTTTGGCTGTTCACGATCATCTGGTTTTCCTTCTTCTTCCTCGTTTTCTCTCTCATGCGGACCAAACTTGCTGTCTACCTTCTGCCGATGCTCATTCCCGCCTCACTTCTGGCAGGATCCACATTGGACAGCATGGCTCAGGGAAGCCTTCAAAATAAGGATTCACGTTGGATTATTTTTGCCACGGTTTTCTTCGGCATTTGGTCTTTCAGCCAGACATGGAGGGATTCCGTCAAGGGTATGATCTCCTCCTTGCTATCCCTGCAAGCGCCTTCGCTCGACAATCTTACAGGTACTTTCCTTCTATTGTCAACTACCATCTTTGGGATCGGGATTTCATGGGTTCTCCTTCGCGGGCCATTGGTTTCACGAGCGCGATTGTTTCCTCCACTTCTGCTTCTCGCCATGTTCTGCCTGAGTTCCTCTGCCATTGTCATAACCGATCGTTATCAATACAATGACGGTGCCGCTGCTCTGACGGAACATATTGCCAAATCCAAAGTGAACCAAATTGTGGTTGCTGGATACGAACGAAACCCGCAACTCACGTACTATCTTGCCGGAGCCGATATCGGATGGAGAGATGACCTCCATGTCAGGCGAATCATCCCCCCTAGCGACAGTACTCTGTACCGGACTTGGATACAGCAAGAGATGATTGGAGAGCCGGCGTACACCCTTTTAGTCATAGAAAAGGATAAGTTCATCCGCTATCATACAATCAATCCACAATCGTTCCTCGCCGACGGATATGTTCGAGTGTTTGAAAGCAGACGTTATGCGGCATTCGTGGCGGGGCGGGTCGATTTCCTCGCTTCAGCCAACCCGAAACGGAACTGATGTCCCTCCTTTCCTGTTGTTCAGGAAGTATTTCATTTTCTCTTCATTTTTCGTTAACTTCTATCGGATCACATGAAAAAGACCGCGGTTATTTCGTCGATCATTCTCCTCGTCGCCCTTGCCTTCGGGCTGGTTTTGAACTCACAGAGTTCTACCGCAGCATCCGGCACGCGGAATTCACTTCCCTGGAAGTCCTTCGATGAAGGAGTCGACCTCGCCAGGAAGACAAACAAGAAGATCCTGGTCGATGTCTACACCGATTGGTGCGGTTGGTGCAAGAAAATGGATTCAGACGTTTATTCTCAAAAGGATGTCATTGAAATCCTCAATGCCGGTTTCGTTCTTGTGAAACTCAACGCCGAATCCGATAAGTCCTTGACCTACAAGGAACGGAAATTGACGGAAGCGCAGTTTGCGTCTGCAGTCGGTGTGACAGGCTATCCTTCAACCTTGTTTTTTGAATCATCAGGCAAGCCCATCACGCTCTTGCCCGGTTTTGTCCCCGCTCCAAAGTTCGTTCCCATCCTGCGCTACATAAGCGAAAACCATTATCAAACAGTCTCATTCGAAAAGTACCTGTCAAAAACCGGCTCTCCGTCTCCATGAAGATTAGCGGTTTCTCGTTCGTCAGAAACGGCGTTCTGTTTGACTACCCCTTCCTCGAATCGATTCAATCCATTCTTCCCCTCTGCGACGAGTTCATTCTTTGTGTAGGTGCTTCGAACGATGACACCGTCGCAAGGATTCGCAACCTGCATGAATCAAAGATCAAGATCATTGAAACGGTATGGGATGATACTCTGCGGGTCGGCGGGAAAGTACTGGCAGATCAGACAAACATCGCTCTTGCGCACGTAACTGGTGACTGGTCGTTCTATCTTCAGGCCGATGAGGTTGTGCACCAGGACGATCTCCCAAACATCCGGCGAGCCATGTCCGAACATGTGAGCAACAACAACGTCGAGGGTCTTTTGTTTTCCTACAAACATTTCTATGGAACCTATTCATATATCGGGTCATCCAGGCGGTGGTACAGGAGAGAAATCCGGATTGTCCGTCCGGGCATCGGCGTAATGTCATGGAGTGACGCACAGGGATTTCGCATCGAAGGTCGCAAAATGCGCGTGAAGCTTGTCGACGCCTCCATTTATCACTACGGATGGGTCAAGTCTCCGCGCAAACAACAGGACAAGCAGAAGAGCTTCAACCGTTTCTGGCACGACGATAGGTGGATGGACCGCAATGTTGGAAATGCCTCAGAGTATGACTACTCCGCCGGAGGCCGGCTCGAACAATTCACGGGGACTCATCCGGCCGTGATGACGAATCGCATTGCCAGCCAGGACTGGGAATTCTCCTATGATCCGTCAAAAGTGAGGCAACCCCTCAAGGAACGGGCTCTCGATTGGTTCGAATCTGCGACCGGAATTCGGCCCGGGGAATACCGGAATTACGTGCTCATATGAAACCAGAATCGCCCTTCCGACCACTCCGCCTGGCGTTTGTCTGCTTTTCCTCGGCCAGAGGCGGCCTTGAACTGATGCTGGTCCGCCTTGCCGATTCGCTGCGTCAGGCAGGTCATCATGTTATCGTCATTTCCCCCGACAACAGTGCGATACAAGAAAGCTGTCATCATGTCGGAATCAGGCACTATGCGCTAACACCGAGGACGAGGTATCTCGATTTGGCCGCATCAGGAATACTCCGGAAGTACTTTACCAGACATTCAACACAGATTGCAATAGTAGGAGCTTCGAAGGACATCAGCACTGTCGTGCTTGTGAAAAGGCATGTTAAGGGACTGAGAGTTGCGTTCTTTCAGCAGATGCAGTCCGGAATAATGAAGAAGGATTTGTTCCATCGCTGGGCATACGGGAAGCTGGATCGGTGGATCACTCTGACCCGGGCGATGAAGGAATCGGCACAGAGCACCACCACAGTTCCGGCGGAGATGATCGAAGTTGTTCCGCTGGGAGTTAATCTGAAACGATTTGCGGCGAGCCGATACACACGCTCGACGTCGCGTTCCCGTTTTAGGTTGCCCGCAAGACCCCCAATTGTCGGGTTGGTGGGACGATTTGATCCCCAAAAAGGCCAGGAGACCTTATTACAAGCCGCCGCGGTCATCTTGAAGAAATTACCGAAAACTTGTTTCGCAATCGTAGGTGAGGAAACGAGAGGCGAATCGGGATATCTCAATCGGTTGAAAAGAATCGTGGAGGAACTGGGAATAGGACGAAGCGTTCAATTCCTCCCCTTCACGGAGCGAGTTCCCGAATTACTTGCTGCTTTTGATGTCACGGCAATGCCAAGCTACAGCGAGACGTACGGGTATCTGGCAATCGAATCGATGGCCATGGGAGTTCCCGTGGTGGGAACGAATGCGGGGGGGCTTCCTGAGATCATTGAAGACAATTCAACCGGAATACTCGTCCCTCCGAAAGATCCAGAGGCGCTCGCTAGGGGAGTCCTAAAGCTCCTTTTGGACCGGCGTCTCTCCCGGGCAATGTCCCGTCACGCCCGCCGGAGGGCCACCCAGTATTTCGACTACAATGACAGTGTCCGTCGATTTCAGGAGGCCTTGACGGCAGCGCTGCCGGAAAGAGATTGACGCGAGCATTGCTCCGCGGCAAAGATGAGGCCCACCATGAACCACCAGCCCAGACAATTCGCGAAGGTTCCATAGTAGTCCTGAAAGAAAGCACCCACCAAAAACCCGAGTAATCCGAGAGTGGCTCCGAGTGCAATTCCCCTCAGATGCCGGTCAGCCGCACCCCTCACAGTTTGGAAACCGGTCCTGAGGGCAATGATCCAAAGAGCCATGAATGCAATCAAACCGGGAATACCTGACGAAACGAGAATATTCAGATAATCGTTGTGTGGGTGAGTCGCTGTATCATAGAATCCCTCGACCCGATAACGCTCGAAAAAGAAATCGAAGTTGTCCTCCCCCACGCCGAAGAATGGAAAGTCCTCCGCTATAGCCAGAGAAGTTTTCCAGAGGTTCAATCGCGTCTGGTTCTGGCCGGGATCGATGATGGTTGTAGCCCTTTCCCGAAGGTCGGGAACAGCAATCATGAGAATGACGACGACCAACAACAAACCTGCAACCGCGATGAGCCCCGATCGTCGGCTTCGCACAAATCCCAAAAGCGGCGCAGCAACAAGAATCGACAGCCATATGCTTCTGGCAAATGAGCCCAAAACGGCTGCGAACGCCAGCACGGCAACGATTGCATAGATCCCCCGCGTTCTCCCCCTCGACTGAAGCGCCATGCTTCCCGAAAGAAAAAAGACCGTCATGGCAAAGGCAGCGAACGTCAGATAGAAACTGTAGAAACCGACGTTTCGAAACAGGGACCCAGCGGGGATGAGCGGCATGGAACGGTACAACTCAATTCCTGAGAATGTCTGCCATACGGAATAAGCCATCGCCAGGGTTGAAACGCCCAGGAAAAGGAAGACAATCTTCTTCAGAACCTCATCGGAACGAACCGTCCAAAACATCAGCAGCATGATAGCAGCCGGCCACTCATTATCTCCGACGGCCAAAAGGCTGTGCCAAGGCCTCGGAGACAAGAGCGCGGCAATGATGTTCCATGCAATGTAGAAGATCAAAGGCAGAAAGAACGGATGCCATTCCAGTTGCCAACGTTTGTTGATCAATCCGTCCATCAACCAGCCGGTAAATGCAATCGCAACACCAAACTCAGCAGGGACGAATGATACCGGAATCGAAAAGGCAAAGAGGTAAAGCCCAAAACGAGTTATCCCGACCGGAGAAACCTTAAGATCTTGAATCATTTTCGATCCTTGAGGAATTCCTTCAATGCAGACTTCAGAAGGGTGACCGGAATTGACGCCGCAGGCAATCCAGCTTCGGCAAGAACTATTTTGTGCTCGACATTGTAGGGGAACCACTCAGACACAATTTGTTCGAGCGGTGTGAAGAGTCCGAGCACCGGGGTCTTTGACGCTGATGCGAGGTGCACAATCGCAGTATCCGGAGTAACGACGGCCCTGGCCCGCTTGATAAGAGCCGCTATCTCCCTTAATCCTGCGTTCCCTTCCTCAGGAAAGGCCCAACATTTCTTACTGTCAACGCTTCTCACGGCGCTTGTTCGCCAATCCTTATCGGACGGTGAAGAAATCACCACGGTGTCCCAGCCCAGTTCGCGTGCAAGGATCGCAAGGATCGATTGAGCCTGGAGGTCCGAAATTCGTCGCGTATCATCAGTGGCCGAGAGATTGAACACGACGAATCCCCTCTGCTTTTCTCGTTTCCTCAACTTACGGGATATCCCCCGTTCGGCCAAAAACTCCTCAACGATCGATTCTGCCGCAGCATCCGAAGGAATGTCGAAGACCAGATCTTTCTTGGCAACGGGGATTCCGAACACTCCATTCACGATATCACCGAGAACCTCAACCATGTGCTTGGACCCCCTCTCAAGCTTGAGCAAAACGTTGAAATAGAAGCGGTACTTTTCGGCTCCCTGCCCGACCTTGATCCCCCTTGGAGCAATGCAATTCGAGAGCACCCCGCCGGATGTCGTCCGGTTGAAGATAAAGTTCAACACAAGGTCGTATTGCTCATTGTGAGCGGAGAGGATTTCTCTGGCAAAGGAAATCCAATGTGAATGGAGAACGTGTATCCGATCCACATTCTCGTTGTTAACAATCAGTTCGGCATTCGACTGGCTCGCCAGTACTCCCACGAAGAGGTGTGGATTGGCCTTCTTCAATAAACGGAATATCGGTGTCGTCACAATAATGTCGCCGATCCTATCGTACCGAAGAATAAGGATCTTTCGAAGTTTCGTGATGTCAACGGGAATGGTAACGGGAGGGTTATGGAGAAACAGCCTCAACAGGGGATAGACGATGGCATGGCGTGCAAAACGCTCCAACAATCGAACCACTGTTCTCATGCGTTTTCCATTGGGCTCATCATGGCCGGCCGCATTCTCTCAACCAGATTTCGAACTGCTCCAAAAACCTGAGCCGGGTCCAATCCTTCAAGGGTCTCCCCTGTTGTGACCACCGCCTCATAATCCGTACCATAAGGCTCCCAAATGCGGAGATCCGGGTTTGCCTGCACGTAGAGAACCACCGAGGGTATTCGGAAGGCAGCTGCAAGGTGAACAGCCGAGGTGTCGGGCGTGATGAGAAGCCACAGTTGTTTGATCATCGAGGCATATTCATCGAACGTCATTTCGGGGGCGAGAATGACCCCATGTAATCCTTCAGCGATCAGCTGGGCCCTCGGGAGATCCGCGGGTTTATAGAGGAGGATTGTCCGTGATTCCTGATAGTGAGCAATCATCTCGCTTATGAGAGATCGGTATTGCCTCACCCCCCAGAACCTCGAATCGCTCCCGGCGGAAATGTTGACTCCTATGAGATGTTCGACACCACGGCACGATTTGCCCAGAAACGTCTTTATTGTCTCATCGGAATGATCCGCCGTCTGATAATGGATACTAAGATGTTCCCTTTCGCTCACGATGCCGAATACGTCCAGAAGTCTGGCAAGTCTGTCGACAATATGTGTCTCTTTGCGTGAAAGCATGGGGACGACAATATCGTACGCGTACTGGTTGTCCTTCTCCAGACCTACGTTCCATTTCCCGCCTGCGAGCAAGAGAATAACTGTCGACGTGGCTGAAGGGTTATCCATGAGATCAACGACAAAATCATAGCGTTCTGCGCGGATCGCACGCAGGGTACGGAGCGAAGAGAGAAAGCGCTTGTCATAGACCCAGCGTTTTCTGACAGCAGGCTCGTTATTCAAAACAAAATGGTTGTTAGAGCTCAGAAGTACATCGACGACAGCCCGGGGATAGTGTTTTTTCAAAGAGAGGAGGAGAGGAGTCGAAACAAGAACGTCTCCTATTCTGTCCTGTCGGACAAAAAGGAACTTACAGTTATCATAGTCAGTCCTGACGACGGAAGGATGGGATCTACCTGCCAACTTGAGAATCCGGAGGAGGGCGCGCCTATAACCCACTTCGATCGATTTAGAGATTCCCATTCTCTGCTTTCGCATTCGTCGCTGCGTCGTCAACGAACTGGAGGGAATAGAGTCTCTTGTAGAGGCCGCTGTCTTTGCTCAGGAGTTCTTCGTGCTTCCCTTCCTCCACAACCTGTCCATGCTCCAGAACAAAGATTCGATCCGATCGATAGACGGTCGACAGTCTATGAGCGATGATGAACGAGGTTCGGTCCTGCATAAGCCGGTCGAGCGCCTCTTGAACCGCCATTTCCGATTCAGTATCAAGGGCCGATGTTGCCTCGTCGAGCAGGAGAATCCGCGGGTTCCGCAGAACTGCGCGAGCAATTGCGATCCGTTGTCTCTGTCCACCGGAGAGCTGCAGTCCGCGTTCCCCCACTTCTGTCTGGTATTTCAGCTCGAGGCGCTCAATGAATTCGTGCGCGTTCGCCGCTTTTGCCGCAGCGGTGATTTCATCGTCGGTTGCCTCGAGTCTTCCGTATCGGATATTATCCCTGATCGTTCCTGAGAACAACGTTACCTCCTGCGGAACCAAGGCAATGACAGAACGAAGGTTCGAAAGACTCATCTTCCTCGTATCGACGCCGTCAATCAGGATGCTCCCTTCCCCTACTTCGTAGAATCGCGGAATCAAGTTCACAAACGTCGTTTTCCCACTCCCGCTCGGGCCAACAAGGGCAATCTTCTCCCCTTTTCGGACGGTAACATTGATATCCTTAAGGGCAGCGATGCCATGGCCGTACGAGAAGCTCACATTTCGGAATTCCACGTTCCCATCACGAATCGGTTGGGATTTCTCCCCGTTGCGTGACGGATCTTCGTGTTCAAGATCCAACATCTCGAAGATGTACGAAGCAGACACCAGGCTCTTCTGCAGTCGTGCAACGTTCTCTCCGATTGCCTTCACAGGTTTAGCCAGGAAGGTTATCAGAATAAGAAATCCGATCATCATCTCAATGGTCATGGATGCGTCGATGAACAGATAGGCAGTAAAGACCACGAGGAGAGCCACAACAATGGTATTGAAGAGCTCGTTCACGGGACTCAGAAGAGCAAGGGTACGGACGATCTTCATGTTGAAATGATAGTTCGATTCAACCCTTCGTTTGAATTCCTGTTGTTCGTATGATTCCCGTGTAAACGACTTCACGATACGGATCCCGTTGATCTTTTCCTGGAGAAACGCCGAGATATCCGCAAGAGTATTGGTGATTTCCCTGCTGTAAGCCCTGATTCGGTCGCCGAACGTTCTCGAAATGAATCCTGAAACCGTGAAGATCACGATTGTGAAAACGGTGAGCTGCCAGTTTGTGAAAAAGAGCGCCGTGGCAAAAACAAGGGTATATACCGAATTCTGGGCCATCTCGACCATTTGGTACAATGACTGTTCAAGGGCATTGACGTCGTTTGTAATCCGGGACATGATCTTCCCTGTCCGCTGGGAATCGTAATACTTGATGGGGAGGACAACAATCTTGTCGAACAGATCGAGCCGGAAACGCATCAAGAGCTTCTGCTGCACGGAGCTCATCACGTACTCCCTGACATACACGAACGTCACTTTGACAACGACGATCACGAGAATGGCAATCGCAAAGAAGACAATGAGTCTAAAGCTCTCATCATATCCATTGATCGACATTGTATACAAGGAGAACGTGTAGAGCGTGATAGGAACGTCCATGACAAGATCGGCCCCGCTCTTGACAAATCCCTCGATCTGTTGGAGTACGGCAAAAAGACGGGCAACCAGAAAGGCGGATGTAGTGTCTGCCAGACTCATAATTGCCACAGAGACGAGCCCGGCAACAATCCGCCACTTGTACTGCAGGAAGTATCGCGAGAGGCGAAGAAACGTGTTCATCAGCTTTGGGGGGGTATACTAGCGCTTTTTTGAAGGATAAGCAATGCGGCTACACTGCTGCCTTCCTACATTCAGCGCAACTGCAGAGAGAGCGCAGCAGATGCCATGTATAGAGGCCTGTTGAATGCCCGTCTCCCCAAACGATCTGAAGAGCATAGGAACCGACCGGTTGGGCGCTCTTCAGCGAATACTTGCCGGGACGCTCAGGTTGCGGAGCCGGGGTATACGTGTGAAGCAACACTGTTTCTCCCTGGCATCCCGCGCACGGACAATGATCGCGCAGGGTCCGCAATTCAATGACGCTCTTGTGTCCGTCATGCCATTCAACGGTGAGACGATCCTGGGCCGCAAGGAGTATTTTAGTTGGTTGCATGAATCCCTTCAATAAAAAAAGGACAATCGCCTGATTGTCCCTTCCGTGGACCGTACCGGGGTCGAACCGGTGACCTCCACAATGCCATTGTGGCGCTCTCCCAAGCTGAGCTAACGGCCCTTTGATGTAGCAAGATAGCCAATGATTCCCCGAATGTCAAACGGAAACCCGGGAGGGCGCAGAGCAGTTCGCGAAACCATTGACCTCGCCATTGTGTTTTTAATACAGTACATTTCAAGAACATGAGATTGAAATTCCCCCTCATACTTCTCGTTGTTTTTTTCGGACTCCTCAGCAACTGCAAGGACAAACTCCCGACTGAGGAAGATCCGTCAAGCATCATTCTTCCCGACTCAAACATCAGTTACTCGAAGGATGTGGAGCGAGTCTTTTCAGCGTGGTGCCTCAGCTGTCATTCCGGGTCGTATGAGCCCAATCTTCTTCCGCCTTCGTACAACAATCTCAGAAACTTCGACGGCGGGAAGCTGGTCGTCGCCGGAGATGGCCAAAATAGTCTTCTCATACAACTCCTCGAGGGAACGCTGCCGCCACCGATGCCTCCCGGCTCACAAAAGCTCACAGAGAATCAGATTCAAGGAATCAAGAAGTGGATTGACGAAGGTGCAATGAACAACTAGAGCCCGACACTAGGACTTCGGCTTTATCCTCACATCACGCCCCCAATTCAGTTTCTTTCGCAGTACATCATAATAGTTCGTCTGCGTACGCCGAACGAGCCGTGCTCTGAAGGGTGCTTTGCTGATGGTGATTGAAAGCGGCACATTGAAGAGTTTTTCCAATTGACCGTCGGCCGTTACGTGGACCTTATTGGCTGCCGAGGCAATTTTCACTGTTATCACAGAATCTTCGGGGACGATAACGGGGCGGGCCGTAAGTGTATGCGGGCAAATCGGCCCAATCGTCATAGCCTGGCAGTTGGGAGTCACAATCGGACCGCCGTTCGCAAGGGAATACGCCGTTGAGCCTGTCGGCGTCGAAACGATAATCCCATCCGCTGCATAGGTGGCCAGATAATCCTTGCCCACGTACGTTTCTATGTTCATAACCCGCGAGGTACCGTATTTATCGAGAACAATATCATTCAGGGCCACGAATGTCTGAGGCAGGCCTGCCCCCTTCGCCTGAAGCATCATTCTATCCTCAACCATGAATCGTCCCTCCAGAATATCAACGAAGCAGCCTTCCAGATCATCAACGGAGACTTCAGCGAGGAATCCCAGTTTTCCCAGATTGATTCCCACTATCGGTTTTTCATAGGCTCCCACGAATCGGGCAGTCCTCAGGATTGTCCCGTCTCCGCCCAGAGCAATAATCATGTCGGATTCCGCGAGGAGCCTCTTTTCGGTAACAATTGTTGCGCGGCCCGCCACCTCTTTTCTGAGCCTGGACTTCATTGCCTTCGCGAGAGTGTTCGCCATCAGGAATTCTATTGCTCCCTGGTGCACTCGTTTCAGCAATTCCTTCACAACCGGCTGCAGCCCTTCTTTTTCGAGATTACCGACTATTCCGAATTTCACAGTGTTTCCTTCTTTGCCGCCTGGTCTTTTGCCTGCTCATCGACATAATTCAATTTGAGTTCTCTCAAGGCATTGGAGAGATAACTGCTCTCCTCGCTGCTCAGATTTCCCTTCATTTTGACAGAAAGCATATCCATCATATCAATCGACAGCTGTGCCTGCTCCATATTTCGTTCAATTTTGTCCGTGACCTGATTCTTCATTTTCCCCATCTGCTGCATGGCTGCTGTCTGAAACATCAGTACCAGGCTTCCGAACAAGGCCGTATTCTTTTCGTCGTTTGTCATTTGTACGTTCCTCGCGAAGATGTTTCCTTCGTGCGTTCCCAGGATTTTGCATACTTGGTAAAGACGTAGAACGCCGAGTTTGAACATAGGATGAAGCCGTGTACACCGTCGAGAAATCCGAGTTTGAAAATGTACATTCGGAAGAATGTCCACAGAGGACGAAGCAGAAGATCTCCCGCACCGGGCCTCCATCCATTGTCGGCGCGATCATCGGCTGCCAGCGAAGTATATCGATTGAATTTCTCAAAATAGTGGAAGAGGGAAGGGTCGGTGAAATGAAGGAGATCCGTCTTCAACTTCCCTTCTTTTCCCCGCAACGTCAATCGCTCATGCACGCTGTGTGTTGTAAACGATCCGGAGCCCTTCCTGAACAACCTCACCACACGACCGGGGTACCACCCGCAATGCCTGATCCACTTCCCCAGGAAGAACGCTTTTCTGGGGACCGAATATCCCTGGAATGGCTGATCACCTGAGGAGATGACGCTGCGTATTTCCGTTGCCAATTCGGGAGCTACCCTCTCGTCTGCATCGAGCCAGAGGATCCAATCACCCGAACAATGATTCAGCGCAAAGTTCTTGGCCCTTCCAAAACCCTCCCAAGGTCGAACGAATACATTGCGCGTAAATTTCCTGGCAATCTGCACTGTTTTGTCGGTGCTGCCCGCGTCAACAACGATGATTTCATCCGCCCATTTTGCAGACTCGAGGCATTCCCGAACGTTTGGCTCTTCATTCTTCGTAATAACGATAACAGAAAGGCGGGCCAATGGACTCTCCACTTTAATTCGAATGAACCACAATATTTACAAGCTTGTTCTTGACCACGATCTTTTTGGCGATCGTTTTCCCGTCAATATGACGTTGAACGTTAACATCCTCGAACGCTCTTCGTTCAAGCTCTTCCTCTCCCGTGCCCATGCTGACCCGGATTTTTGAGCGAACTTTTCCGTTGACCTGGAGAATGACCTCCACAGACTGCTCGACAGTCTTTCCGGCTTCGTAGGATGGCCAGGGATGATATGCAAGACTCTCCTTGTGGCCCAGCCGCTCCCACAGCTCCTCTGCCAGATGAGGTGCGAATGGCGCGAGCAAGAGAATGAACTGTTCCATCAGATCCCGCGGTTTTTGTTCGAGCTTGTAAGCCTCATTGATCAGAATCATCAGCTGGGAGATTGCCGTGTTGAATCGCAGGGCTTCAATATCCTCGCCGACTTTCTGTACGCTTTGGTGAAAGAGCCGCTCGAATTCTTCCGTCGGGTCGACCGGCGCAATTGATGAATCAAGCGATCCGTCTTCAGCCACGAACAGCCGCCACACCCTGCCCAAGAACCGATAGACTCCTTCGACGCTCCGCGTATTCCAGGGTTTCACTTCCTCGAGAGGACCCATGAACATTTCGAAAAGCCTCATTGCATCCGCTCCGTACTGAGCGACCACGGCGTCTGGATTCACGACATTTCCCCGGGACTTCGACATCTTTCGAGAGTCTTCGCCGAGGATCGTCCCCTGATGCCGAAGCTTCATGAACGGTTCCTTCGTACTCACGTGGCCCAGGTCAAATAGGACCTTGTGCCAAAAGCGCGCATACATCAGATGAAGGACAGCGTGTTCCGCTCCGCCAATATACAGGTCTACGGGCATCCAGAATCGTTCTTTCTCCGGGGAACAGAACTGTTTCTTGTTGTCCGGATCGAGGTATCGGAGATAGTACCAACATGAGCCCGCCCATTGAGGCATTGTGTTGGTCTCGCGTTTTCCTTTCTGCCCGGTTTTCTTCTCGACTATTTCCACCCACTCGGGCGCAAGCGCAAGAGGCGATTCAGTCGTTCCGCTGGGTTGGAATTTCTTTAGATCCGGAAGCAGAACCGGAAGATCGGCTTCAGCAACAGGCTCCATGGTCCCATCTTCCAGGTGAATGATCGGTATCGGCTCTCCCCAATATCGTTGTCTTGAAAAGAGCCAATCTCTCAATTTAAAGGTAATCTTGCTTGTGCCGAGTTGTTGTTGCTCAAGCCATTCAATGATCTTGTTCTTTGCATTTTCAATATTAAGACCATCCAGGAATCCGCTGTTGATCGCCGGCCCGTCTCCGATGAAGGCCTTTCCTTCGAAACCCGAAGGCGGTTGCACCGTGCGAACAATCGGCAGCCCGAATTTTTCCGCGAACTCCCAATCCCGCTCATCCTGTCCGGGAACAGCCATGATCGCCCCCGTGCCGTATCCCATGAGCACATAATCCGCTATCCATACGGGGATTTCTTTTTTCGCTGCGGGGTTGACGACATATGCACCTATGAAGAGGCCGGTCTTGTCTTTGTCGATCCCCCGGTCCCTATCGCTCTTGAAGCTCGCCTGTTTCCGATACTCTTCAACTGCTTTTCGGTTTTCCGGTGTGACAAGTTGATCCACGAGAGGATGCTCAGGAGCGAGCACCATATATGTCGCCCCAAATATCGTATCCGGTCTTGTAGTAAACACTTTCACCGAATGCGTTGAACCTTTAACGGGAAACCGGATTTCCGCGCCCTCAGACCGGCCTATCCAATTCCGCTGCTGTTCGAGTGTTGACGTCGGCCAGTCCAGTGATTCCGCGTCCTGCAGGAGCCGGTCTGCGTAGGCGGTAATGCGCATCATCCATTGGCGCATCGGTCGGCGTTCAACCGTGTAGCCTTTTCCCGTCCATTCGTCCACCTCCTCGTTGGCCAACACGGTCCCCAGCTGTTCACACCAGTTCACGGGAACTTCAGCGATGTACGCCAATCGGAACGTGGCAAGAAAATCATGGCGTTCCTTCCGGGACATCCTCCGCCATTCTTCGGCAGTGTATCGGACTTCCGATCCGATGTTCTTCGTCCCGCTGCGGCCAAGCTCTTCGACGAGTTCAGCAATTTGTCTTGCCTTATTGTTCCTACCATCGTACCACGAATCGTAGATTTGGAGAAAGATCCACTGAGTCCACCGATAGTATCCAGGATCGGTGGTGTCAACCTCGCGATCCCAATCGTAGCTCAACCCCAGCATCTTGATCTGCCGCCGGAACGTGGCAATATTGTCTTCTGTTGTCTTCCGCGGATGGACGTTTGTTTGCATGGCATAACGTTCCGCAGGAAGTCCAAATGCGTCCCATCCCATCGGATGGAGGACATTGACGCCTTTCATTCGTTTGTACCTTGCAAAAATATCTGTCGCCGTGTACCCTTCGGGATGTCCCACGTGCAACCCTGCGCCGGAGGGATAGGGATACATGTCCAGAACATACATTTTCAGTTTCCCGGTGTCTTCGCGGGTCGCAAATGTCCTGTGGTCTTCCCAGAACGACTGCCATTTACGTTCAAGTGCGGTAAAGTCGTATTTCATTGTCCACGAAAAATGATCAAGTTCATATCAATGTAGCGATTCCTGCGGGGATTTTCAACGAAGTTACTGCAGAGAGGGGTAATCAGACGACTTTGATGACCATCATCGTAATATCGTCAGATTGGGGAGCGCCGCTTTCGTACGATTCCAGTGCTGTTTTTACATGGCGGACGATCTCGGAAGCGTTCTTGAGCGAAACCTCCCGGATCACCTTCTCCAGACGTTCCTCCGTGAAGTCCTCGCCTTTCAAGTTCATTGCCTCGCTGACGCCGTCGGTGAAGAGAAAAAGAGTATCTCCGGGAAGAAGCTGCACAACACTCTGTTCATACGGGGTAACTGTCTTCATGATCCCAAGAATCAATCCGCCTGCGGTCAACCGTTCAACAGTTCCGTTTGCCCGCATGAGGAACGGCGGATTGTGACCCGCATTCACGTAGCGCAATTGCTTCGTTACCGAGTCGAGCACTCCCCAGAAGAACGTGATGAACTTGTCGCCGCCCGTGTTCATAAAGGTCAGATCATTGATACGTGCGGTCGCTTCGGGGAGGCTGTAGTCCATCGGGGCCAACGCTCTCAGGGCAGCCTGGACATTGGCCATCAACAATGCCGCCGGGGCTCCTTTCCCCGAAACATCACCAATCGCGACCACGTATTCGTTTTCGGACCGTTTGACAAAATCGTAGTAGTCTCCCCCTACCTGTTTGGACGAAACATTGATGGCCCCGATGTCAAAGCCGGCGATCTCGGGAAGCTGCTGCGGGAGAAGTCCCTGCTGGATTTCTCTGGCTATCTTCAGCTCATCTTCCATTCGTTGTTTCTCGAGTGTCTCACGGAAGAGCCTGGCATTCTCGACCGAGATGATCGCGAGGTTGCCGAGCGAGTATACGAATTCGAGGTCGGCCTTTTCATATGTTCCGCCATGCAGCCTATCCCCAAGCAGAATGAGTCCCTTGGTGGCGTTCTGGACCTGCATCGGGACAACAGCGCGTACCCCCACCCTTTCCAATTGTTCCGCCCCTAAGGAATAATTCTTGTTTCTTCTCATGTCATGGATCAGCGTGGGATTTTGAAGCTCCGACATGAGCCGGATAGACTTGTGCACTTCGGGCAATTCCTCGATGCGCGACATGACAATCTTCATGACCCCGTCTTCCAGAAGGCATATTGCATACCGGTTGACTCCGATCTGCCCCAGGAGAGAGAAAGTCAGAAGCCGAATAACCTTCTGCGCATCGAGAACGAGATTAAATTCCTTGCTCAGTTCGAACAGGGTGTTGAGCTCCTGGAACTTCCTATCCAGACTGCGATTCGCATTGTTGAGCTGATCAAGCATTAGAGCCTTTTGGATTGCCGACGCGGAGAGATTGAGCAAAGATTTGATGAGCTCCTGATCAGACATGGAAAACTTCTTCTTCCCCCCCTTTTCTCCGAGCGCCAGCATTCCTGCCACCTGACCCTGGGCTACAATCGGCGCGAAGAGGACCAGGTTCAAGTCGTCGAGCATTCGATTGAATGCATCGGGCTGATTCTGCTTTCGCACGGTATGGATTGACCGCGAGGGTTTTGCAATTGACACATTCGAGCCGAGGAGGCCGTCGGGGATACCCTTTGCCGAGACAATTTCATATGTCTCCCCTTCCCTTCGAAGGAGAACAAGACCTTTCGAAACGAGCATCTTCCCCATCACAGTCAGAAGGACCGTGTTGAGAATGAACTTAAGATCGATGGACGAATTGATAACGTTGCTGAATTCGAAAAGCGGAACAAGGTCTGAAGCGGGGTTCCGTTGTCGTATCGGTCGCGAGGGTGTCATTACGACGGCGAGCGGGGCATTTAACGGCGTGTGCTGGATCGCAGAGGTTCGAGGAATTTCGTCAGGCGTACCTCGTTCTTTTTTCCGGAAAGAGTGTGATATTCGACCTGGTCCATGAGTGTCCGCATCAAATAGACACCAAGCCCGCCCCGACGGTAATGGGAAAGGTGATCTTTGAGGTTCAGCGGTTTGATAGTCTCAGGATCGAACTTCTCCCCTTCATCGATGATGCTGATTTCAATCTTGTTCGGATGCCGGAGAATAGCGACCTGAATGGTTTTGTCCGGACGGTTCTTATAGGCGTGTTTGATGATATTTGTGCATGCCTCATCCACGGCGAGGGCGATTTTCGAAGTCTCATCGTCTGAGAATCCGAACTCACGCGCGGCTGCAGAGACAAACTCTCTCACCTCGAGAAGATTGTCCGTATCACTCAATATGGTTTTTTTCAGGATTTTCGCCATGCGACGTCAGAAGGAGAACCGGGCTCTTGAATCAGACTTTCCTTGACTGCTTAAATCTGTTCACAGCCTCTGCTTCATCCTTGTAGATCTCGTACAAGATCGGGAAGCCAAGAAGGTCGAACACATTGTAGACCTTCGGGGACATATTCGTCAACTTGATATCTCCCTTGTTCTTGCGCACATCTTCGATGTACGCCATGAACACCCCTAATCCCGCGCTGCTGATGTAGGTGAGATCTTTGCAATTGACCACGATGTTGAATTTTTTGTCGCCGAGAAGTTCCTGGAACGTTGTCTCCAGGTCGGGTGCCGTGTGGGCATCAAGGTATCCCTTGAGCTCAATAACGCTGAACCCGTCTCCGTCGCGGTGGTGGACTTTGAATTCACTCATGGTGGTTCTCCTTGTAAATCTGAGTCGACTATCCTTCGGCTTACGTTCCAAGCCACTTTATGACGACGAGGGTCAGGTCATCGTCAAACGCGGCTTTGCCGCAATATGCTCTAATTTCGCTTAAAATCCGATCCTGAATTTCATGCGCAGATTGGCTGCGGATCTGTCCGGCGAGTTGTACAAGCCGTTCGTATCCAAACTCTTCCCCCGCTTCGTTCCGTGATTCCGTAATTCCATCAGTATAGAACAGGCAGAGATCTCCTTTTCTGAGGCGAATCGTTTTCTCCTCTGTCGCATTACTGAATATCTCCCCGTCCGTGAGTCCGAGGCCGAGGCCGCTGGGGCGCACCATGTCCTGCCCGTTATCCGAAACATAGATCATGGGACAATGCCCAGCTCTTGCCAGTTCGATCGTTGATTTCCTGACATCGAGGATTGCATACAGTAGACTGATGAAGGCCTTCTTTTCGAGATTGTCGATGAGTGTATGATTTGCCCTGATCAGCAACTCCCTGGGCGATTCACAGAGCTTGCTTAACGACTGGAAGATGCCTTTCACTTCGGCCATGTAGAATGCGGCCGAGACCCCTTTCCCGGACACATCTCCCACAACGACTCCGATCCTATCGTTCGGCAGCTCGACAAAATCGAAGTAATCTCCTCCCACTTCCATCGACGGCTCCGACACCGCGGCAATCTCATAGCTCCGGCTGGTGGGAAACTTCTGCGGGAGCAACCGTCTCTGCATTTCCTGGGCGACCATCATTTCCTGCTTGTAACGTTCCCGTTCCAGCGATTGTGCAATCAACCTGGAGTTCTCAATGGCGATCGTCACGTGGTCGGCAAACGTCGTTACCACGTCGATATCGTCCTGGTCGAAACCGTATTCGAACTCTTTTGTCGCGTGGAGGATTCCGATGATCTGATCGTGGGAAACCAGCGGAACGCTCAGGAGCGAGCCGAATCGGATACCGTGCGGTTTCATGTGTCGTGTTCTTCGATCTGTTGCGACCTCATCCACCAGGAGCACTCTCTTGGATTCGATCACCAGCTTGCGAAGATTAAACTCTTCGTTCGCCGTGATCATGGCGATCTGTTCTTCAGAGATATTGTTGATCCCCACGACATCGTACTCCCTCATCCCCTTCACCTTCCCCTCCCGGATCATTTCGAGCCAGGCACTTTCCGCCCCGCATACTTCCCGGGTCATATGCGTCACGGTATTCACGAGATCTTTGAAATCGAATACCTGTGTCACGAGCCGGCTGAGGTTGTGCAGAGAACTCAGTTCGGACTGCTTCCGTTCATAGACTTCAGCAGTGGGAAGATGAAAGAGGGTGCTGACAAATGCCATTCCGAAGTAGACCGCGCCACAGATGCTGTTCAAGAGGGCAAAGCGTTCCACGGGAGAGCTGAAGAAGATCACCGATTTGTTCAGGAAGGTGCGATTGGTGAGAAGCAGACTCAGAACGATAAATGTGACAAAGACGATTGCACTGTAGATAATTGAATAGATCTTTTCGCGGCGGGAGAGGAACACAATCCAGCTTTGACGGAATGAAATAACGACGACCATGACGATGGCAGCCACAAAGGATGTGGTGGCCAAAGCGCTCAACTCATCCGCCCAGAACGGAATCGCCAGGATTGAACATCCGATAAGAATCGAGACATAGATGATGAAGTTCCTCCGGGTCCCCTTCTTTCGCTTGTGGAGGACAAGATCACGTACCGTCATGAGCGTGACGATCGATGCGATGCTTACGCCAATGCTGACAAATGTGCCAAAAAACACGGTCAGGGAGTTCAACGGAACTGCAACTGCCTCCCCTTCGGTAAAGCCAAGTCCGGGGAGGATCTGAATCAAACCCACGAGGACCGTTGTTCCGGTGACCACAACGAGAAGGCTTCCGATTCCCTTTGTAGCGGCCTTTCCTTTCTCAGTACCTGCAGAAGAGATGAACGCGTAGATCGACAACAATGCTCCAATCACTGCGAGCTCGCGGAAATAGAGGATCCCGCCTCCGTCGAACTCGACAGTACTGCGCACGACGTCGACCATGAAAACGACGATCAGAAGAACGACAGACACACCGATAGAGAGAAGTCGTCTCAGACGATACATGTCATACTTTCAGCGTTTTCCATGATCCCGACATGAATTTCACCCAGGCGAAGGCCGTATAGAGCGTGATATAGATCGGGAGGGCCATCCACGACCCGATAATCCCGTTTCCCATCGTCACTCCAAGGACGTACGAAACCGGAAGGAAAATGATCCAGTGTGTGACGATCTCCAGGTACATGACGAAGAGGGTGTCGCCGGCAGCCTGAAGGGCGTTCGCAATGATGATGCCCGAACCGTACGCGATCTGCGCTATGCCTGCAATACGAAGAAGAGGCCTGCCGACATTTATGACGTCGTCATTGTTGGTAATGATCTGCAGAACCAGATCGGGGAACGCGACAAAGAGCACCCCGATTGAGAGTGTGAATAATGTACCAAGTTTCGCGGTTTCAATGCCATATTGCTGTGCCTCACCCGGGTTATTGTTCCCGAGGGCATTCCCTACAAGCGTTTGTGTGGCAATGCCAAATCCAAAACAGGGCATGAACGAAACATAGAGTGACGTGATCACTACCTGGGTTGCCGCCTGTTCGATGGTCCCTATGACGCCGGTAATTGCGACGAATACCAGGAACCCGACCAGGATCAACACGTTCTGAAACGAGACAGGGAGCGAAATGCGGACAATCGGATCTATGTACTTCTTTGCGATTGCCGGAAGATCATAATACCTATACTTTCTTCGATATTGCGGAGAAAAAGTTACACCGACAAAGTAGAGAAACCCTCCTATCATTCCCACGGTGGAGGCCAATCCGGCTCCCGCGATGCCCATTTGTGGAAATCCGAGCTTTCCAAAGATCAGCAGATAGTTGAATACAATATTCAGGAGATACGTGACAATTGCCGAAAACATGAACATCTTCGTATGGCCTATTCCATAGAAGAATCCGCGATAGGAAACTGCCATCAAGAAGAAGGGGATCCCGATCGATCTGTATCGTATGTATTCCCCGGCCAGAACGGAAACCCGGTTGTCGCTCGAGAAGACGTCGATTGCCTCAAACGCGTAGAGGTAGCCGAGAATCCCGAATATCGACCCCACGATGAAGCTCAGCAGAAGAGAGTTGTTCAGGACTATTCCGGCTTCGGCGAATTTGCCCTGGCCATAACGACGGGCAACAAGAATGTGAGTACCATTTCCCAGACTTGAAAAGAAGCTCGTGAGGGTCCACGTTGCAAGGACCCCAAGGCCCATTGCCGCGAGGGCAACCGAAGAATCGCCGAGCCTTCCGACCATAGCCGTGTCGATGATTGACACAACCATCTGAGAGGACATGCCGGCAATGGCGGGAGACGCGATTTTGAGGATCCGGCCCGCGTACTGCTTTTTGGGAAACAGCGACATTCGAGGGATTCTCGAAAGTTGAGGTTAGAAAACGCGCGATGTTCTACAAGGAGGTTATGACCGCACCTGAGCAACCAGACGGTCTGCTTCTCGCGCGTAGGTGGATTGCGGAAAGTCTTTCTTCAGTCTTTCAAGGAGTTCGGAGGCCTTTTCTTTCTCCCCCGCCTGAACGTAGCCTCCTGCCGCTCTGTAGAGATATTCCGCGGTGTTCATCTCCCCGGAATCAGTCCCGGCGGCTTTTTCGAACATGCGCGCCCCTTCGGCAATATTTCCCTTCTCTACTTCACATGCGGCTATGCCCGCATACACTGAGGCCATGAGGCTCTTATCCGAGACATCAGTATCCCGGTAGAGTTCCAAAGCCTTGTCGTATTGAGAAAGCGAAAAATAGCAGTTTGCAAGGTAGAGTCTGGCGATCTGACCTGTGGGAGTACTGCCGTAATCGCTTACTATTTGCTCAAGTCCTCTAATGTTTTCCTGGGGAGCCCCATTGATGGCAATCTGATATTGCCCCTGGTCATAATAGCGCATCACTTTGCCAAGGTCGGTGGTGGCGTTCAGGTCACCCGTTGCCCGGTTGTTGTAATAGATCCAAATGGCGGCAACAACCACCGCAAGGATCGTCGCAACCGTGCTAATCCGCTTCTTGTTCAGTTCGAACCACGATTGTGCTTCGAAGTAGGTCGTGACCAGTTTGTCTTCCTTGATCTCTCTCTTCGATATCTTCTTTTTGGGCTTGAGCATTGTTTATCCTTTTGTGAACGATGTTTTGTACGCCCGGCGCGATTCGAACGCGCGACCTACAGCTCCGGAGGCTGTCGCTCTATCCAGCTGAGCTACGGGCGCAGGTAAGTTGTTGTGAGTTCACCGATTATGACATGCCTCAAGCATTTCCCAGCGTTGCATTGAGAGCATTTACAAGACGATTTTCGAAGTTTTGAATCACACAGCTGCGTGACCAATATATGAAACAATTTCACTCATCACAACTGCACAACATCGCCGAAACGGAAAACCCGAGCCCTTTGGGAGAAAGGCTCGGGCTGGCAGTCCAACTAAAGCTTCTCACTCTACTGCATCGTCCCTTTGAACACGCCGGCATCAGTTCCGGCAAAGATAATCCTCCCTGATACGGCAAGAGCATGGGGATGGATGCTCGTGAAACCTGTTTGTTCTTGAGTCAGAGGCACCTCAGACCATCGGCGAGTTGTTGTCATGCTATTGCGCCAGCGAGAACTGCTTGAAGAAATCCCAAATCTCATTTCTTGCATTTATGTCGTTGTTAGTGATTCCATCTCCGTAAGATGGCACTGGCAGTGCTCCCGGCCATCTGTGTCCGCCGTCTATGAGTTTGAATAAGACTACTTT
>DATDRF010000270.1:0-7307 GCA_035291905.1 Bacteroidota bacterium
ACCCGCGTCTTCTTGCCTTCGGCGAAAAGATCAAAGGTGACGATTGAATTCCCCTCATATCCATCATACCGCCAGGTATATTTGAGCTTCTTGAATTTTACGACTTCCAGCACCTTGCAGAGATGCAGATACTGCTTTTCCTCAGTTCCGCCGTAGAATCGGAATTCAAAGCCTACCTCAGGGTTGAATTCCTTGATATCGAAGGACCATTGCTTTATCTGGTCTTTGTCTGTGATCGCTTTCCAGACTTTTTCCACGGGCGCGTCGTAGGTGCGCTCGATGGTGAACGGGTTCGTGTTCATTTGATTCTCCATGAGCAAGCTCGAATTCCCGCGTTTCCCGCTTTCGCGGGAATGACCGCGGGAACGAATCTCTAAATTCTCAACAAGCTCCAAGATTCCAAGCACGAAGTTCTAAACATTGGGTTTTGAGCCTTAGAGTTTGGTTAGTGTCTCGTACTGAGATCTGCTTTACTTCCTTCTACGGCCATTTCCTTTTCGCTTCCGGTGCTTGTCTTCACTGTCTGTTGCCTGCAATTCCTTGAGATACGCGTCGAGGCGGTCGAGGCGTTGTTCCCACATCTCCCGGTATTTATCGATCCAACCGGCGGCCACGTCGAGGGGCCAGGCATTGACTGAAAGAAAATGATCCCGTCCTTCGACCCGCCTGCGAACAAGTTGGGCCCGTTCGAGAACGAGAATGTGTTTTGAGACGGCGTTCAGCGACATATCGAACGGGCGGGCCAGGTCTGTCACTCTGGCCTCCCCGCGGGAGAGGCGGGTCAGGATGGCGCGCCGGGTGGGGTCGGCAAGGGCCATCATGGTCCGGTCCAAATGCGTCGGTGTCATATTCAACCTTTTGGTTGAATATAATCATGAGGGGGGCGGATGTCAAGCGAAAAGATCGACTTGCAAGACTGGCAAGAGCGCTCTCTCTCTTCCTGCCGCCGATCTCAGGGTCAATGCGTTTTTCCCGTTCTTCGGAATTACTCCTGCTTTGTTTTTCCATATCTGGGAACAGACGATTCATGCAGGCACTGTCGTTGAAAACGACCGCCTTCCCTGATGGCACAGGAATTGACTCGACATTGCACCACTGCTGACCGAGCTTTTACCCGGTCACGGGCAATTTTCGCGGAAGCTGCAGGAGGCAGAATCCCCCAAACAGCTTCCCGGACCATTGCATACGAGTTTCCATACGATGAGAGGCGATCATGGCGAACCGCGCAGTCGATGGACAACCGACAGTCAGCAAACTTTCCGCATCGGAGATCGTTCCGACCGATGGATCCGGCGAGGCGGCCCGCCCCGGAAGGACTGATCAGGACACCACTGAAGAACTTCGACGGTGGGCGGAGTATTATCAAAAAGTGACCAGAAATTTCCCCAACGGGACCGTGACCATCTATGATCGCAATCTACGCCTGAAGTTTGTAGCGGGTCAGGAGCTTGAGAGTTCGGGCAGGAACGCCGGAGATCTTGTGGGAAAGACGTTTGAAGAATTAGCTCCACACGAGGTGTTTGTCGTTGCCGAACCGCACTTGAGAGGTGCCTTTGAAGGGAGAACCGGGATGTATGAGGCTCCCTACTGGGGAGAGAAGTTCTATCATGTGAATGTGGCACCGCTTACCGGCCTTGACGGGACGATCGATGAAATCCTCGTTATAGCACAGGACATCACCGAGAGGAAGCGAACGGAAGAGGCGCTTCGCAAGAGTGAAGAGGGTTATCGCGCCCTGGCCGAAGCCGCACAGGAGAGTATCTTTGTCATAAGCCGGGACGGAACCGTCGAATACGTCAACAAGTTCGCAGCGTCCCAGTTCAAGTGCCGCCCGGAGGAGATTTTGGGGAAGGAAATGACATCACTCTTCCCTCCCGAAATCAGCCAGCGCCAACACGGTTCATTGCAACGTGTTTTTGAAACCTCCCAGGCGTCCTATGCCGAAGGTCAGGCGATTTTTCCGGGCGGTGCGGTCTGGCTGGGCACGTGGTTGTCCCCGCTCTTCGATGAGGGGGGCCAAGTCCGCGCAGTCCTGGGCGTTTCACGCGACATAACGGAACGTAAGCGCACCGAAGAGGCGCTCCGGGAACGGGAATTCTGGTTGAAAGAATCGCAACGAATCGCCCGTGTCGGCTCCTACGTCCTGGATATTCAACGCGGCGAATGGAAATCGTCCGATGTGTTGGACGATATCTTCGGTCTGGAGCAGGGGGCTGAAAAAACAGTGTCGAGCTGGGTTGCCCTTGTGCACCCTGATGAGCAGAAGAAGTTGCAGGAGTATTTCGCGAACTTTGTCATAGCCCAAAGGCGGCCATTCAACAAGGAGTATCGCATTGTCCGTCCGTGTGACGGCGAAGTGCGCTGGTTGTGGGGGCTGGGGGAATTGGTGCTCGGAGAGGATGGCTCTCCCATTCGCATGATTGGGACAATCCAGGACATCACCGAACGCAAGCAGGCAGCGGACGCACTGAGGGACTCCGAGAGCCGGTTCAAATCTCTGTTTGAGTTTGCGCCCGATACGTACTTCCTGATGGACGTCCGCGGGACCTTCATCGACGGTAACAAAGCTGCGGAAGAACTTACCGGCTACAAACGAGAAGAGCTCATCGGCAAGAATCTTCTCACGTCGGGGCTTTTTTCCAAAGCAGAGGCCGGGAATGCCGCCGATTCATTTGCCCAGGCACTCCGCGGAGTGTCCGCAGTGCCTCAAGAGTTTACCCTTGACAGGAAGAGCGGCGGTCAGGCTATCGTGGAGGTCAGGTCGCAGGCCATGAGAATCGGGGGACAGGACGTCATCCTGGGAATTGCGCGGGATATCACCGAACGGAAAAAACTCGAGTCCCAGTTTCTAAGGGCTCAGCGGCTGGAAAGCCTGGGAACATTGGCGAGCGGAATTGCCCATGATCTGAACAATATCCTGGCGCCGATACTCCTCTCCTTCCAGGTTCTTCACGACACTGTGAAGGATGAGAGGGGACGTAAGATGCTGGCCGTCGCGGAATCGAGTGCCATGCGCGGAAAGAACATCGTAACACAGGTGCTGGGAGTCGCTCGGGGTTCGGCAGGTGAACGAGGAGCCATTCAGGTCCGCCATCTGGTCAAGGAAATATCGGAAATTATGAGGGAGACCTTCCCCAAATCAATAGAGATCGACCAGTACGTCGCAAAGGACCTCTGGGGAGTCTCGGGAGATGCCACACAGCTTCATCAGTTGCTCATGAACCTCGTGGTCAATGCGAGGGATGCGATGCCGGAAGGTGGTATTCTCCGAATAACGGGAAAGAACTTCTTTGTTGATGAGCACTTTTCCCGGTTTCGCCCCGGAATGAAGCCGGGCCCTTATATCATCCTCAGCATCAGGGATACGGGGGCCGGCATGACTCCCGAGGTTCTTGATCGCATCTTCGACCCCTTCTTCACAACGAAACAGCAGGGAAAAGGAACAGGATTGGGACTCTCAACTGTTCACAGCATTGCCAAAAGTCACGGAGGATTCGTTGAAGTTTCGAGCGAACCCGGCAAGGGATCGGCATTCGACATCTACCTCCCGGCGAGCTCTCATGCGGAAACAAGCTTTTCAACGAAAAGCAGCGCGAAACTCCCGAGGGGATCCGGCGAAACGATACTCTTCGTCGATGATGAAGAGGCCATTCGGGAGATTACGAGGGGAGTGCTGGAATCGTACGGATACACCGTGCTGTCGGCGGCCGACGGAATGCACGCATTCGAACTCTTTTCCGACAGGAGCAATCACTTCGATCTCGTCATCACCGACCTCATGATGCCGATCATGGACGGCCTGGCCCTGATTCAAACTATCCGGGCCACAGGCTCACCGGTCAGGATCATCGCGTCGAGCGGATTGCCTTCCAATGAAACGACGGCGCAACTCGAAAAACTTGGTGTCAGGGATTTCCTCCATAAGCCATATGCATCTGACGCTCTTCTGCGCCTTGTCGGATTCCTCTTGGGAAAGGAAGGGAAACAGTAAATCCATCCCACCACGTTGATCCTTGAAACCTCGCTGGTGTTTGTATTCCCCTGAGCCGTCCTCACCTTTACACATCCGCGGGCGGCTTCCCGAGCGCCGGGAACGGGAATCTGTCTTGACAATGCCTGCGAATCCGCGTATCATACTTCAGACCCTTCAGTCCTAAATACGACACGCCGAAGGCCGGAAGGTCCTCGGGCCGGACATTGTTCCGCGACCTGAAGAAGATTACCACACGCCATGTTACCAGTCATGCCTAAGGAGGACCATCCATGGACACTATGGAAGGCGGTGCAGGGGGAGGATTCGCACGCTGGCTCGCCGTTCTCGCTGCTGCCTTTGTACTCATCGCCGCTGCTTTTTTCATAGGCTCAAGCCGCGGTGAAGAGAAGTATCGTCACATCAGTGCTTTTGCCTGGGACCGTGAGCAATGGGCCCAGCGCACAGCGGGGATCAGAACAAGCTACAATCCCGATCATGACCTTAACTCCGAAACGCTGACGCTCGTGCCGGGCGATGAGCGATGGCTGGACTTTGTGTTCTGGTGCGAGAACAACAAGCTGGCCGAACACCAGGTCGAAGCGTACGGTGGGACGGAATGGGAGGGCCCAACCGGGGGAGTGATTTTTCACTGGGCTCCGGGTTCCAGATGGGAGACGCACACTCTTGCAAGCTTCGGATTCACGATAGGCCACACCATTGGAGAGCACCAATGGAAGGACACGCAATTCCCCGACTTCTTTGAGAAGTACGGCGGCGTTTACGGTGTCAATGTAAAGGACAGGCTGGCGGAGATCGATGTTGCGTCCCCAACGCCCTGGGTGGAATTCCTTGAATACAGCGGAGGTGCCTCAAGCCCCTACTATCGGTATCTCTTTCACCAGGAGGTCGTTATCGACCCCGTGAGGGACAGACTCTATCTCATAGG
The DNA here is from genome assembly GCA_035291905.1 of Bacteroidota bacterium. Lineage (GTDB taxonomy): Bacteria > Bacteroidota > Ignavibacteria > UBA10030 > UBA10030 > JACPLA01. The sequence continues at coordinate 4,920 of DATDRF010000270.1, forward strand.
CGGACAGGGAGTAGGTTTTGAATACACATTTGAGAGATTCTATCACGAAGTGCGTGAAGTGCTCACCGATGCGAAGGCATTTCAGTTTTTCCAGCTGTACGATTTGTACGGCCCTGGATTTGCCTCACGCGGAGGGTGGGCGAAAAACAAGATGACGGCGGCACTGAACGGAATCTACTTCGCTGACGACATGAGCAAGTGGTCGACCAAACCAGGAGTAGCAAAACCGGCCAGATACAATCCCAATCTGCCTCCCCCTTCGATTCCCGAGGGAATTCCGGAACGCGAGGCAATGGTGAGAGGCGAGATGGTTTACCGGGCCCAATGCGCCCCCTGCCACGGCGTTGCAGGCGACGGAATGGGATTTCTCGCGGCAGGCTTCGAAGTAAAACCGCGAGATTTCCGTCAGGGAACCTATAAGTTCCGGTCCACGAAGAGTGGTGAACTTCCTACGATTGAGGACGTCGAGCGCATCGTTCGGCTCGGAGTTCCTCAAACGACCATGCCCGCCTGGGGGCAATTCCTCACCAACGAACAGGTTCAGGACGTTTCCCGATACCTTGTCGTGTTTTCCGATCGTTTCCTCGAGGCCTGGAAGAGCAGCGCCAAACCGGAAATGGTGCAGGTTCCTGAGGCTCCAGCGAATCTCGCGGCCCTTGCAGCCAAAGGGAGAAAACTGTTCAATGATGGACAATGCGCAATGTGTCACGGAGATAAGGGGAAGGGAGACGGACCGTCCGCCCCGGATCTGGTCGATGAATGGAACGAGCCTATCCAAACCACGGATCTGACCTACAAATGGCTCTTCAAGAACGGCCATTCCCCGACCGATGTCTATCGGACCTTCAACACCGGACTCAATGGAACACCCATGCCGTCGTATCTTGATGTCTTTACGAACGAAGAAGATCGATGGGCTCTCGTTGCTTATATTCTGTCGCTTTCCCCGTCGGAGCGTCCGGTGTTGAAACTGGCGGAGTACAAGCGGAAGATCCACTCAGTTCTCGACAAGAACGGAATCGTGAGGTGAGTATGAGTACAAAACGCCTGCGGACAATTCTCCTGGCTCTTGCTGCATCTGTCGCCACGATAGGGGCTGTTTTCTATTTCGAATCAAATCATGAGGATGATTCGTACACGATGGTGAATGTCGGGGGAGAGAAGAACAAGTGCTCCTGCACTCAGCGGCTGGAGCGCTAGAGAGACTCTGCAGCAGTACAAACAGGAATCCCCGCCGCTGGCGGGGATTCTCTTTTTTTGAAACACCGCGCCTCTTCCCTAGTCCACCCTTCTCATGCTCACTCCGTAGTCGACATTATCCTTCACCCATCGGAGGAAGACACCCTGCTCCTCCACCGGCTTCTCTGCCGCATACAGGGAAGGATCCTTCCATGAGACCATCACACTCGCATCCTGCGTCCACACTTTCACCCTGCTCCTGGGCACTTTGGTCTGCCAGTTCTTGCCCGTTTCTGCGTTCGTATAGAGTACGCGAACAGTGATGCTGCGCGAGAGACTCTCAAGGGGCTTCAGTTTGATGCTTCTGAAATCTGTCCTCCCCTCCTTGCGAACATCGGGCACACCGTCGCTGATCATGACGACCGAGATCGGTCGCAGCACCAGCTTCCTGCTGCGGACAGTCATTGCGATCTGTTCAAAGAACGCGTTGTAGTCGGTATAGGGATTTTCCATTCCCACCGGAAAGATCTCCCGGAGTTTCTGGCCGATCTCTGCAGCGCTTCGGTTCTCAAATGTCTGTTTCGGATAGAACGTCTTGGGCTCATCGGCCGACGCACCGCCTATTGAGCTGACAAACAGCACGTTGGGAGTTTCGAGGTCGCCCAGCCCGTGCAGGTGCGCGTAAAGATACCGCGAAAGAAATTCGATGGCGTCATCGTAATATCCGCTTTTCGTAAAGGAGCCGCTGATATCAACGCCGACAAACATTGATACGCGCGGTTTTTGATCTTCACCCTCGCATCCGGCCAGAACCAGAATGACCAGCAAGGTCGGAATGACTCGCTTCATATGTCGTACCATGGGCCTTCCCTTTCTATCCTTCCTGCGGCATACTCTGTTTTGCGGAAGCGAGCCGATCCAGCAGGACACTGGAACTGAGGATTGACTCGATGCTGGTAAACGGCAAGGCAAACAGGTGCCTGCCGCTCACAAGCAGGATGCAGAAATTAATCGCAGCCGCCACGACCTGGAGCGGTGGAAGCATGAACGCCGCGAGGAGCTCGTCTCCTTTCGCCTTGGTCCATTCCGCGTCTTCCTTGATCTTCTTCATATACTCCCCTGAGAACGCCACAAACCGGGTTCCCGCCTGTTCCGCCTGCATCGTAACTCCGAGCCCCTTCCCCTGGATCACAGAGAGGATGGTGGGGG
>DATDRF010000271.1:0-1789 GCA_035291905.1 Bacteroidota bacterium
ATCAACCTCAACGCAGGATATGACATGGATTTTGTCGGCAAGGGTCGTTCAGAAAAGCCGAAGTTTGAGTATACGAGCGTAGGCAGGGGCAAGATTGAAAGAATCTCGAACCTTGAGCCGTACAAACAGCGATTTGAGGGCAAGATAGTCATCCTTCAATGGCATGACCTTGGTGGTCTCAGCATGCCTTTCTCGTATCGCGAGTCGCAGGACTATGCGCAGGTGATCGACAATATTCTCCGCGGGAAAGTCCTCAAACAGACGAATCTCGGTTCCCTGCTCATTGGGCTCATTTCAATTCTGGGCTGCGGACTGATCCTCTATCGATCACGCCTGATTGCCGCTGTGGGGCTTCTCATCCTGTTTTCGTTCATGATACTCTATGGGTCCGCATGGCTTTTCCAGGAGAAGGGATTGCTGGTCGATATTCCGGTCGCAATCGCCTCCGTGGTCGCCTCGATTGCCGTGTTCTCGGTCCTCAGGTTGGGAAATGAATGGCGATTTGGCATAGGAAGAAGCACTGCAATCTCCCCAGCTCCCGAGACGAGAAAAAGCTCTCTTGACCCCGGAACATCATCTGGGTCTTTGGGATTCCTGCAGAGACGCTTCGCTTTCTCGCTGGCAGCGGCGGTGGGAGTTCTTCTTCTGGCTGTCGTGTTAACGGCGCTGGTGACGCGAAGCATCAGTGATTCCCAGCCCGCCGAACCACAAAAGGTGGTGTACGTCACAAGCCTGCCGACGGTTGAAGTGCAGGGTGTGTACATCCCAAACAAGGAAGTAAAACAATAAGGAATGAAGATGAAGACAATGCTTGTGTTTCTGTTCGTGGGGGTGCTGACTCTACCGGTTAGCGGATTCCAAAAAGACATTGCTTCAAATGAGAGCAAAGGTGCAAGACTGAAGGGAAAGATTCTCGACTCCAGGGATAAAGAGATGGGAATTGCGGGAAGCAATATAACGATTGTGGGGACGGAACTCGGGGGATCCTCCATGCCGGACGGGTTCTACATGATTACGAACGTGCCGCAGAGATCCTGGAACGTCAAAGTGCAACACTTGTCGTACGCGCTGCAGGAAAAAACGATTTCTGTAAAGGGGGATGAAGTGATTGTGCTCGATTTCGAGTTGAAGAGAAAGGATCAAGGCGAGGTTTTTACCGCCCAGAAGATGGAGCAGGATCCGAAGGATACAGCCATTTACTTTGTGACTGCGGAGGAAATGGCAGAGCCAATTGGCGGGATCATGGCAATCCAAAAGAATGTCTATTATCCGGAACTCATGAAGAAGGCTGGAATTCAGGGAACAGTGCGAGTCGAGGTCTTTATCGATGAAACTGGCAATGTCGTTCGAACCGCCATTGCGAAAGGTATTCACCCAGGGCTTGACAAAGCGGCATCGGACGCCGTCGCTAAAACTAAATTCAAACCCGCCAAGCAACGAGGAAAAACCATCAAGGCTCGTCTCTCTATTCCGATTCGGTTTCGACTGAATTCCGAGGATCAAACACAGAAGCATAAGCTCTATCCCGGCAATTATGAATTGAGGGGTGGTGGAATTGAGGTTCCGGAGAAGGCCGAATGGAAGGCGATAAACACCGAGATCGAGAAGGATAAGGTTCTCCTCGTGCTTCAGGAGAAATGGGATAATCAAAACGGATTTTGGTCGGTGATGAGCTATTTGACCAAAGAAGAGGCAAAGAAATTAGCAGAGGAATTGCAGAAGGCCGCAGAGAAGATAAAGTAGGTTCAGACATGTAGCGTCGGGAAGTAATTCCCGACGCCACCCAACG
>DATDRF010000272.1:0-8110 GCA_035291905.1 Bacteroidota bacterium
GCTTACACAGAATTACCGCATTCTCCGTAACTCATCAGTTCTTGGTGTATCAGTTTCGCCTTTTTAGACTACAACGCAGAGTCGCAAAGGACGCAGACCTGCCTGCCGAAGTGATCAATTCACTATTTCAATATGGCGGAATGGTCGTCACGCAGGCAGGGGTTCGCAGAGAACAACAGAATACGGAAATCCTCTGCGTTTTCTCTGCGACCTCTGCGCCTTTGCGTTGAAACTTTCAATCAAACTGATACACTACTGTGAATGGCTATTCCTTGGAGGAGTCCTCTTTCTTCAATACATTGAGCGATCATGATGGAAGAGCCACCCCGTTGATGCGTTCGACCACCACGACGTACGGACGGCACACGATTCGTCTCTCTTTCCTCGCATCTGCGTCGCTCATCTTTGCTCTCCTCTCGTTGACATGTTCAGATCTCGGCGACATAACCGGAGATCCGTTCATCCGTTCCTACAGCGGAAAACTCCTTCCTTCGACCGGTCAAATCAAGGCGTTGGTCGTCTTTGTGCAGTTCAAGGATCATGCCACAAGTGATCCCGACTGGCCCGTCGATTCGCTTCCGAATTGGGCATCCGATTTCATCGGTTCGAGCGCGGAACAGGGAGGTAACTACGCGCCCGGCGGCCTTTCAGACAGAATCTATCGGTTTTCAAACTCCAAGCTTCACGTTGTTGGGGACATCTATCCCACGCCCGTTATAACCGAACTTCCCTCAGATCAATATGCCGACTTTGGCGAGGTGAACCTCGAAATTGTTCGCACGATCGACAAGGACGTCAACTTCGCGCAGTATGACCAGCTCAACAGCGGAGGGTCGTATGTACGGCAAGGGTCGGATCGTATTGTCGATCTTGTTATGATAGTCTACAGAGGTGTTCCCGCTGCATTTAGCCCTGTTTTCCATTGGGGAACTGCCGACCTCGGATTCGGCGATTACTACTCGGACGATGATCGCTTCATCATGGGACATCTGGGGAGCGGCCTCGCCATTGCTTATCAACCGAAATCGGGAGCAGTGACGCCGTTTGATGATGCTGTCGGACTCGCCATCCATGAAGTGGGACATTTCTTCTTCGAACCGGGTCATATCATCGAGAACTTCGCGGGCCTGGGTGCTATGAGCAATGAGAACGGAGGAAGCTCGTTTAACTCCATCGAAAGACGACTGCTTGGATGGAGCGATTTCATGTATGTTAACTCCGATTCCGCAATACTCACGCTTCGCGACTTCTTCACGACGAAGGATGCCGCGGCTGTGAGGATTGTGTCATCCGAAAGGGAATGGTTCATCATCGAGAATCGACAGAAAATCGATCCCCTCGACAAGGCGAAATACCCGGGCATTTATGTCTACTATTTCAACGGCGCCTTCAACTACGGGCTTGATATCGTGAGCGCGGACGGGAGATGGGATTGGACGCTGAATGCAGCAAACCAGGAAGCGGAGAAGACGACCGAAAACCCGGCCTTCGGAACATCGAAGCTGCAGAAAACGCGCTTTGGCACTGACTTGAGAAGGCCCCCCGGCTATTCCGGGGACAGCCTGGACGCTTTCTACTTCGGACACAAGACTCGGGTATCGCCGAGGATCAATCCCGCCAGCTTTACACGAAGAGGATCCTACACCGGTGTGCAGATAGACTTGATGAGTTTTAGCAATGGCGTTTACACGGTCAAGGTCGTCAGGAACAAGCCTTGATGTCATTCCCTATAAGAGCGTTTACCGCGATTCTTCTCGTAAGTGCGGCATCGAAATCGTTCTCGCAGGACCCGGAATTCAAGGCCGGCTCGACAGCTCTCTTGTTCTCATTCTACGGTCCGGCCTCGGGTGAGTGGCTCGGACGGGGGGACGATTTCTATGATGGCCCTGAAGAGGCTGCCGAATTCGAGAACGGAATCGGAGCCAAGTATTTCTTTTCAGAGTCGATGGCGGTTCGTATTGGATTGCAGTTTGCAAACAGTTGGGCGACGATTCCCGCTAATCCTCCCATCGGCCAGCAAGGAATTGATGGCACAAGATCCGCATTGAAACTTGGTTTCTCAGCTGCTGTGGAAATCCACACGACGCAAGAATGGGTGAGCCCATACTTCGGCGCAGGATTCGGCTATTCAATAACGAGCACAGAAGAGAGAACAGTAGAGGTTGGCAATCCTCCGAGTCCGCCGGACATAATCAAGAACGAGGCGTTTGGCGTCAGTATTGGAGGTGATCAATACCGCGGTGAAACGAGGTGGAGCGGCTATGCGATGGCCGGGTTCGAGTTCTTTGTCTGGAAGAGGATGAGTTTGGCCGGAGAATACAGATTCGGCTTCAGCTCGTCTTCCCGAAAGGATGAAACATTGACGAGCGGAAATATTACCACAACAAGAGAATTGGGGAGGGCAAGCGGCTTCGAGATAACGACGCAAGGTGTATTGACCCTCGCAATATATGTGCCCTAGAACCTGATGTCGAGATGCACGGATTGGCGCTTGGATGAACTCACTATTATCGTTATCATCCATTCACTGTTACCTTCCCGTATCCCTCTGCACAACACTGTTCGGAGCCCCCAATGACATTCCGAATTTTTCTCTCGTGTATTCTTCTCGCAAGCATTCTTCAGATTGTGGCCGGACAAGCCAAGAAGCCGCTCAGCCATGACGTCTACGACAACTGGAAACGTGTGAGCGGCCAATCCATTTCGGATGACGGCAAATGGGTTGTCTATTCCGCTGAACCTCAGGAGGGGGACGCAAATCTGATTATCTATAATACCGAGTCTCGTTCGTATGACACCATTCCCAGGGGACTCAATGCCAAGATCGCAGAATCTTCAGACTATGTTGTCTTCTCCATTAAACCTCTGTTCTCTGAAGTGAAAAAGCTGAAAATCGCCAAGAAGAAAGAACCGGATCTGCCGAAGGACTCGTTGGGAATCTATGAGCTCGCCATCGGGATGTTGACAAAGATACCCCGGGTGAAATCATTCAAACTCCCCGAAAAAGGATCCGGATGGGTCGCATACCAGCTCGAGAAGGATCCGCCGGATACTTCAAAGAAGGGAAAGAAGAAATCCGAGGATGGCCTGAATGACGCCGATGAGGATGATGCAAAAAAGGATGAAAAGGGGACGCCCGTCGTTCTACGCAATCTTCGCAATGGCAAGGAATACACCTTCCCGGTCAGCAGCGAATACGCCTTTTCAAAGAACGGAAAACGGTTCATTGTTGCCATGACAGGAAATGACAGCACGATCATGGCGGGCGTCCTGACGATGAACACGGCCAAAGCCCTTACGGATACATCGCGGTCTTTTGTTGATACACTCATTTCGGGAAAGGGGAAATACAAAGGGGTCGTTTGCGACGAGGAAGGGGTCCAGGCCGCATTTGTTGCGGATCGTGACACCTCGAAGGCGAAACAGCGTTACTTCTCTCTTTATTACTGGTTGGAGAACGGGAAGGGGGTTGAAGTATTGGCAGATACACTGACAAGAGGATTGCCGAAACGCTGGCTCATCAGTGACAATGCAAAAATCAGTTTTTCGAAGGACGGAAAGAGGATTATGTTCGGTACTGCTCCGGTTCCAATGCCGGAAGATACGACCCTGAACGATGAAGAGACCGCAAAACTCGACGTTTGGAGCTGGCAGGATCCGTTCCTTCAGCCGATGCAGCTCAAGAATCTCGACACCGAGAAGAAGCGGTCATTCACGGCTGTCATCCACCTCCGCAACAGGAGATTCACACAGCTTGCAACGATGGAAATGCCGAACGTGACCGTGGGCCTGGAGGGCAATGCCGATGTCGCACTTGGCACAACTGATGTCCCGTACAGGCGGCTTGTCTCCTGGGACGGTTTCTATCAGGATGCCTACGTTGTAGATATGACGTCGGGAACGACACGGAAGGTGATTTCAAAACTGCGAGGCAATGCATCGCTCTCTCCCAATGCGGAATACGTTCTCTGGTATGCCGACGAGGATTCAAATTGGCATGCATATTCGGTGAAGAATGGAAAGAGCGTTAACATCACTTCACGTATTTCTATCCCTCTCTACAACGAACTCAGTGATGTTCCCGATGCCCCAAGGCCGCATGGATTGATGGGATGGACAAAGGACGACAACGACGTACTGATCTATGATCGATACAATGTCTGGAGAATCGACCCCGAAGGAAAGCGTTCCCCCGTCAACGTAACGCAGGGGATGGGGAGGAACGAGGAGATGCGGTTCCGATACGTGAGACTCGATCCGGAAGAGAAATTCCTGAGCCCTGACGCGGAAATACTTCTCGATGCGTTTTCGTTTCGCAGCAAATCATCGGGCTTCTCAGTCCTGAAGCTGAATGAGACGAAGGAACCGCGCAAGCTTCTCATGGAATCCTATGATTTTTCATCTCCGCTGAAAGCGGAAAAGGCGGACAAGATTATTTTGACTCGGAGCAATTTCAGGGAATCTCCCGATCTGTATCTGACCGACATGTCGATGTCGAAGATGGAGCGGATCAGCGATGTCAATCCGCAGCAAAAGGATTATCTCTGGGGCACCGTTGAGCTTGTTTCATGGCTCGCAATGGACGGAAAGCCGATCGACGGTTTGCTCTACAAGCCGGAGAATTTCGATACGAAAAAGAAATATCCGCTCCTTTCGTATTTCTACGAAAGAAATTCGGATAACCTTCATCGTTATTCTCCCCCTACACCTCCTTCGTCGAGCGTGAACATCTCTTTATATGTGAGTAACGGATATGTTGTCTTCGTTCCCGACATCCGTTATCAGGTCGGTTATCCCGGCAAGAGCGCGTACGATTGTGTCGTTCCCGGAATTCTGAATCTCATTCAGCAGGGATACATCGACAGCTCAAAGATCGGGATCCAGGGACACAGCTGGGGTGGGTATCAGGTCGCGTATTTGGTTTCACGCACGAAGATGTTTGCGGCGGCTGAATCGGGGGCTCCGGTGTCGAACATGACAAGCGCCTACGGCGGTATACGCTGGGAATCGGGAATGAGCCGCATGTTCCAGTATGAAAAGACGCAAAGCCGCATTGGGGCGACTTTGTGGGAGAATCCGACGCTCTATCTCGAGAATTCGGCGCTCTTCAGTGTCCCCAATATCGAGACGCCTCTCCTCATCCTGCACAACGATGCCGACGGCGCTGTGCCGTGGTACCAGGGGATCGAGCTGTTCGTTGCACTCCGCCGTCTTCAGAAACCGGCGTGGATGCTGAACTACAATGGCGAGCCGCACGGTATTCGTCAGAGGAAGAACCAGAAGGATTTCGCCATCCGCATGATGCAGTTCTTCGACCATTTCTTAAAGGGGGCCCCCGCGCCGGAGTGGATGTCGAAGGGGATTCCTGCCATTGAGAAGGGGAAGACGATGCGTTACGAGTTGGAGAGGTGAAGAGGCTTGCAGGGGGCCAGGGATGAAGGGAGCAGGGGGAGATAGGGAAGAGCGCTTCAGACGGGGAAAACCGGGTTGCATTGGTTGTTGACTCTTGTCTTCACGATTAGTATCATCGCAAACAATCTCCGCGCTAGCTTGTAGGTTAGTTGTAGATACCTCGGGAGGGCAGCGCATTGTTGGCTTCATGTTCTGACACGCGTCGTTGGAACTTATCGCCGGTTGCCAACAGGATTTTTCGGGGGGCGGCCTCTGTCGTTTCCATCCTTCTTCTTCTCTTCGTTGTATTCCCATCTACCGCGCAATCTCAGACTCGTGAGTTTCGTTTTCAGAATCTTACGGTGGAAGATGGGTTGCCGTCGGACATTGTCCCATGTATCTTGCAGGATAAGAGGGGATTTGTCTGGATGGGCAGTCTGGGGGGATTGCTGCGCTACGACGGATATGTTTTCAAGGTTCTCAAGTCAACTCCTGGGGACTCGACTTCCATTTCGAGCAATCTTGTTACAGCTCTGGCACTCAGTCGGACGGGCAACATATGGGTTGGGACTGCGGATGGAGGACTCTGCAAGCTTGAAATACCTCTTGAACGATTCAGGCGCTTCAGATTTCAGGGCGACCGACCCGTGACGGTCAGGGCCATTCTGGAAGATCCTTCCGGACTTGTCTGGGTCGGGACGGAGGGAAACGGCCTCTTCCTCCTCGATTCATCGGGAGTTGTTCTTCAACACTTCAATCCGGGTCCCCCCGGTCGTGGATTCATCACGAGCGGGGTGATTCACTCGATCTCAGGAGATCAAACGGGGACAATTTTCGTCGGAACCCCGGCGGGTCTCAATGTTTCCGACTCCGGTCGAAGTTCATTTGCAGCCTATAGACGCGGAACGCGTCAAACCACCCTGGGGAGCGACACTGTGCGCGCCGTGCTTTCTGATATCGATGGATCCGTTTGGGTCGGTACCAGCCGGGGATTGTATTGCTTCGACCCGCACAAGAAGACTTTTGTCAGCCGTTGGGTCAGCGGATATGGAGTTACAGTCCTTCGCCAGCAGGACCAACGACACCTCTGGATTGGCACCACGGCAGGTGGATTGCACCGCTTTGAGAAATCGGCCGGGACGGTGACTTCTTTCGTTCATCGCAGCGACGAACCAAACGGCCTTCTCAACAATACGGTCCTCGATATTCTTGTCGACCGGGGCGGGACAACTTGGGTAGCAACAGATCGAGGCGTCAGCAGAATCACATCTCGGGCGCTTCAATTCGGACTATTCTCGCTTGGTACGGCATCCCCGGCCAAGTTCGTCTCGGCAATTGGCCAAGATCGTGACGGTCGGTTTTGGGTTGGAGGGTACGGGACGAAACAGATGGGCCGCAACGAGGAATGGTTTCTCAAAGACACGTTTGTTTCATCCATCTATTGTGACAGTGGAGGAGTTCTTTGGTTGGGGACAAGCCGCGGACTCTTTCGGCATCGCCCGAATTCAACATCATTTGAGGCTCTTCCATTTCGACATCGCATCAGCAGAATGGCAGAGGACAAGAGAGGTATTCTTTGGCTTGCCGCGTATCCTGATGGAGTCTTCGGCTTCGACAAGAAGAGACTCCGTGTTGTATTTCCTGCGGATGGCGTAAAGCCAGAACGCATTGGTGGAGATGACGTTTCAGCAATCTATGTCGATCGGAATAATGATGTCTGGATCGCAACGGAAGGGAATGGACTTCGATGCTTCCGGCAAAATGAATCGATCCTTGAACAATTTCTACACAATCCCAATTCCCCCGAATCGCTGAGCAATAACAGGGTTTATGATATTCACGAGGATCAAGAAGGACTCCTCTGGATGACGACGGGCGCGGGCATTGACGCTTTTGATCGGGGCAAGAGAATGTTCACCCATCTTTCGGTCAACGACGGCCTTCCGGATGTTCAACTACAGGATATTGAAGAGGACGGAGGAGGGGATCTGTGGGTGACTGCCGCCGGTTCTTCAATCTCAAGAATCAGCCCGAAAACAGGAAGAATCACGAACTACTTTGCGGAGGATGGCTTCCACCGGACGTCAGTCCTGGGAGCCTTTTCGAAGTCTTCAGAAGGAGAATTTCTCATTGGAGGAATGGACGGATTCACGCGGTTCTTTCCAGATAGCATTGAGGACAACAAGGAGCCGCCTCCCATTCAGCTTACCAATCTTATTATCGCGGGGAAATCAATTCCCTTTGATCCGCTTCTCATGAAAGACGGCTTGACGTTCTCGTACAATGAGAACTTCCTCGGCTTTGCATTTGCGGTTTTGGATTTCGTCAGCCCAAAGAGGAACCGCCATGCATATCAGCTGGAGGGTGTCGACCCGGCATGGGTGTATATTGAGGAGCCGCGTCAAATCAATTACGGGAACCTTAGCCCTGGGTCCTATACTCTGAGGATCATCGGCGCAAACAGCGATGGCTATTGGAACAATACGGGCATCTCCCTTCCCTTTTCGATTAAGCCTCCATGGTGGGAAACGTGGTACTTCCGACTTGGAGTCTTCGCGTCAGTTGCTTCAGCCCTGGTCTTCCTGTACAGAATCCGGATAGCAAACCTGATGGAGCGGGAACGGCTCAAAGCAAAGATCTCTGCCGAACTTCATGATGAAATAGGTTCAGGTCTCACAAGGATTGCACTTCTCACGGAAATAGCTCGGAAAAGGGCGGA
>DATDRF010000273.1:0-29400 GCA_035291905.1 Bacteroidota bacterium
GGCTGGCGAATCATCGTGCGCAACGCGACGGCCTCTCTCTTGTGGCGGTCAATACTGTCGACGTCTCCAATGAGTTCTCCGGCGGCCTGCCGGATCCGATGGCCGTGAGGGATTTCCTTTCGTGGGCACGGACAAACTGGACCGTGAAGCCCCGGTACGTGCTTCTCTTTGGTAACGGGCACTACGACTACAAGAACATACGGAGTCCGGCCCGGAACTGGGTCCTTCCGTACGAATCCGTTGAGTCGATTCACCAGATCGATTCATTTGCAAGCGATGATCCCATGGCAATGTTGAACCCCGGCAATAGCCGCGTCAGTGTCGCGATCGGGCGCCTTCCGGTGAATTCTGCAGAGGAGGCCGCTGCTGCGGTGGATAAGATCATCGCTTATGAGACTTCAACGCCCGCTGACCCATGGCGCAATCGTGTATTGTTCATCGCGGACGACGGCCTTACATCGCAACGAGACGACGGAGCCCTCCACACGAATCAGGCAGAAGTCCTTTCTCTGGCCTATACTCCGGCCTCGGTGGAGAAAAAGAAGATCTACATAGTCGAATTTCCGACGGTCAACAGTTCGTCGGGGAGGCGTAAACCGACCGCCAACGCAGCGATCATCGATGCGATGAATCGCGGCTCTCTTCTGGTCAATTACACGGGTCATGGAAATCCGCGCCAATGGGCGCACGAAGAAATCTTCACGCGGGAAACGAGTCTTCCGCAATTATCGAACAAGGAGATGCCCTTCCTGCTGGTGGCCGCAACATGCGACTTTGCCAGATACGACAGTCCCGATGAACGGAGCGCGGGCGAGCAGATTCTTACCATGTCGGGGGGCGGGGCGATTGGCGTCGTTACCGCCACGCGCGCGGTCTACTCGGGTGAGAACGCTCAGTTCAACAACACGTTCTATGCAAACCTCTTTTCGAGGGATTCTCTCGGGCGTCCGCCCCGCCTGGGCGATGCCATGTTCCAGACCAAACAAGCCCTGTTCAGCACGAATGATGTGAAGTATCATCTTCTTGGGGATCCGAGCATGCGGTTGAATCTCCCGCCGGCATCGGCGGGCGTTGATAGCATCAACGGGGCACCCATTGTGGGAGCCACTGCCGTGCAAGCGTTGAGTCTGGTGAGCGTAGCCGGCGAGATCAGGCGTCCCGACAGCTCGTTGCGGACGGAATTCAACGGTGAGGCAATTCTCGAAATGTTTGATTCAAAGCGCCGCATTCCTGTTCCGGAATGGGGAGCCTTCACGTTTGTGGTTAACGGCAGCCTCCTCTACAGGGGACTCGTAAGCGTGACGAACGGCGTGTTCAATGCTACTGTGCCCATTCCCAAGGATGTCTCATATAATAATGATAACGCAAGGATCTCGGTGTATGCGTGGTCGGGGACAGATGATGCGGTCGGGTTCACCGAGTCGGTGACCATAGCCGGGACCGATTCAACCGCTGCAATCGACACAACGGGCCCAACGGTTGAGATCTTCCTTCAGGATGAGGCGTTTCGTTCCGGCGACGTGGTGCCGCCCGACCCGCTCCTCATCGTCAAGCTGTACGACCAGACCGGAATCAACACTTCGACGGCAAGCGTCGGGCACGGGCTCGAAGCTGTTCTCAACAGCACCTCGCAGGCAATCGATCTTACGGATTTCTATCGGGGAGACATCGACACTTACCAGAGCGGCATGGTACGCTATCCTCTCCGCAATCTGCCCGAGGGGCGGCAATCCCTCACCGTGAAGGCCTGGGACATTCACAATAACTCTGCCCGGATCGAACTGAGTTTCGACGTGAAGCTTGTTTCGGATCTGTCGATGTACCAGGTGTTCAATTTTCCAAACCCTGTTTCACATTCCACGGTCTTCACGTTCCAGAGGAATTCAACGGAGCCCGTCGATGTAACGGTGAAGGTTTTCACGGTCGCGGGCCGGCTCGTCGATGAGATCGAATCGAACGGGATCGTCGATAGGTTTGTTCAGATCCCATGGGATGCTCGTGACAGGAACGGCGATGCTCTTGCCAACGGGGTCTATTTCTACAAGATCATTACGAATAGCGCCGATCAGAAATCTTCGCGGGAAGTCATCGGGAAACTCACGATGCTTCGTTGAAATCCCCGATTTTGTCCCCGCGTACGCGGGGATTGAAAATCGTTACGAAAAGCAGTACGTTAATTACTCATCTCCGCCAACGGCGGACGGAAGTTCTTACGGAGGATGTTGTTATGGTGAAGAGATTTACGCTTGTTGTTCTGACGACGGGCCTTTTCATTCTTGAATCGATGGCCCAACAGGTTACTACTTCGGCAGTCCCGTTCCTTCTCATCGCGCCGAATTCCCGATCGAGCGGCATGGGTGAGGCCGGAACGGCCCTTGCGGATGATGCATGGGCACAATACTGGAATCCCGCAGGGTTCGCCTTCCAGCAGGGCTCGGAGGTTGCACTCTCCCACGCCAACTGGCTTCCGGGGTTCGGCCTCTCCGACCTGTGGATTGCGCATACGATCTATAAACAGTACATCGAGGATTTCGACGGGACCATTGCGGCCGGTCTTACCTATTTGAACCTTGGCGAATTCATCCGGACTGCTCCGACCGGCCCGGAGGAAATTGGCAGGTTCAAAGGATATGAATTCGCGATAACGGCCGGGTACGGTACGAAAGTCCTGGAAGACCTCGGCATTGGAGTCAATGCACGGTTTATTCACAGCAGGCTGGCGCCGTTCGGGACAGATCAGGAAAAAGGCCGGGGCGTTGCTTCGGGACTCAGCTTTGACCTTGGTGTGATGTACAGGCCAAGTTCCGTCGTCATTCCTTTTACCGATGTGGACATCGGAAAGGCCCTCAGCATTGGAGCCAATCTCTCGAACATCGGTCCCAATCTGACCTATATCGACAAAGCCCAGGCAGACCCGCTTCCGATGAATTTCAGGCTTGGGTTTGGCTATCAGATTCTTCAGAGCGAATTCAACAACCTCACATATGTTGTCGATTTCAGCAAACTGCTCGTGAGAAGGACCGCCTCCGGGAAAGTCTCCCCGTTCTACAAGTCGATCTACTACTCCTGGGTGGATAAACCATTCCGCGAAGAACTTCGCGACATCGTCACGAGCATGGGATTTGAATACTGGTACGGCAGTCCTCGATTGATCGCCCTGCGGATCGGGTATTTCTATGAGGATCCCGAATATGGGAATCGGAAGTTTATGACCTACGGTGCAGGCCTGCGGTACGATGTCTATGCATTTGACTTCAGCTACATAGACGCTTTTGAAGATAAACATCCTCTCGGTGAGACACTCCGGTTCACACTCATGATGTCGTGGGAAGGATCGCCGTTCTAGTCCGTAGGTCCAACGAATCTCTTTCCGCATGCGGGGCGTCATGAAGGCAGTTTCTCTCACGCTTTGTCTCTGCTTTGTCCTTACCTCGGGATTTGGTCAGCCGCGACGTTCTGCTCCGGTCAAGGCCGGACCCACGCGCCTTTCTTCCTCGATCATATCAGCGCCGTCAATTCTGGCCCAGGATACTCTTCGAGTCCTCGCTCTGATGGTCGAGTTCAAGAAGGACATCGACGCAAGAACGAGCGGAGACGGTTCGTTTGTCATGGCCGGATCGCAGAACCAGATTGATCCGCCTCCCCACGATTCCTCGTTTATCGCAGACAAGCTTCGGTTCCTCTCGAACTATTACCGGCGAGTCTCAAACGGTTCTCTTATCATCCAGGCCGACCTCTTCGGTCCCGCGGTGAAACTGGCGGATTCCATGTCGGCATATTCGCCGCAGAGGGCCGGCTCCGACGCACCGTTGGGCAATCTCATTATTGACAGCTGGACCGCTGCCAATGATTCGAATCCTTCATTCCCGTTTTCTCTCTACGATGCGTTTATTCTTGTCCACGCGGGGATCGGCCGCGATATCAATGTCATCAGTATCCTTGGATACGACCCGACTCCATATGACCTCCCGTCACTCTACATCGATTTGCCTTCCCTCAGAGATCTGCTGAACAACCCCGCGTATCCGGGTGTTGCGGTCAACGGCGGATCATTCCATATCGGTCACACGATTCTCCTCCCGGAGACCGAGACTCGGGTTTTTTCCTCGGGGAGTCAGGCCGACACGCTTCAGCTGAGCATCAACGGATTGCTGGCCGCCTCGTTCGGCAGTTTCCTCGGGTTGCCGGATTTGTTTGACACGAATACCGGCCGTTCAGGAATTGGACAATTCGGCCTGATGGACGGGGCGGCGATCTTCAGTTACAACGGGTTGTTTCCTCCGGAACCGTCGGCATGGGAAAAGATCCGCCTTGGATGGGTAACCCCCATCGTACTCACGGATTCGCTCCAGACGATCGGAGTCCCGGCGGTCGGACTCACCAAGCTCGGGCAGGATTCCGTGTTCAAGGTGCCGATAACTGCCACGGAGTATTTTCTTGTCGAGAATCGGTCAAGAGATCCCGAGGCGAACGGTCAAACACTGACCCTCATCCAGAATGGAGTGGAAGTGGTCCGGTCTTTCGCGGCCGACACTGCGGGGTTCTTTTTCAATGATGTGAGCGGAATCAGTGGTTCTCTCGTCGATGTCGAGGATTTCGATTGGGCCCTTTCTGGCGACATGACGCAACAGGGATTCGAGGGAGGCGGTCTGTTGATTTGGCATATTGATGAAGCCGTTATTGCGGAGAACCTGGCCTCGAACACGGTCAACGCAGATCCGTTGCGGCGAGGTGTCGATCTCGAGGAGGCAGACGGATCCCAGGATATTGGGCAGCTCTATGAGCTGCTCCAGCCCGGGAGCGGTACGGAGGTCGGATGGCCCCTTGATCATTGGTTCAACGGCAACGTGGCACCGGTGTACCGGAATCTCTTCGGTGCTTCGACATTTCCCGATAGCAGAAGCAATAACTCCGCCCAGAGTTTTGTGACACTTCGCAATTTTGGCGCCAGAGCGCCGCGAATGAATGTGGACGTCGCAATAGGCAGTGCACAAATCCACAGGATGAACAACCTGGCCATCCAGTTGAGCCCGTTGTCTGCCGCGACTCCTCCAACGGTTCTGCCGACAGCCATCATCCTCTCTTCGGATGACAGCGTCTTCGTTTTCCAAAAGAACGGTCAGTCAAAGACCGGGGCACCCGGCGGATTGCTTTCTACTCTGGGCGGCCGCTCTCCTCTCGCGGCGTCTCAAGGGTCAAAGACATATGTCGCCGGCGCGCAGGATAGCACCCTCTTCCTGTGGGATCTCGATACAACGACGGCCGGCGTGAGCTCCTCCGTCACGTTGTACACCGCTTCGTTGGGGACTCCAATTACAAGCGGCCCGATGATCCTGGATTCTCTCGGTACTGAAATTGTCGTCGTCGGGACCGGGAACGGTTCAGTGTGGAAGGTGAGGTTCGACGGTGCGATCCAGAGTTCAACGACGGTGAGCACGTTGCCGATCACGGGACTTCTCGCGAATCCGGGCGCTCCGGGGACCTTCTATAGTGCGACTCAAAACTCAATCATTCTTGGTGCGGCAAGCGCCGCATTGCCGCAGTCTGCTCTGGGATGGAAGCTTACGGGTGGACAGATCCCGGGCGGGCTCATGGTGGTTGCGGCTCAAAACGGCGGAAACAGAATCATTGGCTTTGACGGTTCTCTTGCGACCAGGCTTTTCGACGTGCAGGTCGAGGATGTTCTTCAGGATATCATCGTCGCCGATGCTGACAATGACGGAAGGAACGATGTGGTGGCAGCGGCGGGATCGAAGTTGTTCGCCTTCAACGCCGGCGGCTTCATGCTGGATTCTTTTCCTCATCGCACGACAGACGGAGAAAAATTCACGGGATCGCCTCTCGCAGTCGACGTCGACGGAGACGGAATGCGGGAGCTGGTCGTTCGGTCAACGACAGGGGTGGTCTATGCCTTCGCTTCCGGCGGGAACGTAATCGGCGGTTTTCCGTTTCAGATTTCTTCTCCGGACGCCGGGTGGCTCAACTTCTTCGAAACGGAAACCGGAATGACGGGGATCCTGTCGGTGAATGAATCGGGAAACGTCGCTGCATGGGAATTCAACCTGCCGTACAATCTTCAGCAGGGGGACTGGCGAGGATACCTTTCAGATGCTGGACACGGGAACTTTAACATCGGGCCCGCTGCTGTGCCGGGACTTCCGGTGAGTGGATTTCTGCCGAAGGAACGCGTGTACAATTGGCCGAATCCCGTTTACGGGCCATCGACGAACATTCGGTACTTCACAACCGAGCCGGCGAAGATCATCGTACGAATTTTCGACCTTGCGGGCGAATCTGTGACAGAGTTGAAAGGAGACTCTCCCGGAGGTATCGACAGTGAAATTGTCTGGGATGTCTCGGGGATTCAAAGCGGGGTGTACTTTGCTCACGTGGAGGCATCCTCGGGAGGCCGTACGGACGCAGTGATATTCAAGATCGCCGTGGTAAAATGAAAAGTGAACTGGCACACGTCGCCTGTGCAGGGTTGTTGTTCTTCTTTCTTGCGAGCTGCGAACGCGGTGTTCCGGGAGCCAATGATGCAGATGTCGTGATTAATGGCTATCGAATCGAAGGACAAGTGCTCGACGGGTTTCTGAGGCCTCTGGTCGGAGTACGGGTGATTCTCTACTACGGGCTCGCGTTCGCAAGCGGGGATTCGGTGTCACGGGCATACTCGCCAGCAGTCCAGGGTGAATACGTTACGGTAGAGGTGAAGAATGCAACCGGCCAGGCCGTCCGCGTCCTTTTTGCCGGGCCCGCTCTCCAGGATTCGATGTTATATGTTCCCTGGGATGGCCGCGATGACGGCGGTGCCATTGTTCGGAGCGGGATTTATGCAGTAACATACACCGTGACAGGCACTGTGAAGAAATCCTACAGGCAAATCGTCGATGGAAATCAAAACGACACAACCGACGTCGAAGGTCGCTTTGTTATTCCTGAGGCGGACCTGCCCATCGGTGAAATTGCCCCTTACTACGATTCCACTGATGAGTTTGTCGGCGAATTTGAGATAACGGATCAAGTGTATCTGCGATTTGTGGACCAGGCGTTTGCCCGCACGTACAGGGTTTCCCTTGTAAAGAATCGGATAACGAATTTTTCCGTCGTGATTAATTGAAACTCCTCCTTCGCAGCCTCCATATCGTCCTTCTTTGCCTTCTTCCGGCATTTCTTCCCGCCCAGCCCGATGATCCGCCACATACGGAGTTGGATTGGTACACGATCGAAACCGAGCATTTTTTCGTCCACTACCATGAAGGTGCTGCAAGGACCGGTTCGAAGATCGCGCACATCGCCGAATCGATCTACGGCCGGGTCACCGGCATGTATCGGCATCAGCCCGACCAAAAAGTTCATTTCGTCGTGCGCGATCACGACGATTATTCCAACGGGGCAGCATACTTCTACGATAACAAGATTGAGATTTGGGCGCCGGCAATGGATTTCGAATTGCGCGGCATTCACCCATGGTTGTGGAATGTAGTGACCCACGAGTTTACCCACCTCATACAGATTCAGACTTCCATGAAGCTTGGCAGGAAGATTCCTGCCATCTACTTCCAGTGGTTCGGGTACGAGGCTGAACGAAGACCCGATGTTCTGTACGGATTTCCGAATGTTCTCGTTTCCTACCCGCTCTCGGCGTTTGTTGTCCCGAGTTGGTTTGCGGAAGGGACCGCCCAGTACAACCACCCCGATCTGCACTTTGACTATTGGGATTCTCATCGCGACATGATCCTGCGGATGTACATGATTGACGGAAATCCCCTCGAGTGGGAAGAGATGGCGGTGTTCGGCAAGACGAGCCTCGGGAATGAATCTGCCTACAACGCCGGGTTTTCGATCGTACACTATGTCGCTGAGCGCTATGGACCCGATACACTGAGGCAGATTTCGGAAGCTCTCGGTTCCCTGCAACGTCTCACGATTGACGGCGCGATTGAATCGGTCCTTGGCAAAACAGGTACAGAACTGTATGACGAATGGAGGACGTCGAAAGAGGCCCACTATCAGGCTGTAAAAGAGAGGATCGGAACGAATCGGGTCGAAGGCGAAATTATTGAGCAGGAAGGATTCGGTAATTCCTACCCTCAATTCTCTCCGGACGGTTCGGTTGTTGCGTACGTTTCCAACAAGGGATTCGACTATTTCGGGTCAAGCGCCCTGTATCTGTATGACATGAAATCACGGACGTCGTCGAAGCTGATTGACAACGTGAGGTCGACCGTCTCCTTTTCGCCCGACGGACGCTATCTGTACTACAGCAAAGCGACTTCGGATAATCCGCATTGGTCCAAATTGTACGACATCTTTCGGTATGATCGTGAAAGCCGGGAGGAGGAGCGCCTGACGCATGGCCGCCGTGCCCTCAGTCCCGATGTTTCTCCTGACGGAAAGAAAATTGTTTTTGTTTACGGAAAAGACGGGACAACGAACCTAGGGATGTGTGACAGCAGCGGAAAAGGATTTGTTTCCGTTACGAATTTCGTTGGCGGTCAACAGACCTATACCCCCACGTGGTCGCCGGACGGAAAAGCCGTTGCAGCGGGTTTCTCGGAAGGCGACAAGCAGAGTGTCATCCTCGTGGATCCCGCCGCGGGGGATGTTCGCATGACCGTGTCGGACGGTGATTCGCGCAATCCCGTGTTTTCGCGGGACGGTACGTTGCTCTACTATTCGTCAGACCGTACGGGGATATACAACATCTATAGTTTCTCCCTGGTGAATGGGGAGAAGAAACAAGTCACAAACGTCCTCGGGGGCGCGTTCCTGCCGTCGGTGGACAAAGACGGAAATCTGGTGTATGCCGCATATGCCTCCTCGGGATACAAGATTGCGTTTCTCGCGCAGCAGGACCGCCCCCTGGTTACACTCGATGGACCATCTTCGGAGACAACAACCCGGGCCCGCGAAGAATCTCCCGGCATCGATTCTTCGAAGTATACGCCTCCGGAGAACGCGCGGGAATACAGGAACAAGTTTACGAGCCTGAGTGTGATTCCGGTGATCCGGGTCGACAACTACAATCCGAGAAATTCGGGATTGGATATTGTCAAACCGGGACTGTATGTCTCATCCACGGACATGCTTGACAAGCTGAGTCTGTTTGGCGGAGCCGCGTTGAATCGCAAACTGGAGAGGGACCTTTTCGTGATGTTGGAGTATCGGGACAGGCTCCCGTTCCTTTACTCTGTGGGGATCGAGCCGGCACTTTCGCTCGAGTTATACAACATTACGAGAAAGGCCACGAGCTCATTCACGCTTGATCCGTCTCCCGAACTTATCACTACTGAGATCACGTACAATCTGTTCGAGGTCGACATTGCAGCACGCCACCGCATTTTCAACGAGAAAACCTCGTTGAGATTATGGTATGCCTTGAGTCGCTACAGTGCCGATATCGGGGCATTCCTCAATCCCAATACAAGCCCTCCCTCGCTCGTCTCCGCTTTCAGAAACACATATTTGATCGGGAATACATTTACGGCGGAGATCAAACACAAGAACATCCTTCCTAGTGTGGAAAGCGAAATCAATCCGATCGGACGGTCTCTTACGCTGCGATATGCATATGAGTCGAACAAGTTCAATCCGGAATATGAAGTGCAGGAGGGCGTTCTTGTCCCTGTTTACACGAATGTCTTGTTCCATCGATTCGAAGGGGTGTGGAACGAGCACCTCGGCTCGTTCATTGACGGTCATACGATCAACCTGGCTATGCGGGGAGCAGGCGTTCTGGGGAAAACGGTGGATAATTTCTTCGATTTCTATGCAGGGGGCGTGCTTGGAATGAAAGGGTACCCGTTTTATGCGCTCGGGGGAAATACTGTGGCCACGGCCGGCCTTGTCTACCGATTCCCTCTTGTCCGGCATATCAATTTCCGGCTGCTTCAATTCTATTTTACAAAATTGTATGCCTCCTTTTTTGGAGATGTCGGAAATGCCTGGACGGGAAGTGCACGGTCAGGCGGGATGTGGAAGAAGGATGCCGGATTTGAGATGCGGCTCGAAGCATTCTCGTTCTACGCCTACCCGACGCGATTCTTCTTCAGCGGTTCGTACGGTTTCGATAGATTCGAAAGAACGTTCAACGAAACCAGGGTCACGTACGGAAAAGAATGGAGATTCTATTTCGGAGTACTGTTCGGCTTTGAATTGAACGATATCACGCATATGCGGGGCATGGAGGAACGGAGGTAATATGAAGAGAGCAACGTTCGTTATTCTTCTCGGGTCATTTCTTGCTCAACCTGTCGTCAGTCAATGGGTTGCGGAGAAAGCCCCAAAGTATGAATTGACAGGGAACCTTCGTTGGGACCTTTCGCTGGGTAGCGGCATCCAGGACACGCTCCCTCAATCTGCGGCTGACGAGGGCAAAAAATCCGCTCTTACAGCGGCCCTTCTTTCTGCCGCTGTTCCGGGGGCAGGCGAATTCTATGCAGAGAGCTACTGGCGGGCCGGCCTGTTCTTCGCTGCCGAAGCAACGCTTTGGATCGTTTACGCGACGCAAACGTCGAAAGCAGACAGGCAAACCGAAGAGTTTCAAAAGTTTGCCGACACCCATTGGTCGGTTGTCAAATATGCAGAATGGATGGAGAGGCACGGTGCATCGCTGAATACAACCGGAACGCCTCCACCAAGCGGAATTGTGACGAGCAGTGATCCAAATAATGCACCCTGGGACCGCGTCAATTGGAACCTTCTCAACGAATGGGAGCAATTTATCGGAGGAAGAGCGCCGACGGGATTCAGTCATCGCCTTCCGCGAAGACCGGACCAGCAGTACTATGAGCTCATCGGCAAGTATTTGCAGTATAATGTCGGTTGGCCCGAATGGGATCCCGCGGTCTCGTCAGGGTATCTTGACAGCCCCACGCCACGATTCGCCGATTACCGCGACATGAGGGGCCGGGCAAACGATTTCTACAGCATCGCCAGTACCGCCGGCTTCCTCGTTGTTGCGAATCATCTCCTGAGTGCCCTCGATGCGGCGTGGAGTGCAAGCCAGTATAATGCCGGCGTCAAGGTGAGAGCTCACCTCCAGCCAACGGTCCGCGAGTACGGCTTTGTGGAATTCGTACCCACCGCGACGGTCACCATGGAGTTCTGATCAGTTCCGGCCTCCTTCGTCGGGAAGTTGGTTTCTTTTTCAATTGATTTTCCATCCTTCCGTCCGTACCTTTCCGCTTCGACCTTTATGCCGAACCGAAACATGCGTAGCAAGACTGCCGCACCGCAACCCCCCTTTTCTCCCCCCTCGCGGGTCAAGGAGATCATCATCCGCGGCGCCCGGGTTCACAATCTGAAAAATATCAGCCTCACGCTGCCCCGGAACAAACTCATTGTCATCACCGGTGTCAGCGGATCGGGGAAATCCAGTCTCGCATTTGATACGATCTATGCAGAGGGCCAGAGACGGTACGTCGAAAGCCTTTCGTCCTACGCCAGGCAGTTCCTCGAACGCATGGACAAGCCCGACGTCGACATGATCCAGGGGATAAGCCCCGCGATCGCCATCGAACAGAAAACCACAAGCCGGAATCCCCGTTCAACCGTGGCAACGAGCACAGAGATCTATGATTACCTGCGGCTTTTGTTCGGCAGAATCGGCCAGACTTTGTGCACCGTTTGCGGCAAGCCTGTCCGAAAGGACTCTGTTACAACCGTCGTGCAACGATTGGCCGAGGAAGCCGACAGTACGAAAGTGTATGTGACGTTTCCTCTGCACGATCACCCCGGCCGGTCGATGACAGAGGAACTCGATGTCCTTAAGAAAAGGGGTTTCTTCCGAATTGTCGCCCAGGGAGAGTTGATCGATCTGAATGAACGGAAATTCAAAGGAAACGCCAAGAAAGATATCAGAGTTCTCGTCGATCGCCTTGTTCTTCGCCATGAAGACAAGGAAGGCCAGACAAGATTGGCAGATTCGATCGAGACGGCTTTTGTCGAGGGGGACGGCTACGCGCACGTGGTCTTCCCTGAGTCGAACCGCACAATGCAGTTCACGCAACATTTTGAGTGCGCCGAAGACAAGATCCGTTACGAGGAGCCTGATCCGCGCCTTTTTTCCTTCAATAACCCGGTGGGGGCATGCCCGGAGTGCCAGGGATTCGGACGCTCCGTCGGCATCGACATGGATCTGGTGGTGCCTGATCCGAACAAATCCCTAAGGACGGGAGCGATTCAGCCGTGGAGTTTCCCAAAATGGCGGGAGAATCTGCGGGATCTGCTGGCGGTAGCCCCTAAAGCCGGTATCCCTGTTGACGTCCCGTTCAAGGAGCTTTCCCCCCAACACGTCGATATCATCCGAAACGGGTTCGACGGGTTCGACGGTCTCACGAAGTTCTTCAGATTCATCGAACGGAAATCATACAAGATTCATTACCGGGTCTTCTTGAGCCGTTATCGCGGTTATACGACGTGCACGGCATGCGGCGGATCGCGTCTTCGAAAAGATGCGTTGAATATCAGAATTGCCGGTAAGACGATTCATGATATCGTCCGGATGACGATCGAAGATGCATTCCGTTTCTTCGAAGCGATCAAGCTCTCAAAGTTCGAGATGGATGTTGCCCGTCGGATTCTCGAGGAGATCAGAAAACGGCTTCGTTTCCTCCACGATGTCGGGATTGGGTACGTCTCACTTGACAGGTTGTCGATGACTCTCTCCGGCGGCGAATCGCAGCGCATCAATCTTGCGACCGCGCTCGGTTCATCTCTGGTAGGTTCCCTCTATGTCCTGGACGAGCCGAGCATCGGCCTCCATCCGAGGGACAATCAGAAGCTCATAACGATTCTGAAGTCATTGCGGGACGTCGGCAACACCGTGATTGTTGTTGAGCACGACGCGGAGATGATCCGTGCGGCTGATGTCGTGGTTGATATGGGCCCAAAGGCGGGGGAAAGGGGGGGAGAGGTCGTTTTCAACGGGACTATGGAGGGGCTGCTGGATCATGCGGAATCCCTCACGGCACAATATCTTCGAGGGTCTTCTTCAATCCCTGTGTCCGACTCCCGGCGGCCCGATACCGAGCAATCGATCTTCGTAAGGGGCGCATCCGAGAACAATCTCAAGAATATCGATGTGCGGATTCCCCTGAACATGGTGGTGTGTATTACGGGAGTAAGCGGATCGGGAAAAAGTACGCTTGTCCATGATATTCTCTACGGGGGACTAAAGAAGATGAAGGGAGGATTCGAAGGGACCGTCGGAAAGGTGAGGTCAATCGAGGGAGGAGAGCAGATCGACCGTGTGGAGCTCGTTGATCAGTCCCCGATCGGAAGGACACCGCGTTCAAATCCCGCTACCTATATCAAGGCATTCGATCTCATCCGTGACCTTCTTGCCGCCACTCCGGGGGCGAAGGTGCGCGGATTCAAGCCCGGTCACTTTTCGTTCAATGTCCCGGGCGGGCGTTGTGAAACGTGTGAAGGGGACGGTGTCCAGAAAATCGAAATGCAGTTCCTTGCGGATCTCTATCTCACGTGCGAATCGTGCAAAGGGAAACGATTCAAGCAGGAGGTCCTGGATATTCGGTTCCGCGGAAAGAATGTCGACGATATCCTGGGAATGACTGTTTCTGAGGCGAAGGCATTCTTCAAAGGAAGCCCTCAGGGGGAGAGAATCGCCCGAAGGCTGCAAGTGCTCGATGATGTTGGGCTCGGCTACATTCGCCTGGGTCAGGCTGCGACGTCTCTTTCCGGGGGCGAAGCACAGCGCATAAAACTTGCCAACCATCTTCTCGCGTC
This sequence comes from Bacteroidota bacterium, assembly GCA_035291905.1. GTDB lineage: Bacteria > Bacteroidota > Ignavibacteria > UBA10030 > UBA10030 > JACPLA01. The sequence continues at coordinate 13,753 of DATDRF010000273.1, forward strand.
CCATCAGGTCGGACGCATTCTCTTCATTTTCGATGAACCCACGACAGGCCTCCATTTCGACGACATCGCGAAATTGCTGAAATGCTTCGACGCGCTGGTCGAAGCGGGCCACTCGCTTGTGGTTATCGAACATAACATGGATGTCGTGAAATGCGCCGATCTGGTGATCGATCTTGGCCCCGAGGGAGGCGACAAGGGCGGTGAGATCGTCGCGGTTGGCACTCCCGAGGATCTCACCGGCGTCAAGAAATCCTACACAGGAAAATTCCTTGCAGACGTGCTGAAGAGATAGAAAACAGCAATCCCCGGCAGGGCAGGGGATTGTTGCAATGATTCTTTGAGACTGCAGCTTATTTCTGGGAGAGTTCGATATTCCCGGAACGTGTTTCAATGGTGATCCTGCCCGTTCCCGAACCTACCTTTCCGATCGCATATCCCGATGAGCCTCTGTTCCGCGATTGAATCGGGAAATCCGTGTTGACCTTCCCGTACTCCGCGTCGAGTGAAATATCGCCCGAAAATCCCCTGGGCAGGTCGACCGACACGCTCCCGTACTCGTTTCGGATATCGACGGTCGATGGGACGACACTGAGTTCCGCTTCGATTTTGTCGCTCTTGTTCGTCATGATCACTTCCTTCGATTTCAGGCCTCTGAGCCGCAGCCTGGTGTACTCAGTCCGGGACTTCCAGTTTCCGGAGACGTCCGTTGCGTCCACCCTGCCGCTTTTGGACTCAATGTCAACGAATCCGTCGATGTTCTTCAATCCGATGTTGGAATAGGGGGCGATGATGATGGTGTTCCCCTTGACGTTTTCCAACGTGATAGTCGCCGACTGATTGGAAATCATTACATCTTTACCGTCGATGCCGGTCACGTCCGTTACTTCAACTGTCGTGTACGGAGCATCCACCACGAGTCCCCGAACGTTTCTCGCCCTCACGGAGCCGCTCTGAGAACGGACATCAAGGAGTCCTTTGATGTTTGAAGCAATGATTTTCGAATAGTTGGATCGGACCGTGAGATTCCCGCCAATATCCTCCAGTGTATGTGTTCCGCTCTGTGATTTCACCGTTGCCGCGTCCGCAATGGCGGTCATTGTGATATTCGAATAGTTTGCATCGACGGTTGCCGGGCCTGCGAACTTGGTGACCGTGACGGTCGAACTTGTGCCTGAGAGGTCAAGAGAACCGCCTCCGTTTTCAATCTCGGTCCTTCCGTAGTCATTCGTTACCCGCCGCATGTTTGTGCAGTTATTCAGTGTCAGGGTGTTGTTCTTCCCGAGGATGTTCAGCTCTCCCTTGATCCCGCTCATGGAGATTGAGCCGTAGCTCACATCTGTCGTGAGTGCATTTCCGGCCGGGACAAAAATTTCTCCCGTGATTTCCTTTCGGACGTAAGAACCCCCCCTAAAGATGCTCCAGAACCCCGAGCTGACGTTGCGGCTCGGTTCCCTGAATGCAAGAATGAGGCTCCCGTCCGTCGCGCGCTCCTGAACCTCGAAGGAATTGATGTACTCTGCCTCATAGTCCTCGTCCGACGAGGAAATTTGGAGGTGCAGCTTCAAATAGACCTCGTCTTTTTCCCACACAGTGAATGTAAGTTCGGCCCCTGAGAGACCCTTGATCTCGATTCGCTGGGAGGGTTTGACCTTGGCACGGTGTTCGAGATCCTTCGATTGGTCTGTCGCCTCAAAAAACGGTGACGCAATGAATCCAAACAAGAGAATCGTAAGGAATTTCATAGTTCCATCTCTCCTTGCTGAATGATTTCCTGAAGGATCCTGAGCTTCATGCTGTATAAACCGCGAAGCCTGGATCGCTTCAGAGGTGAAAGATCCGTTCGGGCGATATCTGCCCGCAGTTCGGTTATTGCAGAGTCGATCAGCGTAAGCTGATCAAGCCTCGATTGGGCGCGCCCGGATTGTGTTTCGACGGAAGAGACACGAACCGGAGACGGAAGCACATCTTCGAATTCGCTTATCGCGGAGCGGTACGCATCGTCGAACCGCACTTCCTGCGGCTGGCGCGACTCAACGAACTGATTGACAAGCGAATAAAGTCCCGCGGCGCTCAACAGCAAGAGGACGGCTGCTGCCATCCCGAAAAAGAAACTGCGCGAATCGCGGACGGCGAAGACAACCCGGGGCTCCCCCATGGTCCTCGAAATGGCTGCCCACATGCGTTTCTTCGTTAGCCGCGAAGGACGGTCGTCGTCCCTATAGAATTGATCCGGTCTCATCCAACTTCTCTCCTTTCCTTTTCCCATTGTTCCCGAAGCCATTGCTTCGTACGGGTCAGTATCGTTCTCGATGTGCTTTCCTGGATCCCGAGCATCAAGGCGATCTCCGAATGATTGTACCCCTCGACCTCGTAGAGGAGAAAGACCGCCCGTTTGAGCTCAGCCAGCTGGGAAAGCCAGCCCCGCATCATGTCGTTCCAGTGGAATCCCTCGCTTGAATCTTCCGCCGGCAGGCGATCGTCGCTCTCCTGCGGCTCAAACTGCAGAATCGTTGCCCGTCTTCGGTCAGACCGCATTTCATTGAGCCCGATGGAAAAGATCCAGGTCGAAAACCGGGAGTCCTCCCGAAATGAATCGAGGCGTTCATAAGCCTTGATGAAGGCTCGTTGAACCCATTCTTCGACTTCATGATGATCGTTGGAGAACTGTCTCAGGAACCTGTAAAGCGGATCGACATGGGCCTCATACAGCGTGCGGAACGCCTCATGGTCGCCTGTACGGCTTCTCTGAACAAGTGCGGGTTCGTCAATCATGTCGTTGTGGACTCACAGGTATGACGCACGGGAAGGGCAAGACGCTACACGGCTGATGCGGAAAACTGCGAATGTGACTCGAGTCACCTGAAGCGCGAAGAAACGCATGTATGTTGGGTGAAAAGAAAAAGCACTTCGTGATGTCACGAGAGCTCAGGGGAGGCTCTCTGATGTCCGAAGTGCTTTTTCGCTTCTGGAGGCAGGGTTCAGTAGAACGACCCGACATTCAGCGTAATGTAGAACCCCCCGAAATTCTTGATGCGGCGGTCGCTGAGAACCTCAATCCCTTGCGGGAATGGAACAAAGTAGTAACGGATGCTCAGGCCCATGAGCGTTCCGTAGGGAGCTCCAAAATAAGCCCCTGCTGCGACATACCCACCGACGGTGTATTTTGCCTGACCGGACTTGAGACTCCTGAAGAACTCCACCTCTTCTGAAACGGTGATCGTTTCTCCATTTGGCCCGACATACGTCTTGTAGTAGGAATAAGGCGCCACAAACATCATGGTCGGTCCAAGTCCTCCGGACACATAAGGCCTGAAATTATCCATGATCTCGTCTTTAAAGAGCCTGTACTGGACGCCAAACATGAGAGGGATCATGAGAAGCCGGTTCTTCTTTCCCGGGATGGTCGAATTTCCCCAATAATCGAAGTACTCCACCTCCGCGTCGTCCTTCACATCAGAAATGCCAAGCATGGCAATTCCAGACAATTCCTCGGAGAATTCGTGGCGGAAGAACCCGCCGGCGCCGAACCCGTTGTTGGAGATCATGACGTCGAATCCCCAGGCATCCGTGGGAGGCGAATATGTGCTTCGCCTGATGAGATCGGGGTTGGCAGGCTGGAAAATGATCGAAGTGTCGGTCTCCTGTGCGAAAAGGAGAGAGGGAACGGCCAGAATGATCAGCAAGAGGAAATGAATGCGTTCTTTCATCACAGACCCCTACGAAATTTGCGTTCTAGAGGTGCAAACCCTGACAACCGCAATATAGTTCCGTGGAAACGGAAACGCAAGCCTCAGTGAGCCGAGGCAATAACAAACTTCAGATAAGCGGTCTCCGGCATCGAAGGGAGAACGGGATGATCGGGGGCCGCACCCGCCGCCTCCATGATCCTGATTCTTCTTCCGGCTGATTTGGCGCTTGCCTCAAGAATCCCCCAAAAAGAATCCTGGGAAATGTGATGAGAACATGACGCCGTAACCAGGAATCCCCCGGGTTGAAGAAGCCGGAGAGCAAGGGAGTTGATTTCCTTGTATCCCCTTGTCGCTGTCGCAACCTGCTTTCGGCTCCTTGTGAAGGATGGGGGATCGAGGATCACGACATCGTACCGTTTCTCTTCCTCAACATGCTTTTTGAGAACCTCAAAAGCGTCTCCCTCTGCGAATGAAACACCATTCGTCTGGTTGATGGTGGCGTTGACACGAGCCCGTGCAACTGCAGTATCCGAGATGTCAAAGGCCTCCACGGAGGCGGATCCTCCCGCAGATGCGTTCAACGAAAACCCCCCTTCATTACAGAAACAATCCAGAACCGTCGCCGACCGCACGTACCGGCGAATGGCCTTTCTGTTCTCGCGCTGGTCGAGGAAGAAGCCTGTCTTTTGGCCCGTCAATAGATCGATTTTGAACTTGATGCCGTTTTCGGAAATGATCGGCTGCTCGAGCGTTCCGCGAAGGACCCCTTTCTGCTGATCGAGGACTTCCAGGAGGCGGAGGGGAGACTCGTTTCGTTCCACAATTGCCTTCGGATGCAGCATCGACTCAAGAACATCGCATATCAGGGTCAATCTCCTGCTCATCCCGTACGACAATGCCTGTACGGAGAGGTACTCATTGTATTTATCGATGATGAGGCCGGGAAGGAAGTCGCCCTCCCCATGTACGAGGCGAAACGTTTCGGCGTGAGGATAGAGACGGCGGCGCAGACTGAGCGCTTCGGATATCTGCCGCTCGAGGAATTCAAACGAAATCTCTTCCTTCTCGCGGCTCAGAAGACGAAATGCAATGAGGGAATGAGGGTTGTAGAATCCGACTCCGAGAAATTTGTTGTCGTGGCGCAGCAGTTCGACAACGTCACCTGCCTCTGGATCCCCAAGCACGACTTTGACCTCATTGCTGAAGACCCACAGATGACCCGAAAGCAGCCGTCCTTCTTCTCCTTTGCGCAGCACGACCTGTTTCTTCATAAAAAAAAGTAGACAGAATTGGCCTGAGAAGCAATTGTGCGAACCCAAGATGGAACGCAGGGTGGTTCAAAGTTCGAGGTTCAACGTTCAAAGTTCGGAAACCTCGAACCTGGAACTTGGAACCTGGAACGAATTGGGAGTCAGTCGGTTGTCGTTTGGATATTGCACGAAAAGGAAGGGTTTGGTATATTGAAATGATTACAAATTCATATGCTCTCCCTTCCACAACATCTCTCTGCTCCGATAATGATCTTTTCGAAAGGATAATAGCGGTATGACGAACATCGTTGAACTTCTTGGGAGCGATGCAAAGTCGCTGCTCGAACACAAATGCAAAACGATTCCAAAAGAATCTCTCTACCTTCCCGGTCCCGATTACGTTGACAGGGCCTACGCTCTTTCCGATCGTCCGGTCATGGCGCTCCGCAGCCTGCAATCGCTCTTCATCATTGGCCGCCTTGCCGGCACGGGATATCTCTCCATCCTTCCCGTTGATCAGGGAATTGAACATTCCGCAGGGGCGTCATTTGCTCCGAATCCCCAATACTTTGACCCTGAGAACATCGTCAAATTGGCGATCGAAGGCGGCTGCAATGCCGTTGCATCAACGTTGGGAGTCCTGGGCGCTGTTGCGCGCAAGTACGCACACAGGATTCCGTTTATTCTCAAGATCAACCACAATGAGTTTCTTTCTTACCCGAATACGCACGACCAGTCCCTGTTTGCCAGTGTGAAGCAGGCATTCGACATGGGAGCAGCCGCGGTCGGCGCCACAGTCTATTTCGGATCGGCAGAATCCCGGCGGCAGATTTGGGAAATCAGCCAGGCGTTTCAGCAGGCACACGAGCTGGGCATGGCGACGATTCTATGGTGCTACACAAGGAATGCAGCATTCAAGACAAAGGAGAAGGACTATCACGTCTCCGCCGACCTGACCGGCCAGGCCAATCATCTGGGTGTGACCATTGAGGCCGACATCGTGAAGCAGAAGCTTCCTGAGAACAACGGCGGGTATACGGCGTTGAACTTCGGAAAAACCCATAAGAAGGTGTACGAAGAGCTCAGTTCCGATCATCCCATCGATCTCACCCGTTACCAGGTGGCGAACGGTTACATGGGTCGCGCCGGATTGATCAATTCGGGCGGGCCTTCCGGCAAGAATGACATTGCCGAAGCAGTGCGAACCGCCGTCATCAACAAGAGGGCGGGAGGCATGGGACTGATCTCCGGACGAAAGGCCTTCCAGAGGCCGATGAACGAAGGGGTGCAGATCCTGAACGCAATCCAGGATGTGTACCTGTCGAAAGATGTAACGATTGCCTGAGAAAAGGGAGCCGCACGACTTCACAGATCCTTTTCTGATGACACAAAGGCGTCAGGCGCGTTTTCTCCGGAGAACCACTGACGCCTTTTTTACTTTTCGGATACCATGAGCCTCAAGTGTATTATCTTCGATATGGATGGCACGTTGACGCAGACGAATCAGCTGATCTTTGACTCGTTCAATTTCATCGTCCAAAAGTATCAGGGAAAAACTCTGACACCGCCGGAAATCACTGCCCTCTTCGGGCCGCCCGAGGAGGGTGCTTTGATCCCCATTGTGGGGGAGGAACGCCTTCCCCAGGCGATGAAGGAGTACCTCTCCTATTATAGAGAGAACCACGGACGACTGGCAAGACTCTATCCCGGAATTCGCGAGGTCTTGAATGATGTGAAGCAACGGGGGAAATTGCTGGCCCTGTTTACGGGAAAAGGAATCCACACCACAACCATTACCCTGGAAGAGTTCGGTCTCCAGGATCTTTTCGATTGCGTTGTGACCGGGAACGATGTCGTGAATCACAAACCGTCGGCAGAAGGGATACAAAAAATCCTTGATCAGTTTGCCCTGGAACCTTCTGAAGCGATCATGGTGGGAGACTCTGTCGCTGATGTCAAAGCGTCGCGCGGCGCCGGAGTGCAGATCGCAGCGGTATTGTGGGATTCCTATGCAAAGGAGCGCGTACTTCAGATGCAGACCGACTTTCTGTTTCATAACGTGACAGAGTTTCACCGGTGGCTGAATGAGCAACTCAACTGAGAATACCCCCGAAGAGCTGAAAGATCGACCTCCCTTGTGGGGCACGGTCGTCCGTTTTGGCTTCATACCGGTGGTAGTCCTTTTCTACGTGACTGTCGCTCTTCATTTTGACTACACGCCGGATGATACGTACATCTATTTGAAATACGCGAAGAACCTCGTTGAGGGCGCCGGGTTTTCATTCAACGACGGCGAGCCAAGCAGCGGCGTAACGGGCCCCCTGTGGGTTTTCCTGATTGCCGCCGGCACCGCTGGGGGGCTTGACCCTTATGTGGTTGCAAAGACCCTTGATCTTCTGTTTGCCAGCCTCTCGATTTTCCTTGTCTATGTCCTCGCGTATGCAATAATGCGCGACCGGATTTTTGCATTTGTCTCGGCCTGCATGGTTGCCGCCGACTCATGGATACTGCGCTGGGCAGGCTCCGGCATGGAAACATCGCTTGGTGTTCTGCTGACGCTGCTTGTATTTTGGTACGTCTATCGCGGTGAATATGTGGTCGCGTCTCTTGTGAGCGGCTTGCTGACCCTGGTCCGGCCCGAAGGCGCGATGTTGTTCGCCCTTGTCCAGATTGACTACGGTTTTCTTAAGAGGGATCCTGTTGCCGTTCGCCGTATGGCGCTGAGGTCGATCCCGGCGTACTTGGTCATTCTGGCCCCGTGGGTGGTGTACGCAGCATTGACCTTCGGAACTCCCCTTCCCAACACCTTTGGAGCCAAGTCTATCTCCTCCTTTTCGCTTGACACCGTTCTTTTCGTTGCCGGTTCAGAGGCGAAAATCGTCCTCGCTACTCAAGCAGTGTCACTGACGGTTCTCATTTTGGGGTTTGCCGCCGCAGTGCGACGCAGACTTCCCTGGGCGGCGCTCCGGATTGAGATCTTTCCTTTGTTCTGGGTGTTGGCGCTCTTCCTCTTTTATGTGAGCACCAACATTCAAGTCGTATCCCGCTATCTGCTTCCGGCCACACCCATTATCGCGATCTTCGGCATTTGGGGGGTGAAAAAGATACAGGAATTTTGGAAATTGAAGTGGCGTTGGACCGTGACCTTGCTGATGACAATGCTCCTGTTGAGTACGGCGCAGAACGTGACGGTGTACAGCACTGCTGTCATTCCCCACATGAGAGGCTTCACAGAAGGGATGAACGGCTGTCTCAGGCCCATAGGATACTGGCTGCGGGAGAACACTCCTCCGGGTACGACCGTTCTCACCCCGGATATAGGCATGTTGGGATATGTTTCGGAGCGCCGCCTCTTCGATACAGCCGGTCTGGTCACTCCCGAAATGAAAAAAGCATTCTCGGGTGTCAGTTATGAAGAGGGAATGAAGGAACGGCGGTACGAATCGGTTCTCATTCCCGACTATGTGGTGGACCGATCGGACCGGCCGGAAAGGCTTGCCGCCCCCGATCTCGTTCCCGTTATGACCCGAGAGTTCCCGAGCATTGCTCTGACAAAAACCGAACCGGTGTACTACACTCTTTATAAGTCGGTCCGATGAAAAATCTCCTCATAATGGTCCTGGGTATCACCGTCTCCGCATCAGGGCAGGACTTCGTCTCATCGCAGGTCCGCGGCTTCAGGGCTTATGGTTTGACGGAGGCGTCGCTCCCGGTAAGCGGCCTGCGCACGAAACCTGTCACCCTGGAATTCGACATTGTGTCGAGTGATCTTCCCGCCCTTCAGCTGCGGTTTGTTCACTGTGACCGTGACTGGAATCCCACTCCCACATCCTTCGTGAACGACGAAATCCTCAATCGCTCGAAATCCGACTTTACGGCGGAAGAATCTCCCAATGGGGTTCGGGGCTATACGTTCCACTACAAAATGAGAATTCCCGGTTATCCTCATTTTGACGGATTTCAATATTCGGGCAACTATCTATACCAGCTCTGGGATCGTGAAAACGAAGAGATGCTGGTTCAAGGGAAATTCTTCGTCACTGAAGATCGCATAGCACCCCGGATGAGAATCTCCAACAGGCAGGAACCTTCGGCCACAAGTCCCTATAATCAGGTTCATGAGATCCGTGTGGGGTTTTCGGTGCCTCCTCCCGATTCGACGGGGGCCAGGGTCTTTGACGCTCCATATTTTTCCGCAGTGGATGTGTACAAGAACAGGGAAATGGATCGGAGGAGAAGGGCGTCAACGGACGACCAGGATCCGCACACATTCATAGAGGGTTTCGGGACGGAAAAGTTGGAGTTTGTCATCGATGACGTTCAACCCGGCAGCGAATACAGGAGTCTGGATCTGCGCAACAACGATTTCTATCCGCAGGGGAGACAACTTCGACCCCGCGGCGGTGCGGATTTGAGCAGGTTTCTCGGTAAGACAAGTCCCGACAACAACGGCGGCTCGTCGATTGTTCGCGGCACGATCTATGCCGACTATCTTGATTTCCAGTTTGAGCTCTTGTGGAAGACGGAGGAAGAGTCCCCGATATATGTTGTTGGTGACTTCAACGGATGGAAATCAGACCCTTCATCTCTGATGAGCCTTGAAGGCGACAGGTTTGTATGGAAGACGGCGTTGAGGAGAGGAAAGTATGATTACCAGTATGTCATCGGTGAGGACTGGGTGATTCTGGAAGGGAACGACTGGGGGACCACGAATACGTACACGGCGATGTTGTACTATCGAGATCCGAGGTTTGGGGGATTTGACCGCCTTGTCGGCGCGGTATCAGGGACGAGTCGAACCGTAAAACCGGCCTCGGATTGATGCACCAATTCTCAATCAGGAATAGAACGTGAAACCACTCTCTGTCGCTGTCATCGGAACAGGCCACCTGGGAAGCCTGCACGCAAAAATGTTCAGTCAGATCGGATCGGCTGTACTCACGGGCGTGTTTGATGTTGTCGCGGAGAGGGCTGCCGCCATCGCCTCGGAAGTGGGGACAAAGGCATTTCAAGAGCTCGATGAGGCACTCGGATCCGCCGAGGCGGTCAGCATAGCGACCACGACGAAGGACCATTTCCGTGTCGCAGAACAGGCGCTTCATGCGGGGCGGCACGTCTTCATCGAAAAGCCGATTACAGAATCGATTGAGCAGGCAAGGAAGCTCGTCGCGCTGGCCGAGAAGAAAGATCTGATCCTGCAGGTTGGTCACATCGAAAGATTCAATCCTGCCATCCTCGCCCTGGAAGGGTACCACCTCGATCCGTTATTCATCGAATCGCACCGCCTCGCACAGTTCAATCCACGAGGTACCGATGTCGCCGTTGTGCTCGATCTCATGATCCATGATATCGATCTCATTCTCAGCCTGGTCAAGTCGACCGTGAAGTCGATTGATGCAAACGGGGTGGCGGTTGTTTCGGACAGCGCCGATATTGCGAACGCCCGGATTCAGTTTGAGAACGGCTGCGTTGCCAACGTGACTGCGAGCAGGATTTCGCAGAACAAGATGAGGAAGATGCGCCTCTTTCAGAGAAACGCCTACATCTCGATCGATTTCGCACAGGGCCTCGCGGAGGTCTTCAGGCTTGTCGATGAAGATGATCCGAGCATTCAATCGACGATGCTCCTGGGAAAAATTGAACAGGGGAAGCGGAAACGCTCCATTATTTATGAGCAGCCGGAGATCAAAGAGGTGAATTCATTGAAGTACGAACTGGAGCTCTTCGTCAATTCGGTTCGCGATCACAAGATTCCTCCTGTGAGCGGGAAAGACGGCCTCCAGGCGCTTGAAGTGGCAGATGAGATTGTCAAAATGATCGAGCAACGACAGATGCGTCTGACATAGCATGAAGAAGAAATTGTCCATGCACCACCGGCTCCTCCGGCGCATTGGAGAGATTGCCGACAAGGAGAACGTGAAGGCGTTTGTTGTCGGAGGGTACGTCCGCGACGAGCTCCTGGGGAATCCCGGGAAGGATATCGACATTGTTGTTCTGGGGAAAGGGATCGCTTTTGCCTCCGTTGTCGCAAGGGTACTCGGGGTGAAGGACATTGTGACTTTTCCGAAGTTTGGCACAGCGATGCTGCCCACCGCCGATGGCAAAATCGAATTCGTCGGGGCTCGAAAAGAAAGCTACTCCCAGTCATCCCGAAAACCTGCAGTGGAAGAAGGAACGCTGGAAGAGGATCTTTCGCGGCGGGATTTCACCGTCAATGCTATTGCGGCTGCCTTGAATAACGAATCATTTGGATCAATCGTCGATCCATGGAACGGCCAAAAGGACCTTGGGAAGAAGATTCTTCGGACCCCTCTCGACCCCGGAGAGACGTTCGATGACGATCCGCTGAGGATCATGCGGGCGATGAGATTTGCCTCCCAGCTTGACTGCAACGTGGAGAAGGGGGTCCTGAGAGCAGCGGAGGAGATGCGGGAGCGGCTTGCCATCGTGTCACGGGAACGCATTGGTGATGAATTTCTCAAGCTTATGGCGACTGAGCGTCCGTCCACCGGGCTCAATCTTATGTTTGAGACTAAGGTCCTGGATATTGTATTTCCGGAGGTGGCTCAGCTCTCGGGAGTTGATCAGAGAAAGGACCATCACCACAAAGACGTATTCCTTCACACCCTCAAGGTGGTTGACAACGTGAGCGCAGCGACACAAGACGTCTGGCTACGGATGACGGCTCTGCTCCATGATATCGCCAAGCCTCGGACAAAGGCATTCAAAGAGGGAATCGGTTGGACATTTCATGGCCATGAAGAGATTGGAGCGCGGATGGTCAAACCGATCTTCCGGCGAATGAAGTTTCCGCTGGAACACGTTTCCTACGTCGAAAAGCTGGTTCGCCTTCATCTGAGGCCGATGGCCCTCGTGGATGAGGGAGTCACCGATTCGGCCGTGCGTCGGCTCCTGTTTGAGGCGGGGGAAGACATCGACGATCTCATGATTCTCTGCCGGGCGGACATTACCTCAAAGAACCCGCGCCTCGTCAGTCAGGTACGAAACAACTATGACCGCGTCGCGGCGAAGATGGCCGAGGTGGAGGAGAAGGACAAGATGCGAAACTGGCAGCCGGCCCTCCGCGGAGACGAAATCATGCAGATTTGCGGCATTGGGGAGAGCCCGCTCGTCGGCAAGCTGAAACAGGCTGTGGTCGATGCAATCCTGGATGGTAAGATCCCCAATGAACATGGTCCTGCCATCGACTACTTAATGAGTATCAAGGATGAAGTTCTCCGCTCCAAATAACGGGGAAACAAGGGGGTGTAACCCCGCTGCCGTTTTTCCAGTCTAACCTCCCATTGAATGGTCATTTCAGGCCTTGGAAGCAACAAATCCTGAAACTTTGAGCCCCTTTTTGCGTTTATAACATAGAGTTTTCGATGTTTTGCCGAAGGACCAGGCTTCCCCATTTTCAATCCAGGAGATTTGCCATGAAGAAAGTTGTTGCGATCGCGGCAATCAGTTGCTTTGCTGCGACAATACTCGTTTCCCAGCAACCCGCGGGAAAAGGCCAACTCACGCTCGATGATGCTGTGAGGATAGCCCTCGATCAAAATATCAGTATCCGGCAGGCTCAGAACAACATGGAGTCGGCCCAGAGCGGCGTCTTGTCGGCATACGGTTCCTATCTTCCTACTCTCTCTGCGAGTGGCAACTGGACCCGAAGGCAGACGGAGCGTCCGGCATCGACTCAATTCATCCTTGGAATCCCCATTCCTGTTCCGGCAACCTCTTCGACGAACAATGATTTCAGCACTGGGTTGTCGGCCAGCTACATGATTTTCGACGGTTTCAACCGGGAAGCAAACATGAACCGCGCCACCTCGAACGCCGTGGCCGCTGAACAACAGGCAACAAGAACACGTCAGCAGATTGTGTATCAGGTTCAGGCTGCCTACCTCAATGTCCTCCGTACCGAACAGTTGGTGAAGGTAAGCGAGGAGAATCTGAAGAGAGACCAACGACAACTCGAAAGAATCAGCGAATCGAATCGGGTGGGTGCCTCGTCCATCGCGGATGTCTACCGACAGCAATCCGTTGTCGCCAGCGATGAAGTGAATCTTATCGGTGCCCAGAATAATTTTGACAAGGCAAAAGCAGATCTGCTTTCGCTCATAGGAACCGATGTTGGCGGGGACTATGCCATCAGTGATCCCACGATTTCGACGGATATCACGCCCGCGGAGCTCGAAGGCACAAAAGATATGCTCGCAAAGTTTGAGACCCTCCGACAGCAGGCAATCGGAGTGCGTCCGGATTACCAGGGAGCAATGGAAAGCTACGATGCGGCCCAATCGGGTGTCACCTCGGCCTCGAGCCGGTATTGGCCCAGCATTCGTGCATCGGCGGGATACGGGCTGTCGGGAACCACGTTTGAAACCCTCAAGGATCAAAAGGGAATTAACTGGGGTATCAGCATAAACTGGACGCTCTTTGATGGATTTCAGACGAATCAAAACATTCAGATCGCAGCGGCATCTAAGAGAAACGCAGAACTTACCCTCTTGCAAACGGAGCGGAACATCAGTGTTGACGTGAAGAAGGCCCTTCTCGACCTGGAAGCGTCAGGGAAGCAATACGAAGCGACAGAGAAGGCTCTGATCTCTGCCACGCAAGATCGCAGGGTAGCGGAAGAACGATACAATCTCGGTGCCGGAACGCTGCTCGATCTTTTGACGGCGAACGCGGGATTCGTCAATGCCCAGGCAAACAGGGTGAATGCGACGTACAACTACATCGTTTCGCGCAGAAATCTTGAATACGCTCTCGGAGAGCGCAAGTACTAGGTTGTGGCAGACGGCCTAACATTCTTCTTCAGAAAGAAAGAACAATGGCAAACGGAAAGAAATCGAAAAAGAAAATCATCATTTTCTCGGTCATTGGATTGGTGTTAATCGCGCTGGTGGCGCTTGTCGTGATGGGGAGCAGCAAAGAGACGATTATCACCGTTCAGTCGGAAAAGATCGAGAAGCGAACAATCACCCAAATCGTCAGCGCAACCGGAAAAATTCAGCCCGAGACCCAGGTAAAGATCAATGCGGAAGTGAGCGGCGAGATCACGGGGCTCCCTGTGCGGGAAGGGGACCGAGTGCATAAAGGAGATCTCCTGGTTCGCATCAAACCCGACGCGTATCAGGCACAGTATGAACGCGCTCAGGCCGCCCTCTCTAGCAGCGAGGCGAATCTGTTGAAGGCTGAGGCAGAACACAAGCGCGCCAGCGAGCTGTATGAGAAGAAGCTCGTTTCAGATGCCGAGATGGATATCGCAAAGGCGACGTATCAGAGTGCGAAGGCGACATATGCCCAGGCAACTGCTTCGTTGAAAGAATCGCGTGAAACGCTTGCGAAGACCACGATCTATTCCCCCATGGAGGGGGTTGTCAGTCAGTTGATTACTGAGCTTGGCGAACGCGTCAGCGGAAGCACGTTTACTCAGGGCACCCAAATCATGACCGTGGCCGATCTTTCCCAGATGGAAGCGCGCGTCGATGTAGGGGAAAACGACGTTGTCATGGTCAGCGTCGGTGATACCGCCCGAATTGAGGTCGACGCCTATCCGGACAGGAAGATCATCGGCCTCGTATCGCAGATAGCCAACACGGCGAAGTCTTCGGGAGCCGGTTCTCAGGATCAGGTCATCAATTTCGAAGTGCGAATTCGACTGAAGGCCCAGGAGGGTGTCCAGTTACGCCCGGGAATGTCCATGACGGCCGACATCGAGACCGAAACGCGCAAGAGCGTGTTTGCTGTCCCGATTCAATCGGTGACCGTCCGCCTTCCGAAGGTCGAGGCGCCTCCCGAGGAGGAAAGTGGCGAAGAGGAACGAGCGAAGTTGGAGAAGAAGCCCAAGAAGAAGGAAGAAGAGAAACTCGATGAGGTTATCTTTGTCATTGACAATGGCGAAACGAAGACGGTCGTTGTCAAACGCGGCCTGAGCGACGATACGTATGTTGAAATCTCCGGTGAGGAATTGGATGGGAAAGAGGTGGTTTCAGGCCCCTTCAAGGCCATCAACCGGGACTTGGAGAACGGATCAAAAGTGAAGGTCGACAACAAAGCCGGCCGCCGAACGGGCCCCAGCGTGACCCAGAACTAGAACTCTGAAAGAGGAGACCAATGTCAACCGTCATCAACTTTCGTGACATCACAAAGATGTATCAAATGGGAGCGGAAGAGGTTCATGCCCTCAGGGGCGTTACGTTGAACATCAATCGAAACGAGTATGTGGCGATCATGGGCCCATCGGGCTCCGGCAAATCGACCATGATGAACATCATTGGATGTCTCGACACGCCGACCTCAGGATTGTACGAACTGAATAACGTGAACGTCAGTGAGATGAACGACAATCAGCTGGCGCGCATCCGAAACAAGGAAATTGGATTCGTGTTTCAAACGTTCAATCTCCTCGCGCGGTCCGACGTTCTTCATAACGTGGAACTTCCGCTGATCTATGGGGGTTACAACTCAGGGGACCGCAAGAAACTCGCAATGGAAGCTATCGAGAAAACCGGATTAGGTGACAGGGCGCATCACAAGCCTAACGAGCTCTCGGGAGGCCAGCGGCAGCGCGTTGCCATTGCCCGTGCGCTGGTCACGAAGCCTTCCATTCTGCTCGCCGACGAACCAACGGGAAACCTCGACAGCAAAACGGGTGAGGAGATTATGGGATTGTTCGACCTTCTTCACAAACAAGGCAATAC
>DATDRF010000274.1:0-2281 GCA_035291905.1 Bacteroidota bacterium
CCCGCCTGCCTCACTGATGTCCGCTCGGCGGGCAAGTCGATATTCGTACTTCACTCTTTCTGCGTTTGAATATGAACCCCGTCAGGGGTTCAACGTTTGTAGACCATTCCAAACACATCACCAGAACCCTGTAAGGGTTCCACGTTCTCTTTATCAGAAGGTCACAACCGGGGAAGCAGTGAGTTGGAGATGCGGGATTGTGGCGAAGCATCGGATGCATTGATCGCCGCCAGAGCTTCTTTCAACGATGAACGCAGCTCATCCACATTGATCTTCAGATACGATGGGGGAAAGAGATCGAGAATGGCGAGCGACTTGAGAATGTTCCTGCGGGCTCCTGACAGGCGTGGATGGACAAACACGAGATGAAACGCGGCGGCAGCCTGTATGATCCCCTGAAAAAAGATCCTTCCCTCTTCCTCTCTCTCCTTCCACACGTCTTCCCAGGCTTCATGCGCTTCCCAAAACTTCCCCTCGTTGAACAGCGAACGGCCTTTCTCGAATTTTTCTTGCTGTAACGGCGTTAACGAGAATTCATGGAGTCGGGTTCGGTCGACTGCGATTGTCGATTTTTTCGGAATGCGATTCACTGAATTGGCTCGGAATGTTTCGCATTGGACTCCTGCGGAGGGATTTCTACAGACAGGACGTCCCTACGGGACTAAGAAAGGATTGATGTTCATGCATCATCGTCCAAGCCCTACATTTGCGATGATGTGTAAGGGCCGAAATCGCTGCAACAACTGTATCCGACCTTTATTCGCGGCGCCCCGTAGGGGCGCCACTATTTGTAATACCGTCCGCGAGTGTTAACTCAGAGCCCCGTAGGGGCGACCTATTGTCTCAGAACTATTTCTTGTCTCTGTGTAATCCCTCAATCCCCCAGGTTTGCATCGTTTCCATCATCGAATAATTCGTCAGATCATATTGAATGGGAGTGACAGAAATGTATCCCGCCCTCACAGCGGCCTCGTCGAACTCGATGCCGACGTCCACTCTCTGTAATCCCCCCTTCAGCCAATAATATTCCTTGTTTGCGGGGTCGCGGCGGGCATCGAACGTGTCGTTCCACACCGCCCTTCCCATGCGGGTCACCATCACTCCTTTAAGCCGGCGTTTGGTCAACGGAGGAATGTTGACATTCAAGAGAGTTCCCTTGGGGAGACCGTGACGTGCGATCTGTTGGACCAGCTTTCGGGCAAAGGCCGCAGCAACGGAGAAATCGGCTTGAGCATACGTCGTCAAAGAGACGGCAATCGATGGAATGCCGAAGATCGTCCCTTCCGTGGCCGCAGAGACGGTGCCCGAATACAGAACACTGATTGCCGTGTTCGAACCATGATTGACGCCCGAAACAACGATGTCCGGCTTTTTCTTCAGGAGGGCCCGGACAGCGAGCTTGACGCAATCGGCCGGCGTCCCCTCCACGGCATACCCGAAGAATCGTCCGTTCTTCCTGTATTCCCGCACGCGGAGCGGATAGTTCATCGTGATGGCATGTCCCACTGCGCTTTGTTGCTGATGCGGGGCCACTACCGTAACGCGCCCTATGCGATGAAGCTCCTTGACCAGAGCTGCAATACCGGGGGCGTCAATGCCGTCGTCGTTGGAAACTAGTATGTTGAGTCTGCGGGCAGGTGACATAGGAATGGAAGACCGCAAAGCTGGAGCACCAGCAAGAAACATTAACCGCGAATGAACGCGACTATGTATTTAAAAAGTGAACTACACTTCTCAACCCACCTCAATCTTTATTTGTGTTCATTCGCGTCTATTCGCGGTTCGTCTTTTTTCAATAGCTCTCTTTTGAACCAGGGAAGTTCTTTGCTTTCACATCTTTCACATAATTCCCGATCGACGCCCGAATATCATCCGCCAGCTTCGCGTACTTCCGCACGAACCGCGGATGGAAATCTTCGTAGAGCCCAAGCACGTCTGGAGTCACGAGGATTTGTCCGTCGCAGTGCACACCCGCACCGATGCCGATCGTCGGGATCTTGAGCGACTTCGTTACTTTCTTTGCCAACTCCGCCGGGACCTTTTCCAAGACCAGCGAGAATGCACCCGCTTCCTCCAGCACTTTTGCATCGTGCAAGACGCGCTTCGCTTCTTCCGGCGTCGCACCCCGCGGCTGATAGCCGCCGAACTGATGGATCGATTGAGGCGTCAACCCGAGATGTCCCATGACAGGAATCCCGGCCCGGACCGTCATATCGACAAGTTTCGCGATCCGGCTTCCACCCTCGAATTTCACTCCACCGGCCCCCGTCTCCTTCATCAC
>DATDRF010000275.1:0-7172 GCA_035291905.1 Bacteroidota bacterium
AAGAAGTATGTTCGTTAACAAAAAATAGGCCATGTGATTGAGCGCAAAACTCATTTCAAGTCCATCGACACTGACCTCGCGCTTGCCAAAATAGGCACCGGCATTGTTGATCAGAATATCAAGGCCGTGGTACCGGGCAGTGAATTCCGACGCAAGGCGCCTCACTTCCTGTTGGGACGAAAGATCCGCCACAAGATACTCGACGCGAGCGTTCGGAACCTTCCGTCTGATGCTTTGAACTTGTCGAATACACCTGCGAAGGTTCCGACCCACAATAACCACAGTTATGCCATATCGGGCCAATTGTAGTGCAGTTGCTGCACCTATTCCCGAAGTGCCCCCCGTAATCAAACAGATCCTTGCCGATCCATTCTTCATGGTCTGTTCAGCCATTAATCGCCCGGCTTGAGTACTTCAATCACTTCGTCAACCCTTGCATCGACATTTCTGATTGCTTCGTCATTAAACACGGGCCATGGGTGAATCTGTGCCGTTGAGAGATAGGCAAGTCCGGGAGCAAGACGGACAGGCGGAATCCGATCACCCCATCCGACAGGGTGAACCGGCTGGACATATCGCGCACGATGCACCGCCCAGGCCGTAACGTCTTGCTCTTTGAAATCGGGCATAATAGCCTTAACCCCTTCCAGACTTTCCTGATGGATGCTTTCGTCGGTTCGTTTCCATATCGGTGACTGCTGATCCCGATATCGCGGCAGATACACAAGATGAAATCCGCCAAACTCTTCTGTTCCTGCCAGGTTGCTCGTTTCGATGACCCCTGTAAAGGGAAGGCTCCTGTCTGTCAGATTCAGAACGTAGTATGGTGTAAGAGACCGCTTCAGCAGAAGGGCTTCACACACCACGCCGAGATAATCGACCTCGCGCAGGGAGCCTTCGAATGCGAGGTTCATTTCATTGAGCCACTGAACCGCAAAAGGAGCCGGAACGCAGAGGACGACCCCGGTTGCCGGGAGACTTTCATCGTTACATTGTACCACCCATCTCGAACGATGACCGTTCCCGGTCCTGTCCAATCCCGTCACAACCTGACCGACCCGTACCTCGCCCCCGGCAGCTTCGATGGCCTTCCGCAACGCTCCAAACACTTTTCCGTAGCGGCCCTGAACAAATCCCAGCTTTTCAGATCGCCCTTTTGCTGAGCGCGCTGAGAGCATCCGAACAACGGTGGCCCAGATGAAACTTGCGGCAAACCGGTTGTATTCGGGCCCAAGCTTTGCAAGAAGAAGCGGTTCCCAGATCGACTCAAACAACCTTCTTCCCCCGTGTCGGATGAGGAACGGCCCAACGGATTCCCGATCCAATCTTTTCCAGCTTCGGTTCATCGAACAGTAGGCGATAGTCCATCCCAATCGCAAACGATCGAGCAATGTCAGTGCAGGAAAACGGAGGAAGTCCGCGCTTGTTGTCATCTCCATTAACCGACTGTCAGTGAAGAACCCCGTCCGGGTTTTGTTCCAGCCGATTTCGTCGGCCAGGCCAAGCTCCCCCAACAGTTTGATGAGTGAATAATCTGTCGGTAGTATGCAATGATAAAACCGTTCCACAGGGATTCCATTCAACGTCGACTCGCTCGCGAGACCGCCAAGGTACGGATCCCGTTCATGCACGACCACAGGTATTCCGCGCCGGGCAAGACGCAAAGCAAGTGTGAGTCCGGTCATTCCACCTCCGATGATCCTGACAGTCCCTCGCTCACTCATGCGTTGATAAACTTTCCTTCGCAGACCCCGCAGACTCGCGAACTCCATTGTCATGCCTGGAATAAACCCGGCCGCATCGCCTGCATGTGTATAATCTCCCTGCTGCGTCCTGTTGCCATTGCGTCATAGGGACAAGCAGGGGTCCACAAGCGCAGACGTACCCGGCAATTCTCGCCGGGTTACCGACGACGAGCCCGTGCGGAGTAACGTCATGAGTCACAACACTTCCCATTCCCACCATGGCGAATTCATTGATCGTCAGTCCGGGACCGATAATTGCACCGGCGCCTACCGTGACTCCCCGTTTCACATGCGTTGAAAGGGTCTCCTCGTTCGGCTCGCTGCCGGCGAGTCCGTCGGGATCAATGTGGAAGGCTCTCGGAAACCGGTCATTCGTGAACACGACGTGGGCCGACAACATAACGTTGTCTTCGATCGTTACTCCGGTGCATACATAGACGTTCGCGTTGAGTTTGCAGAAGTTTCCAATAATCACGTCGTATGCAACGTAGGTTTTTTCTCCCAGAATACATGACCGGCCCACACGAACGTTGTTCCGAATGTGAACATTGTCCCATACGGAAGTTCCCTCCCCCAGGACGACACCCTCCTCGATCAGGGCGGTCGGGTGTATGCGACAATTCGGGTAACGGGGATCGATCATGTCGCGACCTTTTCCCAGTGATTTTCCTGAGCTGCCTTGTATGCAGACTGGATTACCCGAACCGACTCGACAGCGTCTTCCGCGGTGATCAGTGCACGGCCGGCACCGGTAATGGTTTCGATGAAATTACTCAACTGGCTGCCAACAGCCCTGAATTTGTCGTACCCGGATCCAAACGAAATCCATCCCAGCTTCTCACTTTGACGGTACCGGCTCGAGCTCCATCCCACCTCCAGCATCCCTTCTGTGCCGTACACGCGGATGAAGTACGGGCTTTCTTTGTGAATGGACCATGAGAGATCGATCGATGCTATCGTGCCATCCGTGCACCGGACAAAAAGGCGGCTGGTATCTTCAACCTCGAGGGACTGCCAGCGTTTACCGTAAATTGCCTGCTGGGATTCGATGGGACCGATAAGATATCGCACGATATCGACGCTGTGGCTTCCGTTGTCAATCAAAACACCGCCGCCGGCAATCTCATATTTGGCGTTCCAGCGATTCTTCATGTCAACCCGCGAGCAAAACTCATTCTCAAAGACGATAATCTCTCCGAGAATCCCGCTTTCAATGATGTTCTTTGCCCTGATGATGTCCTGTACGTAGCGAAACTTGGAGGCCATCATCAGAACGCGGTCGCACTCTCTTGCGGTTGTCACCATTGCCTCCGCATCCTCCACCCTTGTTGCCAGGGGCTTTTCACACAGAACGTGCACTCCGGACCGAAGCGCGTGTTCCGCAATCGCCCGATGTGTATTCGGCGGAGAGCAAATCACCAGCGCGTCAGGCTTTACTTTTTCGAGCATTTCACCTGCATCATAGGACGGCGTTATACCGAATGCCTCAGCGGTGCTCTCCGCTGCCTTCCTGTCGGTATCCGCAACACCGACCAGCTTCGCCCGCGTCTCGTTCTGAATGGTCTGAAGATGCACCTGGCTGATCCGCCCACAACCTACAAGCGCGATTCGAATTACTGAATTGTTGGCCGTCATGACTCCTGCCCCCCCCTTGCTGCTTTTCGCAGGTTGTCAGCAATATGGTCGACGTGTTCGCTCGTGTAGAACTCGTTCCAGGGAATCACCAGAACCTGAGAGAGCGCCTTTATCGTGCCCGGAAAGTTCTTCCGGTCATGGTCAGGCGGGGTAGCGTTCTCCCTTGCGCGATCAGAATATGGCCACCGGCTGTTGCCCAACGTAACCTGGTCGCGGAAGACCTGACACTCAAAGGCAGGCTTGCCGATGTAGCGCGGCGCGGCAAAGATCCCGTTTTCCTTCATTTTCGCCGCTATATCGTTCAACGGCACCCGGTGTTCATCGATATTGACGCAGAATTTCCAGTACACCGGAGAGGAATTCTCATAAGCCTTCTGGGGCGTAACCCCGGGAATGCCCGCGATCTTCTTTGCGAATCGCGCAGCAGAGACACGCCTGTTCCGGACGACATCCGTCAGCTTGCCAAGCTGGGCTATTCCAACCGCTGCAGTCACTTCGTTCATTCTGTAATTCAACGCAAGAAAATAGTGGTCCGGCTTGGGGTCTCCGTATCCCCACGCTTTGTTAATAGAGAGATACATTCGGCGCGCGAGGTTGGCATCATTGGTCATCACCATGCCTCCTTCTCCCGTCGTCATATGTTTTCCCTGCTGGAAGCTGAAACAGCTGATCGAGCCGAACGTACCGACCGCTTGACCGTCGTACGTGGCGTCAAAAGCCTGAGCGCAGTCCTCAATCACCGGAATATTCCGCTTCCTGCACAGTTCCATGATCGGTCCCATGTCGCAGGGAATTCCGAAGAGGTGCGTCACAATCACCGCTTTCGTCCGTTTCGTGAGCCGCGGCTCAATGGTCTCAGCGGTGACACAATAGCTGTCGGGATCAACATCACAAAAAACCGGAATCGCGCCCTGGTACAGTATAGGCGTTAACGCACCCATATCCGTGATCGGGGTTGTGACAATTTCGTCCCCCGGCTCGGGGTTCAGCGCGGCGACTGCAAGATGCACGGCCGCTGTCCCGCTTGTACACGCAAAGGCATGCTTCATACCATGGCGGGCGGCAAACTCCTTTTCCAGACGTGATACATACGTCCCGCGCACGCTCCAGAGAGTTCCCGTTTCAAGAACCTGGCGCACCAACTCAAGCTCTTCTGCTCCGAGGTTGCGGCCTGAACTATCGCCATCACTCGGCAGGCGCATGGCGCCACTGCTTCTCTTTGATTGGTCTGATACCGTACGGGCCTGGTTTGTCGATACTGACTGTTCGGATTGTTTGTCTTGTTCCGGCATTTGCAAAATCCTTTACTTGGTCTGCTTTCATCGGGAATCCTGTAATTCTCCACAGGAGAACCCGGATCAGGTATTTCAAGTGAGAGATCGAAACTCTTACAACTCTGATCTTGCTCGCGCCAAACCGGCGGGAATGCAGGCGCTCGGGAATCTCTGCAATCCTTGCATGCTGAAGAATGGCGGAGACAAGCAGCTCAGTAACCGCGAGAAAACCGTTGCTTGTTGATTCGAGGTTCTCCAGGATATTCCGCCGGTACGCCCTGAAACAACTTGTATAGGTGTAAAGAGGATCAGGCAGGACCATCCAATAGAGCCGTGAGAGCGCTTTACTCAGCATCAACCTCCATGGAACAACATTCACAACCTCACCCTCGGGATGATAGGGACTTCCTGTCACGACATCATACCCTGATCGCAGCTTGGCAAGAAGGTCGAGAACGCCGATCGGATCGTACGTACAGTCACTGTCCATGGTGACGATCTCCTCTCCCCTGCTCGAACTGAAGCCCGTTCGCAACGCGGCCCCCAGGCCCCGGTTGATTTCATGGGTCACAATCCTGAAAGGCAACCCAGCCAGGAACTCGCGGATTCTTCCGGCGGTGCCGTCCACGGAACCGTCATCCACGAAGAGGATTTCAACATCTCCGTCAACCGAGAGGAGCGGAATCAAGGCCTTGAGTCGTTCCGCAAGCTGCGGGATGCCGGCTGCTTCGTTGTAGCACGGGATGATCAATGTTGTTTTCATAAAGCCTTCATTGTGCGGAATGAGCGGCTGAAACATGTCTGCCAAAGACCTCGCTCAGAGAATATCGAATGGCACGTTGTTTATTACTTCCGGCAGCACCATTGATTTCCGCTCCTCCAAATCAATCGACTCGGCCGGGAAGCTCATCAATTGTTCATCCAACGGGGAAACGAATTCGTCGGGCTCTTGATCCGCCACACCAAGAAAACACCTGATGGCCTGAACAATTCGATCAGATGCCTTCCCATCCCCAAACGGATTGACCCCGTTTGACATTCGTTCATAATGTGCCCGGTCCTGCAGAAGTCGTGATGCCTCTGAGACGATTCGTTCTTTGTCCGTTCCAACGAGTCTTGATGTTCCCGCAAGGACCGCCTCCGGCCGCTCAGTCGATTCCCTCATCACCAGGACAGGCTTCCTGAACGACGGCGCCTCCTCTTGAACGCCTCCCGAATCACTCAAAAGAAATCTGCATCGCTTCATAAGGAAAACGAAATCGAGGTAGTTCAATGGTTCGATGAGGGCTACGTTTTTCAGGTTCTTCAACAGAGTAAAGACCGGCTCCCTCACATTCGGATTCAAATGAACCGGGTAGACAAACTCAATGTCCCCGAACTTCCGCGCAAGCTCACTGATCGCCCTGCAGATAGACTCAAATCCTGCACCGAAACTCTCCCTCCTGTGGCCGGTAATGAGCACAAATGGTCTGCCGTTTTCCTCACCAAAGTTCTTGGGAATGTTGGCAGCGACGCGGCTCTCGACCTTTTCTCCAATCATGTTCAAGGCGTCGACGACAGGATTTCCGGTCACGTAAATTGTTGAAAGAGCTCCTTCGTTCAAGAGATTACGCTTTGAAAGCTGGGTGGGCGCAAAGTGAAGAGAGGTCAACCTCGAGGTGAGCACCCTGTTCATTTCCTCCGGATAAGGGGAATACATCTTCCATGTACGAAGGCCGGCCTCGACATGAGCCACAGGGATCCTGTTATAAAATGCAGCCATAGCAGCTGCGAAGACCGTCGTTGTATCACCCTGGACAACCACAAGATCAGGCCGGAGTTTTTTCAGGTACTCATCCATTCTGCTCAGAGCCCGCGCGGTGAGGTCGCTCAGCGACTGCCGCGGCTGCATGAGATTCAGGTCTGCATCGGGAACGATGCCAAAGACGCTCAGCGCCTGATCAAGCAATTCTCTGTGCTGAGCCGTACTACACACATGGGTTTCCAAAAGACCGACGTTCCGGGCCGCGACAATGACGGGAGCGAGTTTTATCACTTCCGGCCGCGTACCAACTACGAAACTTATTTTCTTCTTCTGATCTGTCACTTTTGGAATCTCTTCGTTTGCCTCTTACGTCACTTCAGAAACCGACACATGAGAAGCCCTGCCCCCTCCGTCTCCCTTTGCTGCGAGTTTCCCCTCAACAAAGGAGGCAATGCGATCGACGGATTCGAAGTTGTTGATGACCAGCTCCCGATCGTCAAACGCAATCTTGAATTCTCTTTCCAGGAACACGATGAGTTCAAGCGTACCCGTGGAATCCACGATCCCGGAACCAATGAGAGACCGCTGCAGATCCAATTCCGCCTTTCCGTCAAAAAGAAACGTTTCCCTGATAAATTGTGCGACAGTCTGGGCTATTTGACTTTGGATCATGGACGTGCCTCTAAAAATGCGTTCACAAGTTCATGGGGCTTTGAATGTAACTCTCGGTCGAACCTTTGGCGCTTCAACCGCTTTTTCGACCTGTTCCCGGAG
>DATDRF010000276.1:0-5875 GCA_035291905.1 Bacteroidota bacterium
TGGGGAGCCTTCCTTCTGTATCGCGTCGCCGACCAGGCCGGCGCTATCCGCGCCCTCGAACTGGCGCTTCCCCGACTCACCCTGGTCAGCAGTGTGACGTTTGCATCAGGAGCGTTTTCGGTCACGGAGACTGCAGGAACAAGGTCGTATTTCTGCTGTGCATCAACCTTTGAACGGTAGACAAAGGATGTATCGCTCTGTCCGGTCCGATACACCGTTCCTTCGATGATGATACTATAGACCTGGTCAGCCAGAAAATCGGCAAATGCAGCCTGTTCTGCTGCCGACATTCCGCTTATTTCCGAGGGTTGGGTCCTGTGAACATCGAATTCAACGCGTGTATAGTTGGCAAACGGAACATCCTGCAATGCCAGTGTCTGCGTGGCGGAGGAGAGATTCACTTCAATGATCATCGGACCGGTTTTGTAGTTCATGCTGTCGATAGCAGACTTGAATTTGATGTCCTTCAGCACGAGGCGGGCGCGTGTAATAGTAATCGAATCCACAGCCGTTGTTCCCAACGTTTTCGAGAGCGACAGCGCAGGCGCCTGGCCCGATGAGTAACGGGATGAAAACGAAAGCGATCCCGTTGTCGACGGTGACGTACTCTTGTCACATGCAACAAGCAGCAATCCGGCAAGTACGATTCCGGCGACGAAACTCGGCGTTTGTTTCATTAACTTCTCCCAATTGTTAAACAATCCCGGCAAGAGTTGTAGCCGGCTTTATGAACTCATTCAACATACGAAACCTCAAGGGCGTTCCACTTGATGACAATCACCTTGAGAATTGTTTACGGAGAAGAGGTACGCCAAATCGCGAAAAAGTGCTGAGGAATTCAACAAGGAACTACTCGAAGTTGGACAGTTACCGATAAAGTAGGTTCGCGCGTAGCAAGGGGCGAGAGAATTCGCGCGCCAAGTGTGAGTCAGCAGAATTTGACTCGCTCGCATCATCCCACGATAAGAATCCCGGCTTCTCCTTCTTAGGTTGAAGGTTACCTTCACCTCAGGTCAACTCTTGCAGAAGGTAACCTTCTCTGCCGGCGACATACACCTTGGCAAGGTAATTCGAGACCAAACAGAGCCACCTCGCCAAGCTGACAAGTGTGCCTCAAGCTTGACAAGAAGCCGAATATCTTTTAGGTTATTCGAAATTCAATCATTTCAGAGGAGTTTTTCATGCCCGAGAAGAGTCTGGACAAGGAAGAAGAATATTTCGCACGAATAGAATTCGAGCGTCTCAGAAAGCTGCAGGAGGAGCGTGAGAAACAGATTGCAGAGAAGGAAAAGGAGCGTCTCAAAGAGCTTCATTTGATGCGATGCCCGAAGTGTGGAATGCAGCTGAGCGAGATCGACTACCAGGGGATCAAGATCGACAAGTGTTTCCACTGCGAAGGGGTTTGGCTTGATGCGGGGGAGTTGGAGGCTCTGACGGCTTTGAAAAAGCCCGCGCTCGACGGGTTCTTGAGAATTTTCAAGTAAGACCATGCTCACCTTGGCAAGTTAGCCCCGGTGAGTTTCGATCTACCTTGCCAAGGTGGTTATCTACATCTCCACCTCAACACTCATCGACTGGAACAATCCCCCCCAGCTGCGAACCACAGCACCGGGTAGTGCAGGAGTGAACAGATCCTCGGTTCCGCCGGTCGGGGCGGACTTGTGAAGTGTGACAGGAATGAACTGCGAAATCGAATAGTCCACCCTGACCTTTCCCACATGGACGCGCAGTCCCCCTGACAGCATCGCCCCGTCGACCTGGTCGATGGAAAGACGCCGGTCCGAATATCCTCTGCGGCCCGTACCGAACAGTCCGGCCTGCCAGCTTTCGACCCGCAGGGCCGGGGTCATTCGCATCGCGGTGAGTCCCCCGCCGAGCTCGAGCCATGAGGCAACCGGCATCATTCCGCCGGCATGAATCTGCGCAAGCCGGAACGATCCCGTCACCTGAAAATTCCCGCGCTGCGAAAAGAGGGATTCCATGGCACTCACAAACGGCCAGCTTTCCGCATAGCCGTCGAACGATCCCTCGACCACGATGTACTTGCAGTCCGCAACGAACATCGAACCTGATGGACCCACGGTTATTAGTCCTGCTGCAGCCGAGATGTCACGGTATGCTGCGTGTCTGAGAAGTCCGTACTGTGAACCCGCCGCGGAAAAAGTGCCGGCTCCGTTGAACGCGAGGCCCGTGAAGGAAACCATTCCTTTCCACGAAGATCCAAGGGGAGCCTCGAGCAATGACTCCCACCCCAACACGATTCCGCCGGGTGAGAAACGAAGAAAATGCCGATTAGCGCCGTCCGGGATGGGCGAAATAGCTTTTTGAAATCCCCGCATGACGATCCGGGGATTTTCTCCTTCGGATTGAAGACGCACGCTTACCTCCGTGCTCTGGTGGTCGAGAGGAAGCAACCCCTGGACTCCGGCAACTGCGATATTGAGCTCCTGGGAGCTGGTGGATCTCTCAACATTCAGCGCAAGCGATCCGATTGGAGCACGAAATGCAATCGAAGTTCCCACATCCTGCAAAAGCGCACCTGATGCATTCGAGTGTCCGAGGATGAGGTTCCAGCTGGTGCTTCCGAAAAGCGGAGTCTCATACGAGAGCCGGATCACCTTGAGCGAATTGTCGTAGTTCATGAGCTGGTCCGAGGTGTTACGGGCTTCGGAGAGGAGCTCTCTGGATTGAGCCGCAAGCCCGACACGGGCCCCGGATTTGAGGGGAAGCTGGAGCGAGAGCGAGTGCAGGCGGCCGCCAAGGCGGGGCGCGGTGCCGTCCGTACGCAATTCGCCATAGTAGTTGTCGATTCGCCCGTCGTATCGAACGAAAGCCTTCGATTCGATGCCTGAGGATCCGTTTGCGTCACTGCGGACGGACGAAAAGGGGTTTCCGCCGATCAGACGGTACTCCGGACCGCCGGGGAGAAACATCTGCAGGATATCTTGTGCAGAAGCCTCTCCGGTGATCAGGAGAAGAGCCAGGGTGCCGCCCAGGATACGGCGAAGATTTCCCACGTCATGAGCCCCGGACGATAACCGTTTGCTGCCAGTCGAGCGCGTCCATCCCGAACCAGGTCTTCAGATCGGCATCGGTCATGCCCGGGAAGAGTCCGCGCATGGTCGGATCGGGGAAGATCCATGTTTCGAATGACGATGCCGTCCACGTCAGTATCGCATCGTAGTATCCGAGGGTCGAGCTTGCCTGTGTGCCGACGGTATATGACGGAACCATCGTCTTATAATTGGGGATCGCATCATCGAAGAAGTTCCTGAAATTGATGGTCGGGCCGCCGGGAGGCGTGTACGGTCCCGAGAGAATCAATTTGACGGTGTCGAGCCCCATGATCACCGCCTGGAACGCCGATTGATCAGCCGGATTATAATTGATCAGGTCTGTTTGGGCATTGGGAGGTTCGGTCATCAGATAGTTGAGGCATGCCTGGATGCTTGACGCCGCTCCGGTGAAATAGGTCCGAGCGTCCTTCATTCGTTGAGATCCGTTCGTCCGAAATGCAAGAAATGCGGAGGCCGGCTGCCAGGCCTGGGAGACAGCTGTCGAGCTTGTCGCGTCATAGTCGACATTGTAGGCGGTCACCAGCGAGGCTTCTGTAATGCCCAATTGAAGCACAGCTTTGAGCAAATTGATTTCCGTTGCATCGATCCGGTATGTCTCCGTTGTGGCTCCGTTCGTCAACTGGGGCGTAATGAGGAAGTAATACGTCGAGTTCTCGAGCACGACGGTGAGGTGGTTCACCGCACTTGTGAGAATCGGGAGAAGCGAAGTCTCTATGATATTCTGGTAATATGAAGGGGGATTGTCTGCCTGCGGTGAAGAGCCTTTCCCGAGGGCGTGACTCAGCGGGCCTTTGAAGGCGCCGAAGAGCCGGTCTTTCATGAGTGTCCCATACGACGAGAGGCTCGTTGACGCGGCGGATTGCAGGATTCCCGGGCCGCTCAGAAAACCGAGACTTCCGAAGAGATTGCGAATATTCGAGTTCGTGCCGATCGACAGGATGTCGGTGATGGCGAGTCCGAAATGAGCATCCTTGTTGTTCGCATCGAGCGAAAGCGCTTCGGCGTACAACGCAGCTGCGGCGGAGACATCAAGGGCAGTGGTATCGCCCTCGCTGAGCGCAACAAGCTTCGGTATGAGAATCTGGTTTGCCTGGTTTACTTTCTCGGCAGCTGCCGTGGGATTGGTGGCGGGTTCAGACGGACTTTCGTCCTTACAGGCAGAAAATAAGAAAAGCATCGACGTTATCGATGCTGCGATGAGCAGAATTCGGTTTCTCATGTTACCTCCGGACAAGGTTCTTTATCATTGTAGTGAATTCGGCAAATGATGTCAATGACGGGGAATAGAGGGGGGAATTCTCAACGAGGAATCCACGCGAACTTGCCGTAAGGCTCGATCATCTTTTCTTCTTTTGCCGTCTCAACGTCCACCAGGTAGACCCCGTTTCTTCCCGGATCACCGTAGGCAAAATACCGGCCCCCGGGAGCGAGCTGTCCGCTCGTCATGTTCCAATTGGTTGTACTGGAGACACACCGCGCAGCGGAGCCGTCTGTGTTGACCAGCCAGGCGGTAACATAAGACGTGTGCCACGCGAAGAAGAGGATTCGGCCGTTCGAGATCGAAAGTCCGTGAAAATATTGCACGGGAAAACCGCTATTGAAGTAGGCAGAGTCGGCAGTCACAATCGGCTCTGCGACACCCGATGAGATATTGATGCGATAGATCCCCGATTTGTAGGTGCTGTTGTGCGGGTCCATCGGGTTGAGCGGCACGAAAATTTCATCCCGATTCGTCCCCCACGCCGGAGCTCCCGCATGGACGTACGGAGAGCTGAATACGCGGGTGTCGTCCACCCGAATCTCGTCGGCTATGGCGGGATCGGAGATCTTGTATGCGATTCTGCCGTCCGCTGAGAACGCCGGCGCCTCGACGATACCTTGCGAAGGGATAGCGACACGTGTAAGGGAAGATCCGTCCATGAAGGCGACATACATCACCGGTTCCCAACTCCACCCGACGCCGGCGGGTCCGGCGGAATCCTGCGATGTAAATGCAAATCGTGAGCCGTCAAGCGCGGCCGTTATCCACTGAATTCCCATATCGTTCGGCTTTCTGGTCAGGATGAGCGACGCCGATTGTATCTCGGGATCGATGCGATAGAGCCGGTGGCCGTCCTGAGGATGCCATACTCCGTCGATGTGAGGACTCAAGAGGAGACCGGTTGGGATATGGAATGCCGTAAAATCATCGTGTCTTATTGAGGCCGAATCAGTCTGAGTTGAATCGACGCGGACGGTATCGGCGGGGATAATGTCATCGATCGGAATGAAGGGGGGTGCTATGGGATTCTCGTCTTCGAAGAGATTCACACAGCCGACCAGTATCAAGGGGATTGAAATGATTGCCAGGATGAAGGGGACTGTGGGAAATCTTGAGATTGTCATCGCCGTTTGAAATATCATTTATAGCCGCCGGGAAGCCGGAAGAAGGGAGCGAAATCGCCCGTTTCGCTTATGAACCGTGATGCGGCTGCGATTCTGGGTATGAGATAAGCGACCGCGCCCACCGTCACCGTTACTCCACCCGCAACAAGAATTGCCTTGACCCATGTCTCGGTGCTATCGGATCTATCCTGATCGGTTTCGACGGCAGCGGATTCGGGATTGAGAGCCTCCTGGGAAGTCGAGCATCCGGTCGACCAGAACAAGAACGCGAATATGACCAGGGAAACCGATGATTTACTCATTTTTGATTTCATAGTTGGCTCACAATTGTTCTATTGTTCAATCTACTCTGTCAAGGGAGGGGAGTTGTCACGGAAGTGTCAAAAGGAGGTCAAGAAGGAAGTACGAAGTAA
>DATDRF010000277.1:0-19860 GCA_035291905.1 Bacteroidota bacterium
TGGCCATGGGAGAAATCGCGTCAAAGGTCCGCATCCTTGATTCGCCGTTTCTCTTCCAGACTTACGAAGAGGTTGATTTTATTTATGAAAAGTACGACGATGAATTCCGCAAGGCGTTCGAGGAAGGGGGATACGTTCTTCTCGGATGGGCTGAGGTTGGGTTTGTGCACGTCTTCACGAATCATGAGATCAAGAAGCCGCAGGATCTGAGGAGTCTCAAGATGTGGGCCTGGGAGGGTGACCCGATAGCAGAGACCCTGTTCCGCGAACTGAACATCAGTCCCATTCCTCTTGCTCTGACCGACGTTCTTACCTCACTTCAGACCGGCCTTATTGACGCTTTTTATGCTTCAACGTATGCTGCGCTGACGCTGCAATGGTACGCGCGGGCGAAATACATGGTTGATGTCCGGCTTGCCGATGCCGCGGGTGCAGTACTCCTCACGAAGAAGTATTTCGACAAACTGCCCCCGGACTTGCAGGAGATTCTTCTCCGGAACGGGAGGACGTATTTCAAACGTCTGACCGAATTCAGCAGACGGGACAATGCCGAGGCAATCGAGATAATGAAAAAGAGAGGGATTTCATTAATCAAGGCGAGCCCCGACGATTATCAGTATTATGTTGACGTTTGCACAGCAGCGAGGCGAAAACTGATCGGCAAGATTTATACGGAAGATTTTCTCAATCGTGTGGAGCAATCCATCGGCGAGCACCGACGCAGTCACAAAGCGCCATAATGAAGACACTCCAACGGATTGATGCATTCCTGACCAGGATTGAGGGTTGGCTGCTCGTTTTCATCCTTTCGGTCATGGTCGTTCTCTCCTTCCTCCAGGTTGTTCTGAGGAACGCTTTCTCCGAAAGTCTCCTGTGGGGGGACATCCTCCTTCGTCATCTCGTTCTCTGGATCGGTTTCATCGGGGCGGCCCTCGCAACGAGCAAGGATCGTCACATCACGATTGACGCCCTCACGCGATTTCTAACTCCCAAACTGAAGAATGCCGCGAAAATCGTCACCAACCTGTTTGCCGCGACGGTTTGCTATTTTCTTTTGCGCGCATCGGTAACATTTGTGGAAAACGAACTGTTGGATCAGAGCACGGTCTACGGCGACATCTCCTCAATCTATTCGCAGATCATTATTCCTGTCGGTTTCGGCCTCATCATTCTTCATTTCCTCATTCGCATTGCGTCCGGCATCAGGTCTTTGTTTTTCGAGGATCCCGCATGAAGGTCTGGCTGGTTGCCGCCGTCCTGATCATCCTTGCGCTCTTGGGAGCGCCCCTGTTTTCCATTATCGGGGGGATTGCGCTCTATGCGTTCCATGCGGCGGACATTGACACCTCCGCGGTCATCATCGACCTCTACAAGATTGCCGACACGCCAACGCTTATTGCCATTCCCCTTTTCACATTTGCCGGGTATCTGCTGGCGGAAAGCAATTCTCCGAAGAGGTTGGTGAGGCTGGCACAGGCGCTTTTCGGGTGGATCCCCGGCGGGTTGGCCATCGTGGTCCTGGCGACATGTGCTTTTTTCACCGCATTCACAGGAGCATCCGGGATAACGATCGTCGCCCTCGGAGGAATACTGTATCCGATCCTTCTCAAAGAATCCTACCCGGAGGATTTTTCTCTGGGCCTGGTCACGGCATCCGGAAGCATCGGGCTCCTGTTTCCGCCGAGTCTGCCGATCATTTTGTATGGCATCATCGCCAAAGTCAGCATCGACCAGTTGTTCGTGGCAGGAATCCTCCCGGGCCTCGTTTTGATCGGCTTTGTTGCCCTTTACAGTGTTCGGGTCGGTATTCGAAAGCACGTCCCCCGAATCCCCTTTTCGTGGAGTAATCTCAGATCATCGGCCAGGGATGCGATCTGGGAGATCCCCCTCCCTTTTCTCATCATTGGGGGAATTTACAGCGGTACGTTTACGGCCACGGAGGCATCGGCGGTCACCGCATTCTATGTCTTCATTATTGTGGTGTTTGTGTATCGCGACATGAACCTGAAGAACGACGTTCCGCGGGTGATGAAGGAGAGCATGATTCTCGTAGGCGCCATTTTGGCAATCCTGGGCACGGCGTTCGGCCTCACAAACTACCTGATCGACGAACAGGTACCCCAGCGGTTGTTCGAGCTTGTACAGGCGAACATCGAAAGCCGAGTGACATTCCTTCTCATTCTCAACGGATTCCTCCTGCTCGTGGGAATGATGATGGATATCTTTTCCGCCATCATTGTCGTTGTTCCGTTGATTCTCCCTATTGCGGCGGAGTTTGGCGTGAATCCGTTGCATCTTGGTATTATTTTTCTTACTAATCTAGAGATCGGGTATCTGACGCCGCCGGTCGGTTTGAATCTTTTCTTGTCCAGCCTCCGCTTCGAAAAACCGATCCTTCACATCACCAAGGCCGTGCTGGTTTTCATGGGATTGATGTTGGCGGCGCTGCTCGTGATCACGTATATCCCTGATCTGAGCCTTTGGCTTGTATCAATACTTGGAACACAATAACAAGGAGTGTCGTATGATTCCGCAATCAGTTCTCAAGGCACTGAATCAGCAAATACAGAAAGAGCTTTTCTCGGCGTACTACTATCTTTCCATGTCTGCGCACTTTCGATCGGCCAACCTGGCCGGATTTGCCCACTGGATGAGAAAGCAGTACGAAGAGGAGACTTCTCACGCGATGAAGATATTCGATTTCATCGTTGAACGCGGAGGGCGAGTCCATCTCGAGGCAATCGAGAAACCGGAGGGTGAATTCAAATCACCGTTGGATATTATGCAGCTTGTTCTTGAACACGAAAAGAAGGTTACGGCGTCGATCAACGCCGTTTATGAGCTCGCAGTCAAGGAAAAGGACTATCCGACGCAGATCATGCTTGAGTGGTTCATCAAAGAGCAGGTGGAAGAAGAGCGCTCGGCGGAGGATACCCTCAATATGCTCAGGATGATTGGCGATGCACCGGCCGGCCTCCTCATGCTTGACCGGCAGCTTGCCTCGCGCGGAAGCTGATCTGTCCTTAAAGGTAAAAAGACACGTCCGGCCAGGAGGTCGGGCGTTGTCGTTTTCAGGCTGGAGCTCTGTGACTCCGCGGCTGAAGTCCGATGCCGCAAGTCCTGAAGTCCGAATTCTTCCCGGCAATCCTCTACGGATTTCGGACTTCGGTTGAATGGCGGCAATCAGCCACTCTAATCACCCCAATGATACGCGAGGCCAAAGATCACGCCTGCCATGGAGGGGTTGAAATCCTTTCCGATGGAATTCAGGAAGGGGTTCTTCTTGAACGAAGCGGAGCCGAACGCGCCATATCCATGGATTGAAAACGTCACCGAGTCAAAGATATACACCCTCACTCCCGCTGTCCCGCCTGCGCCGTATCCAAACATCGTCAGTGTTCCGTACTCCTTGTTTTCGAGGGATCCCACAACAATATTCGCCATTGCCGACACAAAAGGCTCGACGGATCCCGTCATGAGCATATACCTTACCTGAAGGCCGAGATGCATGGGGGCCAGGTTGAATGAAACGATCTTGAACGTGCTCGATGCATCGATAATACCGACATCGTTGATTGTCTGGGAGTAGCCGAAGAAGTGACCCCCGACGGCGAGACGTTCGCTCAGGGAGTAATAGTATCCAAGATAGAAGGAGAAATCGGGAGAAGCGTGAACATCATCCGCCGGCAGATTGAAGACGGATCCTTCCGCGGACGACGCAGCTCCAAACGCAAGAATGAACTCATGCGGACGCAGGGTCTCCTGTTCAATATCCTGTGCGGAAAGGTGTGCAACGAAGAGAAGGCAGTAACACAGCAGTGCAATTCGGTACATGGTTGTCTCGAGATGGTTGGTCTACTGCTTTATGATGTTGGTGAAGTGCTCTCACGTCAGAATTCACGCCGGTGGGGAAGCAGAAACCTCTCCAGCCGGGCTTTCACTGCAGGCCATTCGGTATCGATAATGCTGTAATAGACCGAGTGACGGAAGCGACCTGCATGTGTGATCATATGGTTGCGGAGTGTCCCTTCCTCCGTGGCTCCGATGCGGGCAAGAGCCTTTCGCGACTTCTCGTTCAACGAGTCGGTCTTGAACTCGACGCGGATACATCCAAGCGTTTCAAATGCATGCTTCAACAGGAGGAATTTTGCCTCGGTGTTTATCGCGGTACGCTGCCAGCCTCGTGCGACCCATGTCCATCCTATCTCAAGCCGTCGATGATGACGGTCGATCGCTGCATACCGCGTTGATCCTACCACCGTGTTCGATGATTTCTCAATGATGGCAAAGGGGAGGGCGTGACCATCGGATTGCCATTGCAATGCGGTTTCGATATACGACTTCATCTCTGCGGGAGACCTGATGACGGTCGTTGTCACACTCCAGAGTTCCGGATCGAGGCCGACGGCGCAGAGCCGCGCGTGGTGATCAAGACTGAGCGGTTCGAGGCGAACGAACGCCCCTTCAAGGATTGTCGGGCGAATATCCATCATGGTTGTTGCCTGCCCGGAGCGTTACTCGTCGAGTGTGAATCCGACCTTCACAGTGACCTGCCACTGGCTCACTTTGCTATTCTCCACATGACCTCGTGTATCCACAACTTCCACCCATCGCATATTCCGCACGGTCTTTGAAGCTCGGGTAATGGCACTTTGTACGGCGTCTTCAATTCCTGTGGAGGAGGTCCCGGTCAGTTCAATGTGTTTGTAGACGTGGTTTGCCATGAGAATCCTTTGGGCTTGTGGATTGATCAGTAGAAGTATGGGAGGATAAAGGGGAAGACGAGGAAGAACAGACCGAGAACAAGGATGCTCCAGGCGGTAAGACGGAAGAGCCGGGGATTTCGTTCAAGAGTCAGATCGTCGTATCTCCATGGGAATCCGGGAGCTTTTCGGATCTTGATTGAATTGTGGAGCAGGGCGTGGACGCCCCTGGCGATCAGAAAAATCCCCGAGGCGACACATATGACGGCGATTTCAGGGATAACCTCGAACATGTGTCCTTTACCGTAACATCCGCTTGATGAGCTGGATCTGGCCCGCGTGGTACACGTCGTGTGATGCTATGCCGCGGAGTATCGCGGCTGTGTTGACGGTGCTTCCGCGGGGGGTCCTGTAGAGGTCAGCCGATTTGATCGTCCGTACCGCCTTCATGAGGCTATCATGGTATGATTGAAGCATGGCGAGATCCCGTTTCCATTCTCGTTCTCCCTTGCCGACCGCGAACCAGTTGCTTCCTTTGATATGGAACGATCCCTTCTTCTCCCCCATGATTCGCCGACGGACGATATACTTCCAGTAGGTGCAATGAACCACGATTTCCCAGATGTTATGCCGACGGGCAGCCGGCCGCCGGGAGGCTTGGCGTCCGTTCAACCCGCGCACAGATCCGCGAAGGTTCGGGCCGTGCCAGGCCTTGGACTGAAATGATTCGGCAAGGAGTTCAATCAGGAGGCGCATCTCGCGGGATTTTTCGGTCATGGTTCACCCGTGGTTTTGAATTCAATGGCGGCCGTAACGGGAAAATGATCCGAAGGGTATCTTCCCAGCCTCTCATCGCGGAGAATTGACGCATCGATGACGGAAGCGTTCGCGTCCACGAGAATATAGTCGATTTTTTCTCCATGCCGCAATCCATTGAAGGCATGATACGTGCCAACAAGCGAATCGCCGGGATGGATCGCTCTGAATGTGTCGGAGAATCCTGCTTCCTTGACAAGCATGACAGCCGGATTAGACTCGCCGGCATTGAAGTCGCCCATGATGAGCACCGGGCGCTGAGAACTGCGGCTCCTGATCGTGTCGAGGAGGGCCCGGGCGCTTCTCACGCGTGAAGATTGCGATTCGTGATCAAGATGGACGTTATAGACATCAATGGAACGGGAATCAACTTTGTTACGAAGAGTGGCCCACGTGCAGATTCTGGTGATCTTGTTTCCCCAGCTGACGGATCCGGGTATGTCCGGGGTGTCGGAGAACCAGAACGTTCCCTCTTGAAGCAGGAAAAAGCAGGTCGTGTCAAAGAGAATTGCAGCGTATTCTCCTTTGGCGTGTCCGTCCTCCCGGCCGCGGCCGGCTTCTCGGAATTGCGGCAAAGCGGATCTGATTTCGTCCAATTGAAGGCGAAGGGCCTCCTGCAGCCCGAGGATATGGGGTGAACGATCGCGGATCAACTGAAAGAGGAACGCCTTCCGGAAGTTCCAGCTGTTGTCGCCGTCTTCCGCGGTGCCGTAACGGATATTGAAGCTCATGACCTGAACCGGCGTGTCTTCCCCGGCCGGAGGACGTAACAGCAAAAGCGGAACGAATGCCCAAAAGGAGGTGAGTCTGAAGCGGTTCATGTTATGGCTTTACGCAAACCTCATAATGAAGCACGGTCGGCTCGAACTCGAGGAGCCACTGTGAATCATCGGGATAGTAGTGGGCCTTTTCGTAGTCGTCGCCGGCGAATTTCTTGATCGAAGCGATATCGTCCCAAAGGGAAATCAGAACAAAGTGGGCGCAGTCGCCTTCAGTTCTTCTCAAAACGTAGACGCCCCTGTTTCCGGGCGTGGCCTTGTAGTCGGGAATGCCTGATTGGTGCAGAAAGGCGAGATATTCATCGGCTTTCGAGGCCTTCGTCATCCCATGCCATTGTCGAGCAATCATAGAATCTCCTCAATGTTCAATGATCCTCGAAAATACCACTATTCAGCTTTCTTTTGCTGCCTTTTCAGACGACGCCGTCGTCTCTTTCTTTGGTTGCTCGGACGGCTTTTGCCGAATGTTCCCCGCCAGATTTTGCTGCGCCTTGAACGTCGATCACCACGACCCATGGGGAATCCTTTCAATTAAAAGTTAGGAATGAGTATGTGAGTATGTGAGTATGCGAGTGTGTGAGTATATGAGTATAAGAGTGTATGAGGGTATGACTATCACCTACCTCTCCCAGTAGAACCTTGAACGAGGACGAGGATGGTTTCCGATTTCGTTCATCGTCGATGCATCGTATAGTCTCCCATTGATCATGACGTATTTCACCGAGTCGCTGTTTCGAATGTTTTCCAGCGGATTCTTCTCCAGCACAATGAGATCCGCCAGTTTACCGGGCTCGAGTGATCCAAGGTCCTTGTCGAGGCCAAGGTATTGGGCTCCGGAGAGTGTTGCGCATCTCAGTGCTTCAAGGTTTGTCATTCCGCCTTGCTGCATCATCCAGAGTTCCCAATGTGCCCCAACCCCCTGGATCTGCCCGTGCGCCCCCAGCTGGACTCTTCCCCCTGCGTCAAGGACGGCCTTTACAGCCTTGGAGGTTTCGATGTAATGATAATCATCATCGTTCGCCATCTGCCTTCGACGCGAACGGGCATCAATGCCGGAGCGGGGTGTGAATGTCAGGAGACGTTTGTTTTCCCATACGTTATAATGTTGATACCAATAGTATTCTCCTGAAAGGCCGGCGTAATTGACGATCAGGGTGGGAGTGAGCCCCGTGCGGGATCGCGAGACCAATCCGATAACGTCTTTGTAGATAGGGGCGATCGGGATATTGTGCTCGATTCCTGTGTGGCCGTCCAATACCATCGTCATATTCCAGAAGAACGTCGATCCGCCCTCCGGAACCACCATCATTTTCAAGTTTCGCGCTGCTTCGATAATCTGCTGCCTCTGGTCGCGGCGGGGCTGGTTGTAGCTCTTCACGGAAAATGCCCCGACGGCCTTCAATCTTCGAAGGTGCGACATTGCGTCGTCAAAATTGTTGACGATCGCTTTGTAGGATCCCTCTGCGCCGTAGAGAATTGTCCCGGTTGAATAAACGCGCGGGCCGACCATGACCCCGGCCTTTATCATTTCGGAGTTTGAGAAAACGTACTCGGTACTCGCCGAGGGGTCATGCATGGTGGTCACACCGTAGGCCAAATTGACGTAATACGGCCAGTTGGTCAACGGCGACCAATCGCCGAAGTTTGCATGGGCGTGGACATCGATGATCCCAGGCATGATCACAGAACCGGTGACATCGATTCGCTTCGCCCCAGCGGGAACGGAGACCCGCCCGGAAGGTCCTACTGCCTTGATGCGGTTCTGGTCAATGACAATCGTTGCGTTCGGAAGAACCTCGTCGCCTTTCATGGAGATGACTGTTGCCCCCACGAGTGCGAGAACGCCCGAGGGGCGATCAACGGCGGTGCGAAAGCCTATGTTCAGTCCAACCGTGTCGGGTTTCTCCTGCACAGAGTCACGGGCGCCCTCGACAAAAGAAAAGGTATTGTTCAGATCGCGCGAGTAGAGCTCCGGTCCCAACGACCAGAAGAGCTTCTTGCTGTCTGCGGACCATTGGATGTTCGTCGCCGCGTCGCGTGTGACCCGCTTTACCGGGTAATCGTTCGTCGACGGGCCGATTGTCACTGCCTGACCCGTTTTAGGGAAGATGGCGACGTAGCCGTTGTATCGTTCCACCAGGGCGACCCATTCCTCGTCCGGGGAAGGGACGATTTCCTGAGCGTTGTCAGACAGGAGGTGAACACGCCTCTCTTCACCGTTGAGGCCGATACTGATGAGGGCAGTTTTTCCCGATTCTCCCGCGACCAGGAAGACTCTCTCTCCCGATTTTGCGAAAAGGGGCGAAGAGCCGCTCTCGGTGATGAGGCTGGGTTTCCCGCCGTCGGAGGGGATCCAATAGATCCCGCGGTCCCTGCCGTAGAGGCTTCCTCTGAGGCCATCTCCGCCGGTTCTGCGATAGACGATTCGTTTCCCGTCCCTGGAGAATGACGCCTCGACAAATGTTCCTTTTTCGGCCGTGAGTTTTGCCTGGCCCCGCCCATTCGGCTGCACTTTGTACACCGCCCCCAGGTCATCGTCATTCCACGTTGAATAAACGATCCATTTGCCGTCCGGCGAGAACGAAGGATAGACTTCCAGGTTCTTCTCGTCCTTTGTGATTCGGGCCGGGGTCCCATTGGGAAGCGAACGAATCCAGAGTTTCCCGAGAGCGTTGTAGACAACGGATTTCTGGTCGGGCGAAACCACGACCCAGCGCAGCATTTTCAGGTCAAATTGATCCGGCGAGACCTCCTGAGGAAAACGAACAGCCTCAGTAATGTTTTGCTTCACGGTTGCCCGAAACGGTATTTCCCGTGCCTCTTTTGTCTTTGTATCAACATTCCAGATCCTCCCTTTTGCCCAAACGACAATGTTCTTGTCGCCGGGAGTCCAGGCGAAGCCGGGATAGATGCCGAAGACAGCCCATGCCTCCTGCTGATCGTGGTCAAGGCCGTCAAAAAGCTCGGTCTCTTTTCCACTCTCCAGGTCATAGAGGTACAGGGCGGTCTTGAGTCCAACGCGTCGAACGAAGCCAAGCGTCTTGCCGTCCCTCGAAATCTGCGGACGGGCCGATCCTCCGTTTTCCCGGATGAACGACTCAGTCTTGCCCGTCTCGCGATCAAGCCTTTGAATCGCATAAATGACCCCATAAGGGTCTTTGTTATATTCGAAGAAACCGCTTGACGTCACATCTTCACTCCAGTACAGGTAGCGTCCGTCCGGAGAGACGCATGGTTCGCCTGCATCCTGCTGCCAGTTGCGGCGCTTTGTTAGCTGCAATCCTCCGCCTCCGCTGACGTGATAAAGCCACATTTCACCTGCTCCGAGCGAACGAGTATTTCGGTAGTGTTTTCGTCCTATCAGGTAGTTACCGTCAGGCGTCCAGACGGCATTATTGACCTGGCGTTCTTTCTCCTTGGAGACCTGAGTCGGCTTCGAG
Organism: Bacteroidota bacterium; assembly: GCA_035291905.1. Taxonomy (GTDB): domain Bacteria; phylum Bacteroidota; class Ignavibacteria; order UBA10030; family UBA10030; genus JACPLA01. Next base: position 9,739 of record DATDRF010000277.1, read on the forward strand.
CCATCGATATTCATGATCCAGAGGTTATCGATTCCGTCACGGTCGCTCGTGAATGAGATCTTCTTCCCGTCCGGGCTGAACCGCGGCTGAACATCGTATGCGGGCCCCGAGGTGAGCGCTTTTGCCTCACCGCCTGTGACAGGCATGAGGTAGATATCGCCCAGCATGTCGAAGACGATCTGTTTTCCGTCCGGACTCACATCGACCGCCATCCATGTCCCTTCCGAAGTCTCAAACTGAACCTCCGTTGACGGGCCATGCTGTGCGGAGACATCCCATTTTGAATCCGATTTTTTCGAGGTGTCATTTGGAGCAGGTTGAGCAAGAAGAAAATGGGAGAGGGCAAGGATCAGCAAAGCGACGAGCAGTCGGCGCGGGAAAAATGAATCCATGGCTTGGTCCTTTGTGCGGTGATGATCGAAGATTGAGAGACAAACTTAACGAGAGGGAACTCGGAATGCAAGATTTTTGAAGTAAAACGTCGTATCTTCGAATCAACTCATCCAACAACTCTCCAGTCATGTCAGACGTTCATATCACTGTTATTGGGGCAGGTGTCGTAGGTCTTGCCATCGCGTCCAGATTCTCGGAAAGAAACACCGGGATTGTCTTGCTCGAAAAGAACCATAAGTACGGCATGGAAACCTCAAGCAGAAACAGCGAGGTGATCCATGCCGGCATCTATTACAAGCCCGGTTCGCTCAAAGCGTTGTTGTGTACGGAAGGGAGGGACAGGCTTTACGAATTGTGCGGCAAAAAGGGGATTACGCACCGGAAATGCGGCAAAATCATCACCGCTACCAGCGAACCCGAGCTCCAGAAGCTCAATTCGATTTTCGCCAACGGCCGCCTGAACGGCGTGCACCTTACGATGCTCACGAAGGCAGAAGCGCTCGGTCTTGAACCGAACATTGTGACGGTGGGCGCCATCCATTCGCCGACAACGGGCATTGTGAGTGTTCATGAACTCATGGACTACTTCCATCATGATGCCCTTGAGCACGGTGTTACCTATCAGCCGAGGTGCGAAGTGACCACAATAGGAAGGCGAGGCCTTGACTATGAGGTGACCATTCGGGAGAACGGGGAACTTGCGTCATTCACATCTGAAATCGTTATTAACGCGGCAGGGCTCTTTTCGGACACTGTGGCTGCGTCGGCAGGGATCGATATCGATGCTGCGGGGTATCGGCTGGTCTACGCAAAGGGGAGTTATTTCGTCGTGGCTTCCGCAAAAGCAGGCCTTCTTTCCAGGCTGGTCTATCCGGTTCCTCAGAATGAAGGGATCGGAGTCCATGCGGTTCTGGACTGGGGTGGCCGTCTAAAGTTCGGCCCGGACGTTGAGTATCTGGAAGGTCGGCAGCTCGAATACTCCGTCCGTGAAGAAAAGCGGGCGGCGTTCGGCGAATCTGTACGGAAGATACTGCCTCAGGTCGCCGACAACGACCTCTCACCCGACATGAGCGGAATACGGCCCAAACTGCAGCGGAAGGGGGAGCCGTCGAAGGACTTCCTGATAGTGCACGAAAAGGAGAGGGGGATGGAGGGCCTGATCAATCTGATTGGGATCGAATCGCCCGGATTGACCTCGTGTCTCGCGATAGCGCGGCACGTGGAAGAACTGCTGGAATAAACAGCCCGGAGCAGGGATCCGGTCCATCATAACAAGCCGTCGATGCGAAGGAGCTTTGCCCCTGAGCGGGAAAGCCACCATGGGGTCTGCGAAGCCACTCCATTCCTGAGGGGGACAACACTGCCTTATCGGGGGCCATGCCAATCCAACAAACATCTGGGGGGAACCATGAGTCATTGGAAGGTAACAGAAGGATGTGAACACTACTTCGTCACTACAACGATTGTTGACTGGATCGATGTATTCACGTCGGGCCGTTATTTTGAGATATTGATCGACGCATTGAAGTATTGCATTAACACGAAGGGATTGCGTCTCCATGCATTTGTCATAATGCTCAACCATGCGCACTACATCGTTTCTTCTCGAGATTCGAAGTCAATCTCAGATGTAATGAGGGATTTCAACACCTTCACCTCAAGGAAGATAACAGAGCGATTAAAGATCGATGGTCGAAGGGAAATTCTGAATTCCTTCCAGCGAGCGGCTTCATCGGACGGACGCGGAAACAGATTCAAGGTTTGGCAAGCGGGATATCATCCAATCGGGCTTTGGTCTGATTACGTGTTCAACCAAAAACTGGATTACATCCATGACAATCCCGTTCGAAAGGGGTATGTGGATGAGCCGGACCATTGGAGATTCAGCAGTGCGCGCAACTATCTAAACGGGGACCATTCGGTAATAGAAGTGGAATGCGGATGGTGACTCCGGAGGGTGGTCCGGAGCAGAGCTCCGGACCATCACTGGTTGTTGGAGCAGAGCTCCGGTCTATCGTCGGCTCGCAGGATGTTCTCCGGAGTTAGAGCACCGTAAAGGTTATCCCGAGGCCGAGTGTTTCCTTGATCTGTGTGCGATTGCTGGATCTTCTATCATTGATGAACTGAACGTTCACGATGACCGAGATGAATTTGTTCACTTTCGCGGCAAGAGAGTTGTCGCTCCGCACTATGACCTGATCGAGTTCCTTGAAGGCTGAAAAAAGCTCGAGCTTGGCTGTGAACAACATGTTCTCCGCAAAATTCCAATCGACGTTTGTTACGGATTCGAAACCACCGTCGACGCTGGTCCTCTCAATCTTGGTTGTCTTCGGATTGTCTGAATAGAGTGTAAAGACCGAGGTGATGACCTCCCTGAGACCGGCACCAAGCCTTGTCTTCACTTCCGGGAGAGGCTGGTATCCCATGCCAAGGGTCTGGGTAAGATACGCAGGATCGAAGAACTTCGAGACAGCAGTCCCTGTTCCTGTGGGAGGATCATACTTGAAACCTAATGCGAACTGGGTTTTCAACGTAGCCGAGGCGTACGGATTGATGTAGGTCCCAATCTTGTATGAGAGCACCGATTCCAAATCGATCTTGTCGTCGGTTTTCCTGAGTCCCTGGATTCCAAGACGAGTTTGTCCGAAGGCGAACTTGTAGGTGTTGACCCAGCCTGTTGCATCCCCAATCCTTTCCGATTTGCCGTTCAGAGAAACGGTGTATGAGAGGGCATTCTCACCTCCTTGAGTCCAGTCCTTGAATGCGACCTGAGTCAGAGTCAGCCCCGCAACTAAGTTGTGAGTCCACGGACCCGGGGGAGGCTGGACAGTGTCTTGTTGTGCCGGCGTGGCTGTGTTTCCGCGTTGGGCGTAGCAGAAAGTTGTCAAGATCAGGAACAAGAGAGAATACCGCATGATGTCCTCGCGAGAATCAAGGTGGGCTGTTGAGAGAAGCTAATACTCCAAATTCCCGCAAATTCAATTCAATTGCAAGAGTTCACAACTTGCCTCAACCGAAGAAATCGTTCCAAGCATGGAAAGGTGGTCCGACTTAAGAGGATGAGGTGTGCGGCGGTTATTGTATTTTCACATCAAAGATACGACTCAGTCGTTCCATTATTCTTCGCTGGCAAGGCTGTCGCGCACCGATTCCACCCAATCGCAGAATCGATTGATTTCCTCGCGGGAGAGCTTTGTATCCGGATGCATGATGACGTATTTGGGGAGGGGCATGATGCCGTCCTGCATGTTCTCGCACATCATATCCAGTCTGCCGACCGCCCGCAAAGACTTGTACTGAGCGAAATCAGACAAGTTCAACTGTTTCCGTGCCTCATTGACGTCGCCGACGACTATCCAGGAGGCGGGAGCGATGTTGCTGTACCACGGCCATCGCGTCGTGTTGGAATGACAATCCATGCAGGAGCGATCGAGAATTGATCTGACGTCGTCCGGTACGGAAAGCCGGGCATAGAGCGTGCGGCCATCATCGACGGGAGGATTTGTGCGCTCCGGACGAAAAAACTGCATTCCCAGAAACACTGCAGCGATTGCCAATCCGGTCAATTTGAGAATCTTCGTCATGTGTCTGAATCCCTCATTTGTTTCGGTGCGGAATTTTCCACCCATAAAGATAAATCAATCGCGCGGGCGAAAAGTTCCGCTTGAATAGAATCTTCTATCGGGAATCAACCGCCAAATCACGAACGCATCGAAGGACATTGTCCTTCCCTTTTGCGGCCTTCATGACGTAAGAGAAACTTCCTGCATTCGCGGACTTCCGAAGATCCTCGGCCGTTAGATGCGGATCTCCTTCGAAGAGGAAGCTCTCAAGCCACACGGGTGTACCGTCCGGAGTCTTCGTTGTGACGTGGATGTGCGCCGCGTCCCGCCTGTTCGGATACGAGCCGGGTTTGATGGTGCGAACTTCATAACGGCCTTTTGAGTCAGTCTTGATCCAGCCACGAAGGCGCGGCTCCTGCCAGCTTCCGTTTGTCTTGTTATAAACGCCGGTCGCGTCGGTCTGATAGAAATACACCACCAGCCCTTCGTAAGGAGTCCGCCTGTCCGATCTATAGACGGTTCCCGTGATGATCAATCGTTCTCCCGGCTCATCTTCGGCGACAAGAGCAACAATTGAAGAAACGTCACGAGGCGCTGGAGGGAAGGGAGCCACGTCTTGCGTATGCATCAGCGAAGTGGAGATCGCCATCATGATGGACAGATATCGAACGCGAAAAGAACCATGTGCCGTTTCCATGAGTGTTTTCTCCTTACCTGCTTGCTGTCGTTTGTGTACCCGCGCCGACGAGCAGATGAATGCGGGCCTCTTTGTCGATGATTGACCAGCCCTCCCCGACGTCAAAATCCTCGCGGTTTATTGTGAATTCCGACTCGAACCCCACTAGCGTACCGAGCCTTCCTCCAGCCTTGTTGACCCCTGCAATTCTGACAGGGAGCGTGATCCGCTTTGTTATTCCCCTGATGGTGAGATCGCCCTCAACGGCCATAGTGTCGCGGACGACGGACCTGATTCCGACGCTCTTGAATCTCATTGTGGGATATCGCCTGACATGGAAGAATTCCTCTGAGCGCAAGGCGCTGTCGCGGTCTTCGTTCCTGCTGTCGATGCTCGATGTATTGATCACAATCTCGACCTTTGTGGCTGCCGGCCGTTGGGGGTCGAATTCGATCGTCCCGTCGAAGTCCTTGAAACGACCCTCTTCTTTAAATACTGCCCACTTGTAGATTGAAAAGCCGACGTGGCTGTCTTCTTTCCTGATCCGGAGCAGCAAAGATTGTGCGTTAAGGTTTTCGATCAGGTCCGAAGCCATTGCCATTGCGAGGACCAGTGCTGTGAGAATCACGCGTCTACCCATAGAGCCTCCTTCTGAAAGGGTGTTCAAGGAATATGATGCCGCGGAGGGTTAATGGGTTTGATACGCGAGACGAATGAACAAGAAGGGAAGTTAGCGATGCTGGAGGAGGGAGCGCACAATTTCGTCCCACTCCTGATGAAGATCGAGGTCCGAAGTGTCCTTTCCCGCCCGCGAGTACCAGTAGCGGGCGTTCGAAAGATCTCCTTCCTTTCGATGGAGATGGGCATGTACCCAGGCAGCAGCGGAGGACGATTCGTCCTGCACGAGATGGTGTGCTTTCTTCCAGTCCCCCTTGGCTTCGTGCCACAGCGCCTGAAGAGGGGTGCTAAGGCCCGGGGGAACGGATGTTTCCGTGAGGCTTTTTCTGAGCTCTGCGGGGGTCACTGCGTTTTCGGTGTTCTCAGGAATGCGACGAGAAAGAGAGTGGCCAGCAAGAGATCGACGCCACCGAACCAGAGAAGCAATGTTGCGACGCGGTCCTGTGAATACAGGACGGCCAACGCGGCGGCAAAAGAAATCTTCTCCACGATTGCCGCGATCATAAGCAATCGATAGCGTTCAGGATTTGTGCTGATGATCAGGAAAGCAAGCTGCCATGCAAGCGTGACTCCAATGAAACCGTAGTAATTCTCCGGATGGGTAATCAGAGGCGGGAAATCGATATTTGCCTGATTCTCGCCGAAGTACATTGGTGTCATGAGGAGGATCCCATAGACACCGGCAATGAAGAATACCCATTTGGCAAAATTCATCTGCTTGAGCATGGTGAATCCGTTTGTTGTGGCTGAATTGCGGGCAAGATAAATGATTTCCTCCTCAGGGTCAACCGCCGCCGCAGCGCGGTGGTGGGCAGCCCGATAGTTCGGGAAAACGCGCCAAGGATTCTGAGAGGAACGCTCGGCGGATGATTCAGCGGCGGCCACCGGCGAGTTTCATCGAAGAGGGTGAACGGCGAAGAAGAATCATAGCCCATGTGCCGATGAAGGGGCCGACGGCAAGAAACGCGAAGGTCCAATTCCAGCCGACGAGCTGTTCTACTGCGGGCACAAGCCGAATCGTGACCATTGTCAGAAGGAATCCGAGGCTTGTCTGCAGGGTAAGGGCGGTACCCGCATAATCAGGTTCGCAGAGCTCGCTGACACATGCGGAGAATTGAGCGGAATCGGCGACGACGGCGAATCCCCAGATCAGACATAGCGCGGTCAGGATGAGGGGACTTGATCCGAAAAGGAATCCTACGAGCAGTGAACATGCACCGCTGAGGATGAGGGAGGCAATCGTGACGGTTGTTCTGCCCCATCGGTCGGCAAGAAACCCGGCGAGGAGACTTCCAAAGCCGCCCACACCAATGACGGCAAAGGAAACGATGCTGGCCCAAGATGGACTTATGCCGTCGGCAGAAAAACTTGCGAGAAGGAAAAGGGGAATCCAGACCCACATAGCGTACAGTTCCCACATGTGCCCGAGATACCCGAGGTTTGCCAGAACAACATCCTTTTGGCGCGAGAGCGTCAGAACATACTTCCAGTTGAAGGGGGGAGTTGGAGTCTTGAATGGGCCTTCCTTCACGAAGAGCCCTGCGAGGAGGCCTCCTCCAAGAGCCGACATCGCTGAAACCAGCACCACGAATTGCCAGTCGGTTATTCCACCGAAAGCATTGATGAGGTGAGGAGAGGCTGTCCCAACGGTCAGTGCGCCGACCATGAGGCCTATGCCGACTCCTCTGTCCTCCTTTGTCCACGTGGCGATGATCTTCATTCCGACCGGATAGACTCCAGCGAGAAACAGCCCCGTGAGGAAGCGCAGGGGGATTGCCAGGGTCAGGTCGGTGGCGACGAGTGGAATGGCAATTGTCGACCCTGCTGCAAGACACGAAGAGACGGCAATCAATCGAGGTGCGGGGATTCTGTCGGGGAGATTCAGCAACGCTGAGCCGAGCGCTCCGATGACAAACCCGACCTGAACCGACATTGTCAGCCAGGCACGGCCGGAATCGTCGAGTGACCACGCGACTGCCAGGGCCGGGACGACCGCGGTTGCAGAAAACCAGACGGACATCGCAAGAAGCTCGGAGAGCGAAAGAAGGATGATGGCGCGCTGTTTGTCGGACATGGAGAAATGGATTAGGTCGAGAGCCCCGGCGGGACAGTCTGAGGTATGATCACATAGAAAAATGCCGCAGTGGAGGAGATCATCGCTGCGGCATTCATCCATTCATGACGCTACTTTGACACTTTCTTCAGCATTCCAATCTTTTCCATCACCCGGGCATACTCCATCAAATCCGCCAGCTGAAGCGGCTCGAATTCTCCCGAGAGAAAATCCCTTATCTCCAGAAGCGATTTCTTCTTCCCGAGAAGAATATTGAATTCGGCAGTCATATGCTGCGGGATCTTTCCTAACGAGGCACGCTCTACGTCGGAGAGGCCCTCCATCGCAGCGCGCATTCTTCCGAAACCACCGCCACCCTGTCCCTCCGGCCGTTCAACGTACGTTCTTGATGCCGCGCGCTCCTCATCCGTCATCTTCGGTTCAACCGCCTTGGCTTTCTTTTGCTCAGCGCGGAGTCTGTAGTACGCCGTTACTTCTTCCTGAAGGGCGGACGAACGTTCCACAACGAGTTTTGCCAACGGTTCCAGTTTCTTCTTGCCATCGTCCGGCCTGTTGAACAGGACTGAAACTGTGCGAATAACATCCTGCTCAACCTGGGCCTGATGGCGAACCGAGTTCTTTGCCTCTTTATAGGCTTCGATCAGCGTGTTACCGTCAGCCGCATCCGCCAAGTACGAGAGCCCCTTCCTTTGAGAATCGCCCATGCGCTCAACGCCCCGGCCGAACGATTCTGCGGCGACCTTATGGGCCATTTCGTCTTCAGCTGATGCAAGGACGCTCACGCAGCCGATTCCGACAACGGCGGCGCGTTTGAACTGGGTGGGATCCAGTTTGTCGGGTGTATCCTCGGATGAATGATACCACATGTCGGGCCAGGTGATGAACATGAGCGAGGGGATTCCGTGCTGCATGTAGGTCACATGGTCACTTGCACCGTAATGCTTGTCGATCTTGATGTAGAATGGGTCCCTGCTCCCGCGCGGGGAAACGACAGGAAGCGTGAATCCGTACCCACTTGAGCGGAAGCGCACTCTTTCCCGATTCAACTCCGCGATGAACTCCATCATGCTCTGGCCGAGATCATTGAGGAATGTGGGAAATGTGTCGGGAGTACGATGAAGGACCCAGAAGCTCGCACTTGTTGAGAGACGGATCCCCTCCATATCGAAATTCAGGTCGGCGATCATCTTCGCCTCGATGTCCTTGTGCTTGTTCAGCCAGGCGTTCGTGCCGCTGATTTCGGGTACCCAGAGGAAATGAATGGTCCGTTTCGGTTTTGGGAGCTTTCCTTCGTTGATGAGGCGAATGTAGGCACGGCCCATTTCCAAGGTCAAGGCACAGCCGGAGTTGTCGTCGTTGGCTCCTTGTTTGATGTATCCTTCATATAGGTGTGCAGAGACGCCGACCACCTGATCCGTGCTGCCATCGCCGGGAATTGTCGCATGAACAGTCTCCAGCTCGCCGGGGAATGTCTGGGCTTTTACGATGGATTTCAGCACGACCTTGCGGCCCGAGTTGAGTATCGCGGAAATTTGGCGGGCGATTCTCGGAGCGATGACCCATCCGAAGCCGGGTTTCTTGCCTTCGGGGGCATTAGAGGAGATTCCCGAAGAAAGCATCTGGTCCGGATAATCATCTGCTCTTAATGAGGTGTAACTGACGACTCCGACCGCCCCACGTTCAAAGACCCCGAGGCGCTGAAGTGCGTTCGGTCCCGTTGATCCGAGAACAATCTTTCCCGAAACGTCTTTCCCTTCATAGTCTTCCTTGCGAGCTCCTGTTCCGACATCAACAACCTCGGCCGTTACTTCGCCCGATTCGCTATTGCCGGCAAGAGAAATGGCGACATCATAAATGTCATACAGTTTGCGGACCTCCGGCTCGACCATCCACAGTTCCCCTTGTGTGGGCTGCCAAAGTTGACCCTGACTTGGGAATGATTCAACTTCCACATTGTTGAACCCATATTCCTTGGCAAATTTCACCATCACGTCGGTTTCGCGGAAGGTATTCTGATATTCACTGAGTGCGCGTACGCGGGGGTAAGGAACGAGCTCAAGTGTATGGTGCATTGCCCGTTCGCCTGATGCTTCGTTGATGACGGCGCGCATCTGATCCCAGGAGAGGAGAGTGCGATCTTCGCGCTCTTGGGCGATGATTTGTCCAAAGGCAAGGCAAAACAAGAAGAGGAGGATGGCCGGGGGGGTCCTTTTCATTGGAGTATCCTTTTGGTAGTACGACGGATGATTGGAATTTTCGGAGTAAAGATTTTGAACAGGAATGTACGGAACGGGAGGGGAAAATCAAACGGATTAGAAAAAGAGGTAGTGTCTCAATTTCAAATATAGACTACAACGCAGAGTCGCAAAGGGCGCAGACCTGCCTGCCGAAGTGAACACTCATCGGGAATTTCGACTTGGGATCGTCGGCACGCAGGCAGGTCTCTGCGTTAGAAACTACAACCAAATTGAGACACTACCGAAAAAGACGGTGACACGAAGGACACAAAGAATACACGAAGAGACACGAAGAGTTCTTTGTGGTCCTTCGTGTCTCCTTCGTGCTCTTCGTGTCATGTTTTTTTCCTTATTACTGCCAGAATTTCCACCAGGGGGAATTGCCGAGATTGAGGTATTTCTGCCACTTGTTGACCATCTCCGGATTCCCTTCGAGCATTCCGGCCCGGGTCACCCCTTCGGGGGGCGGAACGAGGAACGCGAGACGGTCATAGACGCGGG
>DATDRF010000278.1:0-3545 GCA_035291905.1 Bacteroidota bacterium
AGTTGAGAACTTGGAGCTCAGTCCGCGGAGGACCACTTGCGATGCCTCGCCGCCACTCCGGAGCAACGACACGCCTGACAGGCGCCCAATCGCCGCGGCCGCATTTGCGTCAGGCAATTCTTGAATCTTCTCCTCCGAAACGACGCTGACGATGGTGTTCGAAGTTAGCTGCTGGTTGATCGCAGCCATCTGACCGCGCATTTGCGCCGTGACCACCACCTCCTCCCCCAGGATGATGCTTGGCGTCAGCTGCACATCGATCTTTTGTGCTCCCCCCGCCAGAAAGTTTACTTCGCGTTCCTTCTGTTCGAATCCCATGTACGAGTAACGGATGGTGAAGACACCCGGCGGTATTCTCTGGATTCGGTATTCGCCCTCAATGTCCGTTGCGCTCCCGATGGATGTCCCAACAAGATAGACGTTTACCCCAACAAGCTTTTCGCCGGTGGATGTGTCCGAGACGGTCCCGTAAAGAGTGCCTTGGGAGAAAAGAGAGGCGGGGATAAGAACGGAAGCAAAAACAACGCTAAGGAAGAAGGATTTCATGGAAGATACTCCTCGATAGAATCTGCGCTTTGTTGTGACTTCGAAGAATCCCTGCAACTCTCCCACGCCATCATGCGACAACGATACTGCAAACGTTTGCAGTACCAGGGACAAAAAACCTACGTGGATCCCCGTACAATCAGCCTCGTTGGAATTATGGTTGTCTGCGGTTCATCCACGTGCTTCTCAATCGTATCAATGAGAATCTCAGCAGCTTTTTTCCCCATGTCCATTGCGGGCTGGTCGACTGTCGTCAGCGGAGGATCGACAAGCCGCGTGATCTTCTCATTTGAAAAACCGATGATCGCTACATCTTCTGGAATCCTGAGGCGAGCCTCTTTGATTCTCTGCATTGCTCCCACAGCGACGGAATCATTGACTGCAAAGACCGCATCGGGTATCTCGTTCTCCCTGATCATCGTGTCGAAGGATTGATATCCATGCTGTTCGTACAGCTCGCCGTTTGCCATAAGCTTCTCATGCAACGGCAGGCCGGCGTGGCGCATCGCGTCGACGTATCCCCGCCAGCGTTTCTCATAGATACCGACTTCAGACGATCCTCCAAAATGGGCAATCGCTTTCCGTCCCTTATCGATGAGATACGATACGGCGTCGTAGGCGCTGCGATAATCGTCGATCAGAACCTTGCTCGCCGACACATCCTCGCTGACGCGGTCAAAAAAGACGACCGGAATCCGATGCTTTAACAATTCCTGAAAGTGGTTTCCGTTTTTCGTCGTGAGCGAAATCGAAACAATCACCCCGGCGACCCTATGCTGGATCATCAGCTTCACGTTCTCGACCTCTCGCTCAACACTCTCGTTCGACTGACAGAGGATGATTGTATAGCCAGAGCTCGACGCCACTTCTTCAATACCGCTGATTGCTGAAGAGAAGAAGAAATGTTCGATCTCGGGAACTATCACCCCGATCGTCGAGGTACGATTGCTTTTCAAACTTCTCGCAATTGGATTCGGAGAGTACAACATCGCCTTGGCAATCTTCCTGACCTTCTCCTTCGTTTCGTCTTTGACATCAGGATGATTGCTCAGGGCCCTGGAGACGGTAGACGGTGAGATTCCGAGTTTCTCTGCAATATCGATGATCGTAGCATGTTTCATTCTGCAAACGTTCCCGCAAACGTTCCCAGAATAGGGAAAAAAAATAGCTCTGTCAAGAGCTATCTTGCGTCATTTCGTTTTTTCCCCTTCGAATCTGGGTTGGTTATTCGCAAAATACTGCCGTTCTCAATACTCCCTCATGCCTCCAGGAATCTCTCCGCATCGATGGCAGCCATGCACCCTGTTCCGGCAGCAGATACCGCCTGACGATACACGGGATCAGCCACGTCACCGGCAGCAAACACGCCCGCGATGTTGGTCTTGGTTGAACCGGCTTGTACCTTCAAGTACCCCACTTCATTCATGTCGAGCTTGCCTTTGAAGATCTTTGTGTTGGGCTGATGCCCGATCGCCAGAAAAAGCCCGTCTGCCTTGAAATCGGTGTCCGCTCCGGTTTTCAGATTCTTCAACCGCACTCCCGTCATGCTTTTCCTGCCGTTCTCGTTCTTCCCAAGCACCTCATCCACCACCGAATCCCAGATAAACTCGATCTTCGGATTCTTCGCAGCCTTCTCCTGCATGATTTTCGAGGCCCGGAGTTCGTGGCGCCGATGAACGATCGTAACTTTTGAGGCGAACTTCGAGAGAAATGTAGCCTCCTCCATGGCGGTGTCTCCTCCGCCAACAACGACAACATGCTGGTTCTTGAAGAAGAACCCGTCACATGTTGCGCATGCCGATACACCGTAACCCATGAACTCTGATTCTGTCGGAATGTTCAGGAGTTTCGCGCTGGCGCCGGTCGAGATGATGATCGCCTCTGCAAAGTACTCAGTGTCGTCCGCGACCACTCTGAACGGACGCTTCGAGAAATCGACCTCCGTCACCTCCTTGAAAAGGCTCTCAGCTCCGAATCTCAGCGCCTGTTTCCTGAAGAGTTCCATCAGCTCGGGTCCCATGACGCCGTCGGGGAACCCGGGATAGTTTTCCACTTCCGTTGTAATGGTGAGCTGTCCGCCCGGCTGCGAGCCTTCGAAAATGAGAGGGCTAAGATTAGCCCGAGCGCTGTACAGCGCGGCGGTCAGTCCAGCCGGACCGGAACCGATGATGATAACTTTGCGATGATTGTTTTCAGACATGTTGATCTTTTGATAAGGGGATAGATGTTTCAGGTTTCAGGGTTTCAGGTTCCTCTGCGATGCAGCTTTTGCGTTTCTGATTATCCCAGCGAGTTTCGTTCGTTTGATCGGACTCTTCTTGAATCGTTTGCTGAACTCGTCCGCTGACATTTCAACAAGATCTGTCAATGGGGGGGCAACATTCTGTTCCCGCGGGGCGAATGCTTCCTCCCTTGTCTGCTGCCGAAAGCTGTTCCACGGGCACACATCCTGACAGATATCGCATCCGTAGACCCAATGCTCCAGTTGCGGGTGAAATTCGGATGGAATTTCACCCTTGTGTTCGATCGTCAAGTACGAGATACATTTATTCGAATCGACCACGTAGGGCTCCGTAATCGCCCCGGTGGGACAGGCCTCGATGCAGGCCGTACAGGTTCCGCAAAAGTCGGCAATCGGTTCGTCGGGCGTCAGGTCAAGATCGGTGATGACCTCGCCCAGGAAGACCCAGGAACCGTAATCCTTTGTGATCAGGTTCGTGTGTTTCCCCTGCCATCCGAGCCCGGCCTTTGCGGCCCATACCTTCTCCATCACCGGCCCCGTGTCAACGTATGCCTTCGACTTCGATCCGGGAGCCAGCCGGTCAATTCCCTGCTGAAGCTTGCCGAGTCTTTCGGAGACGATCTCGTGATAATCGTCTCCCCAAGCGTACCGGGAGATTTTTCCCGCGGCCGGATCGTCGGAATGATGAACGTTGACATAATAGTTCATCGCGACACACACCATCGAACGGGCACCGGGCAGGATCTTGCCGGGGTCC
>DATDRF010000279.1:0-8241 GCA_035291905.1 Bacteroidota bacterium
TTGTAACGGTTCCCTTTGATGAGCACTAATCAGCCTCTTCAACCCGACTGTTCGAAACGCCACCACTGATCGGACCAACAATATGTCGGGGAGAAGATCGTCGTATTCTGTTAGAAAATTGGTTAAAGCCCGGAATGCGGGATGGAATAATCCGCGCACTGGAGTGCGTGGGAATTGCCCCGACCTTTCTTGTCCTCCGAAGCAAGGCGTAGGTGGAAGGTCGGGGACACATGTCGCGAAGTAAACAGGGCTTTAGCCCCAGAATGCCACACAACCAACATATCACCCCTGCCGGGAAGAAAAACATATCAAGACGCCTCCAATTCATTCTCTTCTTTTCCGTCTTCTTCATCCTCTACGGGATTCTCAATTCCTACATCTTCTGGCGCGGATGGCAAGCCGTCCCTGAATCATCGGGCCTTCATCTTTTCTACACAATCCTGTTTCTCTTCTTATCTCTGTCATTCCTTGCGGGCCGGTTTCTCGAGAGAATAGCTCTTTCGTGGATCAGCAGCAGCATGGTCTGGATAGGGTCGTACTGGCTCGCGGCCATGGTCTATTTCTATATGGCGCTGCTTTCTCTTGATGTTCTAAGGCTGATCGATGGTTTCTTGCCGTTCTTCCCGCAAGTTATCCGGGAGGACACCGAACTTGTGGCCGGAATTGTCGCGGGAGCGATTATCGTTGGCGTTCTCGGATTACTGATGTATGGCCATTGGAACGCCGTGAGATTGAGGGTAAGGACTTTGAGCATCGAAATTCCCAAGAACAGCCGTGCGTTGAAGGAGATGAACATAGTCGCGGTCTCCGACATTCATCTTGGCACAATTGTCGGGAAAAGCAGGCTTTCAAAGATCGTCGACAAGATCAACGCCTTGAATCCCGACCTTGTTCTCTTACCGGGGGATGTGGTGGATGAGGATTTGGGACCGGTCATACAGCAAAACCTTGGCGAGACGCTTCGGACGATTCGATCCCGATACGGGGTCATCGCGATCACAGGCAATCATGAGTACATCGGCGGTGTCGAGGATGCGGACAAATATCTGACGGAACACGGGATCAGGGTTTTGAGGGATGATCTAACACGAATTGCCGACACCGTGTATGTGGTGGGGCGTGAGGATCTGAGCAAGACGAGTTTTGGTGGAGGGATACGAAAATCGTTGGGCGAAATCATGGATGGAGTGGATCGTTCCTGGCCCATCATTCTGATGGATCATCAGCCATTTCGGTTGCATGAGGCGGAAGAGCACGGAGTAGACCTCCAGTTGTCGGGTCATACTCACCACGGGCAGTTGTGGCCCTTTAACTTCATCACCCGGAAAATGTATGAAGTAAGCTGGGGATATAAAAAGCGGGGAAACACCCATTTCTATGTATCATGCGGTGTCGGAACCTGGGGCCCACCGGTCCGAATTGGCAACACACCTGAAATCGTGAATATCAGGCTCTTGTTTCGGTAGCTTGTAGGTCGGAATGCCTGCCCGCCATGCTGTGTGGCGGATCATTCCGACCTCATCGATCATGGAACTCCCTTTTCTTACCATCCTGCTCATCGCGACACTCATCTTCATCGTTGCCGCGTTGTATTCTTCCGTCGGTCACGGTGGAGCTTCGGGATATCTCGCCGTGCTTTCTTTGTTCTCCTTTGCGCCTGAGTTCATGGCTACCACAGCGCTGACCCTCAACGTCCTCGTTGCCGGCGTGGGGATGTTCCATTTCATGAGGGCGGGACATTTCTCTTTGCGAAAGGCCTGGCCGTTTGTGGTTCTTTCAGTGCCCGCGGCATTTATCGGCGGCTCTCTCAAAGTGTCGGAGAAGGTGTACTTCATACTCCTCGCAGGTGTGCTGCTCTTTGCCGCTTACAGAATGTACATGTCGGCGAAGAGTACAGTCACCGACGAATCGACGGGAAATCCGGCACTTGCTGTCGCTCTATCGGGAGGCGCCGGGATCGGACTGCTTTCCGGGATCGTGGGGGTTGGTGGTGGCATCTTTCTGAGTCCCATGATGATCTTTCTTCGATGGGCGACGACGAAGCAAACGGCGGCAATTTCCGCCTTCTTCATCGTGGTGAACTCTCTTGCCGGGCTGGGAGGACGGGCAATGCGTGGAGGAATTGAACTGGGCATCATATGGCCGTTTGTCCTCTCCGCATTTGTAGGCGGATTTCTCGGGTCTTACGTCGGATCAAACCGCCTTTCGGGTTCGCTCCTCCGAAGACTCCTGGCGCTCGTTCTCCTGATCGCATCAGTGAAGCTCATCCTTGTCTCCTTCTGATGTGAGAATCGGTCTCACAATTCGGCAGAATTCGACGCTTCACGTCTTTCGTTGCGGTTGAATTATTTCGTCACTTTCTTGTTGCTCTCCTTCGGCTTATTGGGTAGACTGAAGAGTTTGCGAATCCTATTTTATCAATAGAAGAAACCTATTTGCGAAGTCTCATTCCTCAGATTCTAAAGCCGCTTCTCATTGTTTCGTTCCTTTCCGTGGTTGGTTGCGATCAATCATTTGATCCGCGGCCGTCGGGATCATCCTCGCCTATTGTCTATTCCATTCTCTCGACGGATAAGGCCGATCAGGTTGTAAGGGTGCTTTCCACCTATCCACCATCTGTTCGGACACCCGGATCCAATACTGTCGAATACCCGATAACGGACGCTGTCGTGACTATTCGGGACGGGGCAACGACGTATCCACTCTTGCTCGTCGTATTGCCGAGAAGTGATTCCTCCAGATACACAAGCCCGATCTATGCCTATCGTTCCTCAGGTCTGACCCTCCAATACGGGGCCACGTACACACTGGAGGTGTTGATACCTTCCGCGGGACTTCTCACGGGGACTACCACCATACCTTCGAAACCGGGCGTGTACATGGATCAGCGATCGACGCTTGAGAAGCCACAGCAGTATGATCTTACACAGAAGATGCTGATGAGGGCAGAAATGTCCGGGGAGGCGGAGGGATATCTGTTTCGGCTGCTCGTATGTTATGACGTGCTTGAGGGAAACAGCTGGGTAAGGAAATGGACGGAGGTTCCTGCCCGCTTTCGATCCGACCCCCCTTCCATCACCAATGCCATTTACGGACAGGTAACGAGAGTTCAGAGTCTGTCTGTGGCGAATGCATACACGGTCGGAGTGTACTTGCAGGTTCTGGATGACATCTACGAGCGGACAAAACCCTACAAACTTGTATTCAATTACGCTGTTCTTCAGTTCGTCCAGCTCGACAAGACGTTCTATAACTACTACACGAGTGTCACGGGCTTTCAGGATCCCTTTTCGATCCGGCTCGATCAGTCAAACTATTCAAATATCACAAACGGAACAGGGATCTTTGCAGGTTGTGCCGTTGATACGGTCTTCCAGATTCTCCCTGCCGATTTCCAACATAACCGCCGCTAATTCCGATCATGCAAAACCACAGAAATCGAAAAAGAATCCTGATCACCGCGGCTTTCCTTTGCTGCACCGTGGCGACTTCTTATTCGCAGGACTGGTTCTGGAAGAACCCACTTCCGCAAGGGAACGACATCCATGCAATGTGTTATGCGGGGGGAGGGGTCCTCTACGGTGTGGGAGAGTTCGGCACAATCATCAAGAGCACAAACAGCGGATCGAACTGGTTCCTTCTTGAGAGACCGACAACTGTCAATCTCCGCGGGATCTCGTTTCCCGTGCCCGACAGGGGTATGGCGGTCGGAGACGGCGGAACGGTCCTGAAGACAACGGATGGCGGCATTTCCTGGACTCAACAGATTGTTGGTGCCGGAGTGACACTCTACGGCGTATCGTTTACCGACGTTATGACTGGAACAGTTGTCGGGTACCCCGGCATTGTCCTGAGAACCACGGACGGTGGCTTGACCTGGGAGCAGCAGCTTGCAGGGGGTGGAGATCGTTTGCATGCCGTTCAGTTCATTGATGAGAGGAAGGGCGCAATCGTAGGTTCTCAGGGTGTGATTTTTCGAACAACGAATGCGGGGAAATCATGGAGCCGTCAGGTTGACTCCACGACGCGCCACCTTTACAGTGTATCATTACCGGATTCCATGAACGGGTACGCTGTGGGTGAGAACGGATTGATACTGCATACTTCCGACGGAGGCAAGATCTGGAGTCCGCAACAAAGTGGAAACACGTATCTCCTGTCAAGTGTTAGTTTCTCCGACCCGAACAACGGAATAGTCGTTGGCGAGAGCAACGCGATTCTTACGACCACGGATGGAGGCACCACGTGGACCGCGCAAGCGGGCTTCATAGGAGCATCTCTTACCAACATTCTTCGGATTGACGCAAGCATTGTTATTGCCACGGGAATGTCAGGGATCGTTCTCAAGTCAACAGACGGGGGGGTGAGTTGGACCAAACGGACCGTTGGATCCATTTCTTCGCTCTATGGCGTGGCTCCTTTTGATGATTTCAGGATGATCGCTGTGGGTCAAAGAGGCGAAATCCTCGCGACAAGCGATCGTGGCGCCTCATGGGTTCCTCGCACGAGCGGTGTCTCCAGCCACCTTCTTGCCGTGGCAACGTTCGGGAGCGACACGGCGGTAGCCGTGGGGGAGAATGGAACCATTGTCCGGACGGAGGACGGCGGTGTGAGCTGGATGGACGCATCGTTGACCCCGATACCGGGCGAGACAAACTACCTTTCCGGTATCGCGTTCTCATCAACAGGGAAGGCTCTGATCGTCGGGCACCTCGGCAGGCCAGAGGGCCAGTTTACCTTTCCCTACAGTCTCACGTTGCACAGCAATGATAGGGGGAGGACATGGTTGCGCACCTTGATATCCTTTAGAGTGGGTGAAGGTTTTGCTTATGTTCGCGATACGCTCAACTCAGTCTCATTTGTCGATTCGCTCATTGCCATGACGGTAGGAGCAAAAGGCAGGATGCTCAGGTCGACAGATGCCGGTGTGAAGTGGGATACACTCACAACAACAACGCTCCCTAATAGTCGCGCGTCTGCGTCGGCTGGGGCCGCATACACCACCCAAATCCTCCATTCTGTCGCGTTCTCGAAATCACACGTCGGTGTTGGGACGGCTGTAGGTGCCGGCGGAGTGGTTCTCCACACCGCAGACTCCGGTCTCACATGGGGGAGCGTGGTGATCCCGCAACAGAACCTGAGATCGATTTCCTACGGGGATACAACATTCGCCATGGCCGTTGGAGACAATGGACAAATGTATCATTCGTCGAACGGCGGGAGGAATTGGTCGGACCTCTCCTTTCTGGGAACTCAAAGGAGACTGGTGATTCGCACAAACAAGACGCTTTATGGAGTCTCGCTGTTCGCTGATAATATTGTTCTGGTGGGTGAGGGAGGTATAATATTGGGTCGGGAGGGCCCAGATATTCCCGTCGTTGTTGAATACGAATGGGCAGCGAGTATCCCAAGCTCCATCACTCTTCGCCAAAACTATCCGAATCCGTTCAATCCGGTGACGGTTATCAGTTTTCAGTTGTCAGTTCTCAGTGATGTGAAGCTGAGTGTTTTTGATCTTCTAGGACACGAAATAGCGGTGTTGGTGAACGCGAGAAAACCCGCCGGTACCTATCAGGTAACGTGGAATGCATCCCACCTGGCGAGCGGCATGTACATCTGCAGGCTGTCTGCAGGCGGTGCCTTTCTTACGCGAAAGCTGTTATTGATCAAGTAGCTATGACGTCAAAACGCCTCATACGGTCTCTTCTTGTCGCCTCGACGGTCGCTCTCGCTTGCGTTGCCGCTCGTGCGCAAACATCGTCCATCCACGGAATCGTTTCTGACAGTCTCACCCGTGAACGAATACCGTATGCGAACGTCATCCTTGCCGAGTTGAATCGGGGAACAGCTGCAAACGCGGAGGGTTTCTATCTTATCCCGAATCTCAATGCCGGGACGTATGAACTCTCCGTGAGCTCGGTCGGGTATCGCAAGAAGATACAGACGATCATAGTCCCCGCCGGGCAAAGCGTGGATATACCGATTCGCCTTGTGCCGCAGGCGATCGAGACCGAAGAGATCGTGGTCAGCGGAACGCGGGGGGGGCGGCTTTCCGAAATCGGCACGAGCATTCACATAATGACCCCCAAGGAAATAACGATCGCCCCGGTGACCGCTCAGGGAGATGTCCTGCAATCCCTGCAAATGCTTCCCGGGTTTGTCTCCACCAGCGATGTAAGTTCCCGCTTCTTTGTTCGCGGCGGGGCGGGAGACCAGAACCTTGTTCTTCTCGACGGAATGAAGATCTACAGTCCGTTCCATGCCCTGGGTGTGTTCAGTGTTTTTGATCCCGATATTATCAAGTCGGTGGAAGTGTACACAGGCGCGTTTCCGGCGGAATTCGGCGGCCGACTCTCTTCGATCGTCAACATCAATTCAAAGGAACCGCGGCTTGACCGATATTCTGCAAAAGCTCATGTGAATTCTCTTTCCTCGAAATTTGAACTGCAAGGACCTGTTTCAAAGGGGATTTCATGGATGGCAAACGGCAGGAAGTCGCTCTTTGCACAGACATTCAAGAGAATCGTGAGAGATGATGTGCCCCTCTCGTTCTACGATTTGTACGTAAAGGGTACGGCTCAGCCGGGGGGGAATATGAAGATTGACGTCGCGTATCTCACGGCCGTCGACGACCTTAACTATACGAACCCGCTTAACCCGGATTATCTCTGGCAGGGGAAGGCGTTCTCTGCATCCGTCTCGGACCTCCTCGGGAACAAGGTGTTCATCCGAATCAACGCATACTACACGGCGTTCACCGCAGAGCGGGTGAGCGACCCTTTCCTGAATCAACCGCCGACGTCAACGTCGATCAAAGATAACGGCCTACGCGTGAGTGCCACTGCCTATGTGGGCACCGATGATCTTGTTCAATTCGGATTCGAATCAAGCTTTCCAGCCCTTGAATATCAGCTGGTGAACACGGTGGGAACACCTCTCACGCTCAAGGAGACGATCCCGTCAATCTACCTCTGGGCGCAATATCAGGGTAAGGCCGGCGATTTCCAGTACACCGTCGGATTCCACAGCGAACTGACCGACCTCTATTACAGGGGGAATGGCGAGGGAATATTTCAGCCTCGTATCAGCGTGAGCTATCTCTACGCCGGAAACTGGAGGTTGAAGATGTCATACGGCCATGTTCGGCAGTCGGTGATGACCGTGAGCAACGAAGACGACATCGTACCCGCATTTGAAGGGTGGATCGCAATACCGGCGAAACTTCCTGCTCAAACCGCCGACCATTTTGTCGCAGGAATTGAGGGAAACCTCTCCGAAAACATCTCCCTCACCGCGGAGGCCTACTACAAATATTATGGAACGTTGCTGGCCTACAACCGGGGAAAAATTGATGCGGCCGATCCCGATTATTTTCCGGGGACTGGCAGATCGTACGGCACGGAAATTCTTCTCAGGGCAAAGTATATGTTCATCGATTTTTACGGAGCGTACACCCTCAGTTGGGCCAGACTGAATAACAAGGGATTGTCGTACTATCCGCGCTATGACCGCCGGCACCATCTCAACGGACTGGTCTCTGCCGAACTGCTGAAGAGTTTCAATGTCTCGCTTCGTTGGGAGTATGGCTCGGGATTCCCTTACACGCCTACAATCGGTTTCTTTGATCGGCTGATGCTTCATACTCCAATCCCGGCCGATTTCGAATATGAAGCGGGGGATCCATATACCCTTTTGGGAGCAAAGAACGCGGGGCGCCTGCCTCCCTACCATCGGCTCGATTTGAGCCTTACATACCACGTCACCTTCTGGGGCATTCAAGCCTCAGCTGGAGTGAACCTCATCAATCTCTACAGCAGCAAGAACATGTTCTACTATGACCGGACCACCGGCAGCCGTGTGAACATGATCCCGTTTTTCCCCTCGGTCGGACTTACGCTGGAGTATTGACCGCGTTCGTTGTAGCAATCCTGGGATTGAGCAACGGTCGAGGGCTTGTAGGCGTTCGTTTCTGACGGACGCGGGAAGATCGGCTCCTCTGGCATGTGTTCCACGCCATCGGTTGAAAACCCTGCCTGCGTTCCGACCATTTCGATTGCGACGAAGCTTATCGCATTCACTTCGGCAGGCAGGCGACGGCTAACAGGCCCGCAGCGGACCACAATCCCGCTTTGCGGGATTGAGCAACAGTTGAGGGCTTGTAGGCGTTCGTTTCTGACGGACGCGGGAAGATCGGCTCCTCTGGCATGTGTTCCACGCCATCGGCTGAAAACCCTGCCTGCG
>DATDRF010000280.1:0-5036 GCA_035291905.1 Bacteroidota bacterium
ACCAGGCCGAGGAGAAGTTGGAAGGCAATGTAGAGTAGAATTCCTACCAGGACGACGTTCATCGTCGCCCACGATAGAAAAAGACCAGCATATAATCAATGGGAAAAGCCTCCTCTGTGCCCCCCATGCCTCCTCCGTGCCCCCTGTGGCAAAGATTCTAACCGCAAAGGACACACCTGCGTGCCCGCCTGCCTTTTTGAGAAACAAATTTGGCGGGCGGGCCGAAACATCGTGAGCCTGCACTTCGGCGTGCAGGCACGAAGAATGCACAAAGCCTGCCTGCCGGTCGTCAGACTTCGATCGTCAGATTGCGATCGTCAGATTGCGACGAATTCTGTCGAACGAATTCTGTCGAACGAACTCTGTCGAGCAGGCAGGGGCACAGAGCACTTGGATGCCGGCCTTCTTTGATAGTGGCCCTTCATTTAGTATCTTTGAGCAGAATGAACATCGTCATAACAGGTGGAACTGGCCTCATAGGAAGCGCGATTACCCGCGACCTCATTGACCGCGGCCACTCGGCCATCCTCCTTTCCCGCTCAGCCAAGAAATCCGGGGACGATCGAATCCGTATTGTACAATGGGACGCGGAAAATCATGGCCCTTGGGTTGAGAGCATCTCAAACGCTGATGCCATTCTTAATCTCACAGGAGAATCCATTGGCGGAGGGCGGTGGACAAAAGCCCGGAAACAAAGGATAGTCCAGAGCCGTGTCAACGCAACAAACGCGTTGGTCAAGGCGATTGGGACCGCCTCAAAACGGCCCGCCGTCCTTGTTAGCGCCTCGGGGGTCGATTACTACGGTCACGTTGAAGAAGGGGATGTCCATGAATCCCATCCACAGGGAACAGGATTCCTGACAGAGACAACGGCGGTTTGGGAAATGGCAGCGAAGGGAGCCGAAGAACATGGAACCCGCGTTGTTACAGTCCGCACAGGTTTTGTGATAGCCGCTGACGCACCGGCCTTCAAAAAAATGATCCTTCCCTTCAAGCTGTTTGCAGGTGGCCCATACGGTTCGGGGAAACAGTGGTTCTCATGGATACATCTGAAGGATGTCGTTCGGGGATATATCTTTGCGCTGGAGAACCCGGGGATCAGCGGGCCGATGAACCTCTGTTCACCGAATCCGCTCAGGGTGAGCGATCTGGCGCGAGAACTTGGGAAAGCGTTCCATCGCCCCTCGTTCCTCCCGGCCCCGGCGTTTGGCCTCAAGATTCTGCTCGGCGAAATGTCCGACCTGCTGCTGAATGGCCGGCGGGCCCTTCCCGGGGTGTTGATGAAACACGGATTCGAATTCAGCTTTCCAACCTTGCGTGAAGCGTTGGAGGATGTCTTGAAGAAAGAGGGGGAGGTGGAACGCTGAAGAGTCTTACTGGAGAGGTACCCGCAACTCAAACCTGACGTTCGACGTTCCCCCCAGGTCCTCACTGACATCGAAGTTATACAAACTCGCCCCGACGTATGCATCAACAATGTTAAGGACATAGGTCAAGGCCAGGTAGAACGCAAAACTATCCCGCTGATCTCTGTAGAAGTCCCTCACGTATTTTGCATAGTCAACGTTGGGACCTGAGACCTCTGATGCAAGCCTTTCTGAATACGTTACCCTCCATTCGTCATACTTCCTGTCCGTAGCGATGTACTGCCTTACAAACCAGTAGCCGAACCCCCATATGAGGGGCAGAGTCCAATACCTCTCGGCATATATCTGACCAGAACCCGGTACGATCGCCGAAAAAATGGTCGCAAGAGCCGGAGACCGCGACGACCGCGGGGCGGTGACGGTATCCTGCAGCAGAGAAAGAGATCGCGATGCTTTGGAAATGGGTTGATGAACGGCGGAATAACTCCCGAAAGAAGAATTATGACGGAACTGTGCCTCGGAGGAGACTGGAATGAAGAACAGAAGGATAAAAAGAACTGCAATATGACGAAGGAAGATCCGCATGCAAGGGAACAGGCGGCCTACCTCTCGACGAACGCGATGGCTTCGATCTCTATTTTGACGTCACGCGGAAGCCGGGCAACTTCCACGGTGCTTCTGGCCGGAGACGATTCGGAAAAGAATTCGCTGTAGACCTCGTTCATCGCCGCAAACTCATTCATATCTTCCAGGAATACCGTCGTCTTGAAAACAGATTTGAGAGAACCGCCGCCGGCTATGAGGATGGCTTCGAGATTCTTGATCACCTGCCGCGTCTGGTCCTTGATATCTCCCTGAACAAGGTTGTTGGTGGCCGGGTCAATCGCTATCTGTCCGGCCGTGTAGAGGAGCTTGCCGTCGACGGTGATTCCCTGACTGTATGGTCCGATGGGTGCCGGTGCTCTTGGAGTGAGAACTTTCTTGAGTGCCATAATTAACGATGCCTTTTGTCGAGAATAAGTTCGAGAATGCGTTCGAGGTCGTCGGCCGAGAAGTATTGGATAACGATCTCGCCCTTCCCTCCGCTCTTTGCGTACACCTTCACCTTTGTGCCCAACATCCGTTTGAGTTGTTCCTCAACGGAGTGGATTCCCGTCCCGTGCCGTGTATGTTTTGCCGGCTTCGCCTTTCTGGCCCGCGTCGTGCGCTCCACCGAACGGACGTTCACTCCCCCCATGACAATCTCGTCATACAGCCTCAGTTGATCCCGCTCGTTGTCCAGCCCCAGCAGCGCTCTCGCGTGGCCCATGGTGAGCCGCCCCCGCCTCAATCCTTCCCGCACCTTCTCGGGCAGCTTCAGCAGCCGCAGGAAATTCGTCACTGTGGAACGGTCCTTGCCGACTTTCTGACCAACCTCATCCTGCGTTAAACGACATTCGTCGATCAGCCGTCGATAGGCATGGGCAATCTCTATCGGATTCAACTCCTCCCGCTGGATATTCTCAACGAGAGCGAGCTCAAGCATTTCCGAATCACTCTGGACATCGATAATAAAAGCGGGAATGGAAGGGAGTCCTGCCCGCTGCGCCGCCCTCATCCTCCGTTCGCCTGAAACGAGCTGATAGTCCTCGCCAAGGCGCCTGACCGTGATCGGTTGAATCAAACCCTTTTCCAGGATGGACTTGCTCAGCTCCTCGAGGCTCTCCGAATCGAAATCAGTGCGCGGCTGAAAGGGGTTCGGACGAATCCGTTCCAGCTCAACGCTCGCAATCACGTTGACGCCGCCGCTATCCTCTCCCACTTCACCCTGCCGGATGCTGACCGGAGTTTTTGGAATAAGGGCGCTTAAACCGCGGCCCAGAACCGATTTCTTTTGATTTGTCATGGATTAGGGATTGAACGTTGGGAGCGGATGAGGAGCCATTTCGGAAACCTCACCGCGATTGGCCATGACCTCTTTGGCAAGCTCCATGTAGTTGCGGGTGCCCGTCGACAACGCGTCATAGAGAATGATGGGCTTGCCGAAGCTGGGGGCCTCGCTGAGCCGGATGTTCCTGGATACGACAGTCTTGAATACCTTGTTGCCAAAATAACGCTTCACTTCGTCAAAAATCTGATTCGACAGGCGAAGACGAGAATCATACATGGTCAGGAGAACGCCTTCGATGTCGAGGTTTGGATTCAGGTTCTTCTTGACCATGTTGATCGTGTTGAACAGCTGGCCAAGCCCCTCGAGGGCGAAATATTCGCATTGCACCGGGATCAGGACAGAGTCTGCCGCGGTAAGCGCATTCAGTGTCAACAGGCCGAGCGATGGGGGACAATCGACGACAAGAAAATCATAATCCTGCTTCACGGAACGCAGGGCGTTGGCAAGCCGCCTCTCCCGCTGTTCAAGATCCACCATTTCAATCTCTGCCCCGACAAGATTGATATGAGAAGGAAGGACCGAGAGGTAGGGCATTTGCGATTCTATGACCGCGTCCCTTGCGTCGAGGTCTCCCAACAACACCTGGTAAATTGTTTTTCCTTCCGAGGGAGCTATACCGACGCCGCTGGTCGCATTCGACTGGGGATCCGTGTCGATAAGGAGGACCTTCTTTTCCGCAACGGCAATACAGGCAGCAAGATTGATCGCCGTGGTGGTCTTACCGACACCCCCTTTTTGATTCGCTATGACAACAACTTTGCCCATAAGGAATGTCTAGAGCACCGCCATGCCGGCAGCGCAGAGAATTGAGAGTAAGCCAAAAAGAATTGACCGCCGAACAAGCTTCTGAAGCGCAAGGCTCCATCCCTCGACTTCATCACTCCCGTCACGAACGGCGGTTTCAAGCTTCGCAACGACCTTCGCCGCCTGCCAGGAGACCCCGGCTAGAAGAAGAAAAAGAATTTGCTTTGCTGCAAGCAGTTTCGACCAATCTGTCGAAAAATCAAACCAGAGAAAACGCGGATTCAAAAGCATGAGAAGAAGGCCGGTTACTACCATGGACCAGAGGCAGAACCAGACAAATGGAAGAAATCGCCTCGAAACTGCCATTGAGACCTGGCTGGTGATGAGTCCCTGATGCTGGAGAATCGGATGAAGGACGGCATTCATGAAGATCAAACCGCCGATCCAGACGACCGCGGAAACCGCATGCATGACTCGGCAGGCCCACAGGACAAAATCCACGGTCTCTCTCTAGCAGTCAGTAAAAAGAATATACTTGAATTTCAACGGCCATGCAACCGTTTCTCTCCGCGTCCTTTGCGCCTCCTTTGCGTCCTCTGCGGTTAGGTTTTTAACCGCAAAGATCTCCAAGAAGGCGCAGAGATCGCAAAGAAGAATTACTGAAGCAACTCTCCAACCTTGAGATCATATCCCCTGAGAAACTCTGCAGCACCCATTTTCTTCCTTCCCTCCTGCTGCAATTCCACAATCGACACTGCTCCGTCGCCTGTGCTCAGGGTCAATTCATCTCCGTCGGCTCTGAGGACACTCCCCTCCTCCCCTCTGCCCCCCTTCCCCTCTGCAATCCTGGTCCGATAAAGCTTGATGACGCGTCCGTTATGCATCGCCCACGCCCCCGGCACCGGCGAAAGTCCCCTCACAAAGTTATGAATCGCAACTGCAGATTTCTTCCAATCGACCCTGCAATCCTCTTTGAAGATCTTCGGCGCCCTGGT